>NZ_CP011502.1:2400000-2707309 GCF_001509405.1 Aeromicrobium erythreum
ACGACGTCGACGTCGCGCAGCTCCTCCCACGCGAACGGCTCGCCGTCGACGGCCACCTCGGGCAGTCCGCTCGCCGGCACCGGGGCGGAGAGGTCGTCGCGCACCCAGCGACCGTCGGGCGTGATGCCCACGGTGAGGACGTCGTAGCGCTCGCGGTCCACGACCGCGACGACGTTGCGTGCGGTGAGGCAGGAGACCCCGTGCTCACTGGAACGCCCGCCGAACAGGACGACGACCCGGGGACGGGCGGGCACGGTGCTGGAGGTCTCGTTCATCGCCCGTCAGCCTAGCCCGCGTCGGCGACGTGCCGCGGGAGCCTATGGAACATGTCACGGCGGAAGAGGCCCTCGGCCCCTGGGCTGTGTCGGCGGCGGCCTGCACAATGGAGGTCATGCACGGACCCGAGCTCTCGTCGTCGACCATCGCCGTCGGAGCCGGGCGTCCTGCTCGCACCCCGGGGGCCCCGCTGAACGCGCCGATCACGCTGGCCAGCGCCCTCGTCCCCGGCGGCGAGTCCGAGTACGGACGTCACGGCAACCCGGCGTGGACCGCGTTCGAGGAGGTGCTGGGAGCCCTGGAGGGCGGTCGCGCCCTCGCGTTCGCGTCGGGTCAGGCGGCCTGCGCGGCCGTGTTCGACCTCGTGCCCGCCCGCGCGGCCGTGGTCGCCCCCGCCGGCGCCTACTCCGGCACGCTGGTGCAGCTGCGCGAGCGCGCCCGACGCGGACTCATCGACCTGCGGCTCGTCGACGTCACCGACACCCAGGCCGTGGTCGACGCCGCCGACGACGCCGCGCTCGTCTGGCTCGAGTCGCCCACCAACCCGCTGCTGGAGGTCGCCGACGTCGAGCACATCGCCGCCGAGGCCGCGCGCGCCGGCACGGCCGTCGCCGTCGACAACACGTTCGCGACGCCGCTGCGGCAGAAGCCGCTCGAGCTGGGCGCCGACTTCGTCGTGCACTCGGCCTCCAAGCTCATCTCCGGGCACAGCGACGTGATCCTCGGCGCCGTGGTCACCGGCAACCCGCGGGCGCACCGTGCCATCGAGGCCCGCCGCGCCAACCTCGGCGCCATCCCCGGCGCGATGGAGTGCTGGCTCGCCACCCGCGGCATCCGCACGCTGCACGTGCGCCTCGACCGCGCGGAGGCCAACGCGCGCGAGATCGCCCGACGTCTGCAGTCGTCGTCGGTGGTCTCCGGCATCCGCTACCCCGGCTGGGGCACGATCCTGTCCTTCGAGGTGCAGGGCGGGCCGGAGATGGCGCAGAAGGTCACCGAGCAGTCCGACGTCATCACCCACGCCACGAGCCTCGGCGGCGTGGAGTCCACCTGGGAGCGACGTCGCCGGCACGCGGCGGAGCCCGACGTGGTGCCCGAGGCGCTGGTGCGTCTCTCGGTGGGCATCGAGGACGTCGAGGACATCTGGTACGACGTCGAGCGGTCCCTCGCGGCGATCTGAGCCCCGCGCAGGGCGACGCGAGGGTCAGCGGACCTCTGGCTTGGCCTCGCGCGAGATGAGCGCCTTCACGAGCGCCTCGGGGTCCATCTCGCCCGCGATGAGCGCGGCGACGTGGGTGACGATCGGCATGTCCACGTCGTGGGCGGCGGCGAGCTCCGCGACGGAGCGGCACGACTTGACGCCCTCGGCGACCTGCCGGGTCTGCGCCGTCACCTCCTCGACGCTCAGGCCCTGACCGAGCTTCTCGCCGAAGGTGCGGTTGCGCGACAACGGTGACGAGCAGGTGGCCACCAGGTCGCCCATGCCGGCGAGCCCCGAGAAGGTCAGCGGGTCGGCGCCGATCGCGACCCCGAGCCGTGCGGTCTCGGCGAGACCGCGCGTGATCACCGACGCCTTCGTGTTGTCGCCAAAGCCGAGACCGATGCACACGCCGACGGCCAGGCCGATCACGTTCTTGGTGGTGCCGCCGAGCTCGCAGCCGATGACGTCGGTGTTCGTGTACGGGCGGAACGCCGCCGTGTGGCACAGCTTCTGGAGCCGCTCGGCGACGGCCTGGTCGGCGCACGCCACCACGCTGGCCGCCGGCTCGCGCCGAGCGATCTCCTTCGCGAGGTTCGGGCCGGTGACCACGGCGATGCGCTCGGGACCGGCACCCGTGAGCTCGGCGACCACCTCGCTCATGCGCAGGTGCGTGCCGAGCTCGACGCCCTTCATGAGGCTGACCATGACCGCGGAGTCCTCGATCCCGTCGCCCCAGTCGCCGAGGTTGGCGCGCAGCTGCTGCGACGGCACGGCGAGCACCACGACCTCCGCGCCGGCGAGCGCCTCACGCGGGTCGTGGGTGGCGCGGACGGTCTCCGGCAGCGCGATGCCGGGCAGGTAGTCGGCGTTCTCGTGCGTCGCGTTGATCGCGTCGCAGAGCTCGGCGCGCCGGCCCCACAGCCGTACGTCGTTGCCAGCGTCGGCCAGCACCAGCGCGAACGCGGTGCCCCACGATCCTGCTCCCATCACGGCGGTCCTGGCCATCACGGCTCCTTCGGGGTGTCGTCCGCGCCGGACGGGGCGGGGTCGGCTGGAGGGGCGACGTCGTCGGTCGCGTCGGTCGGTGCACGGTACGCGGTCCGGGGGGCGGCGAGCGTGTGCACGTCGATCCGGGGGCCGGTCGGCAGCTCACCGCGGATCTCGCCGACCATCGCGGTCAGCGTGTCCATGAGCCGCTCGGTGGCGGTGCGCAGGACGTCCTCGGTGATCGGCAGGCCGACGAGGTCGGAGAGGTCGACCGGGTCGCCCACCACGACGTGGATCGTCTTGCGCGGCAGGAACCGCGGGAGCTTCGTGTACGGCCAGAGGATGCGCTGCGCGCCCCATTGCGCGAGCGGCACGAGCGGACGTCCGGTGGCGAGGGCGACCCGGACCGCCCCGGTGCGCCCGCTCATCGGCCACAGGTCGGGGTCGCGGGTGATGGTGCCCTCGGGGTAGATCGAGATCACCTTGCCTTCCTCGACCGCGGCGACGGCCGAGCGTAGCGACTCCGCTGCACCCTCGGTGCTGCGGTGCACGGGGATCTGCTCCGCGCCGGCGAGCAGCGGCCCGAGGCCCTTGACGGAGAACAGCGTGTCCTTCGCAAGGAAGCGCGGCGCCACCCCCTGGTCCACCATGAAGTGGCTGATGAGGATGGGGTCGAGGTGCGAGATGTGGTTCGGGGCGATCACGTAGCCGCCGTCGCGCGGCAGCTTCTCGACACCCCGCCAGTCGCGCCGGGTGACGACCATGAGGAACGGGCGCAGGATCCGCACGATCCACCGGGTCGCTCGCGGCAGCTGTGCCCGGGGACGATCCATGGGCCCGACCCTATGACGTGCGGTCGCCGCGCGACGTGACGGGCGGCACGTGTCGAGCCCTCAGGGGCCCACCGCGTGCTCCGCGCACCACCGGGCCAGCCGTCGGTGGCGGTGCCGGAAGATCGCCGTCACCGACGGCGCGGGTGGCACCGGCGCCATGGCGCAGACGGGGCTCGATCGTGAGCCTGTCGTGCACCTGCGTGCCACCCCCGTCGACCGACGACAACGTGCGTTCGTGCTCCCACCGACGCGCGGACAGCATCCGCGAGACCTCGCGGAACCGCCGGCCGGGCTCGACCTCGACCACGGTGAGGTCGTCATACTCCACCGGCAGCACGCCGAGGAGCCGGAGCCAGGCCTTGCCGAGCGGCTGCCCGACGGGGAGGGTGTCGACGTCGAGCTGCTCCGTGCCGCGCGGCATCGACATGAGCAGCCACGGGAGCATCTCGTGCTGGATGCCCGCCACCGATGCCACTCGCTCCCACACCAGCTCGCGTGGCAGCGGCACGGTCGACGCGACCTCCACGACGACGACCATCGCTGCCTCCTGCCCCTCCGGGGCCCTGTGGACCCGCTCCGGCCTCACTCTCGCACCGGCACCGCGGGTGCGGTCAAGAGCGACTGGAGCCTCTTGGCAGCGCGCCGGACGGACGTCCGGGCGTGGGTCAGAGCGTGGCCGGCTTGAAGGCCGGTCGACGCTGCTCGTACGCCGCGATGTCGTCGTCGTGCGAGAGCGTGATGGCGATGTCGTCGAGACCTTCGAGCAGGCGCCAGCGGGTGTAGTCGTCGATCGTGAACGAGTCGACGATCGCGTCGGGACCCTCGCCCGCCCGCACCGTGCGCGACTCGAGGTCGACGGTGACCTGGGCGCCGGGCTCCTCCTCCAGGAGGTCCCAGAGGCGCTGCACGACCTTCTCGTCGACCTGCGCGGCCAGCAGACCGGCCTTGCCGGAGTTGCCGCGGAAGATGTCGCCGAACCGCGAGCTGATGACGGCCTTGAAGCCGTAGTTCTGCAGCGCCCACACGGCGTGCTCGCGCGACGAGCCGGTACCGAAGTCGGGGCCGGCGACCAGGACGGTCGCGTGCTGGTAGGGCTCGCGGTTGAGCACGAAGTCGGGGTCGTTGCGCCAGGCCGCGAACAGCCCGTCCTCGAAGCCCGTGCGGGTGACCCGCTTCAGGTAGACGGCGGGGATGATCTGGTCGGTGTCGACGTTGCTGCGACGCAGGGGCGCGCCGACGCCGGTGTGCGAGGTGAACTTCTCCATGGTCAGACTCCTGCGGTCGCGCGGACGGGCTCGAGGTCGGCGGGGCTGGCCAGGTGGCCGAGGACGGCCGTGGCGACCGCGACGTCGGGCGAGACGAGGTGCGTCCGGCCGCCCTTGCCCTGGCGGCCCTCGAAGTTGCGGTTCGACGTCGAGGCACTGCGCTCGCCCGGCGTGAGCTGGTCGGGGTTCATGCCGAGGCACATGGAGCAGCCTGCGCCCCGCCACTCGGCACCGGCCTCGGTGAACACCTGGTCGAGGCCCTCCTCCTGCGCCTGCAGGCGGACCCGGACGGACCCGGGCACCACGAGCATGCGGGTGCCGTCGGCGACCTTGTGGCCCTTGATCAGCTCGGCCGCTCGACGCAGGTCGGAGATGCGACCGTTGGTGCACGAGCCGACGAACACGGTGTCGACGGCGATGTCGCGCAGCGGCGTCCCGGCCTCGAGCCCCATGTAGGCGAGCGCGTTGGCGGCGGCCTCACGCTCGATCGGGTCCTCGAAGCTCTCGGGGTCGGGAACGGTCGCCGACAGCGGTGCGCCCTGGCCCGGGTTCGTGCCCCACGTGACGAACGGGGTGACCTGCGAGGCGTCGAGGCGCACCACCTTGTCGAAGTGGGCGTCGTCGTCGGTGACCAGGTCGCGCCAGTAGGCCACGGCCTCGTCCCACGCCTCGCCCTGCGGGGCGTGCGGACGGCCCTGGATGTACGCGAAGGTCGTCTCGTCGGGGGCGATCAGACCGGCCTTGGCACCCCACTCGATGCTCATGTTGCAGATCGTCATGCGCTCCTCCATGGAGAGCGCGCGGATGGCCTCGCCGCGGTACTCGACGATGTAGCCCTGACCGCCGCCCGTGGTCTCCTGCGTGATGAGCGCCAGGATCAGGTCCTTGGCGGTCGAGCCCTCGGGCAGCGTGCCCTCGACCTCCACCGCCATCATCTTCGGCTTGGCCTGCGACAGCGACTGCGTGGCCAGCACGTGCTCGACCTCGCTGGTGCCGATGCCGAAGGCGATCGAGCCGAACGCACCGTGCGTCGACGTGTGCGAGTCGCCGCAGACGATCGTCATGCCCGGCTGGGTGAGACCCAGCTGCGGGCCGACGACGTGGACGATGCCCTGGTCGATGTCGCCCATCGGGTGCAGCCGCACGCCGAACTCCTCGGCGTTGCGACGCAGCGTCTCGACCTGCGTGCGCGAGACCGGGTCGGCGATCGGCTTGTCGAGGTCCGTCGTCGGGATGTTGTGGTCCTCGGTCGCGAGCGTCAGGTCGGGACGACGTACGGGGCGGCCGGAGAGGCGCAGACCGTCGAAGGCCTGGGGGCTCGTGACCTCGTGGATGAGGTGGAGGTCGATGTAGAGGAGGTCGGGCTCACCGTCTGCCGTGCGGACGACGTGGTCGTCCCAGATCTTCTCCGCGAGCGTCCTGCCCATCGCGATCATCTCTCCTCTGACGTGGTCTCCAGGTCCGTGGTGCGCCCGTCCTGCGGCGCGTGGAGAGCATAACACTTGCGTCTCACCATGCGATACGGCAGTATCAAGGCATGGACAACGCCAGCGGTGTGGGAGTGCTCGACAAGGCAGCCCTCGTGCTCTCCGCCCTCGAGCCGGGCCCCGCCACCCTGGCCGGTCTCGTCGCCGCCACCGGGCTCGCCCGTCCGACGGCGCACCGCCTCGCCGTGGCGCTGGAGCACCACCGCCTGGTCTCCCGCGACATGCAGGGTCGCTTCGTGCTCGGCCCGCGCCTCGGCGAGCTCGCCGCCGCGGCCGGTGAGGACCGGCTGCTGGCCGCCGCCGGCCCGGTGCTCGCCCGACTGCGCGACATCACCGGCGAGTCGGCCCAGCTGTACCGCCGTCAGGGCGACTTCCGCGTGTGCGTCGCCGCGGCCGACCGGCCCACCGGCCTGCGCGACTCGATCCCCGTCGGCGGCCAGCTCACCATGGCCGCCGGGTCCGCCGCGCAGATCCTGCTCGCCTGGGAGGACCCCGAGCGGATGAACAAGGGCCTGCTCAAGGCGACGTTCTCCGCCGCGGAGCTGTCGGCCGTGCGCCGACGCGGCTGGGCCCAGAGCGTCGGAGAGCGCGAGCCGGGCGTCGGCTCAGTCTCGGCCCCCGTGCGCTCCCCCTCCGGCAAGGTCGTGGCGGCCGTGTCGGTGTCGGGTCCGCTCGAGCGCCTCACCCGGCAGCCCGGACGCATGCACGCGCCGGCGGTCGCCGCCGCGGCGGAGCGGCTGAGCCAGAGCCTGCGTCGCGCGGGCTGACGCCTCCTGGTCGCCAGCCCGCGTCGAAGAGCCGGGTCAGGACCGCAGGGCGTCGAGCAGGGCCGACTTCGTCATGCGCGAGACGCCCGGGAGCTGCTTCTCACGGGCCGCGGCCCGCAGCCGCACGACGGTCCACGACGCGTCGGGCACCGACGGGTCGTCCACCGGCAGGTCGCCGCGCTCGGCCGGCGGCTGTCGGTCGACGGGCGCGTCCCGCTTGGCCCGTCGCAGCTTAGCCTCGAGCTTGGCCACCTTGGTGCGCTCCTGACGCGCCTCGGTCTTCCACTGCTGGGACTTCGCCTTCGACTTCTCCAGCTTGCCCTCGAGCAGCTCGACCGTCGACCGCAGCTTCTCGACCTGCTTGAGCGCCTTCGCGAGCTGCTCCTCGGCATCGGAGAGGGCCTGCTTCGCCTTCTTCGCCTTCTTCGTCTTCTTCCCGGCGTTCTTGCCGGACTTCTCGACACCGGCCTTGCCCACGGCGGGGGTGGTGTCGTCGGACGACGTGACCTTGGCCATCTCGCTCCTTGCTCTCGTCAGGGCTCCGGCCGGATGATGACAGACGAAGATGACACGTCGATGAACCTCGCAACCGTCAGACGCGGGGGGCCCGCGCGAGGGCGACCGTCGCACCTCGGGCGTCGACGATCCTCAGCCCCGAGACGTCCTGGCGCGCGACCGCGGCGTTGACGCGGCAGTGCACCTCGACCCGCGAGCCGAGGAACCCGCCGGCCTCGACCTCGCGGCCAGACTCGTCGACGACGTAGACCTCGTAGGCAGCGCCCGGGCGCGTGCGCCGGACGTCGAGCACGGCCTCGGTCCCCCAGGTGTGCGCGACGAACGCCGCCTGCACGTCGGCGGGCTCACGACTGTCGCCGCGCACCGGCGCGAGCGTCTCGACGGCACCGAGGGTCCCGGGCGGGCCCTGCACCGGACGCTCGCTCGTGAGGGACTGGACGGCGAGCGTCGCGCCGGAACCGGCCAGCACCAGCAGCGCCGCGGCGAGCACCAGGCGCCCTCGCCGGGCCCCTCCCATGCTCCGTCGCCCGTCGTGGTCGGACCCCGACGGGCCCGGGCCGGCCACGGACGCCACGCGCGCGTCGAGCGCGGCGGACGGCTCGGCCGCCAGCCAGCCCTCCCCCGCGGGCGCGTGCCAGGCGTCGAGACGTCGGGCGTCGTCGCGCAGTGCCTCGAGCTCCTCCCGCGCCTGCGGGTCCTCGCGCAGCAGGGCGTCGAGCTCGGCCTGCTCGTCGGCGCCGAGGGTGCCCGTGGCAGCAGCGGCCAGCAGCTGCTCACGGCGGTGCGACGTAGTCATCGGCTCTCCTCTCCCTCGTCGAGGATCGCACGCAGGGCTCGCAGCGCGTGGAACATGCGGGTGCGCAGGGTCGCGACCGGCACGCCGTCACGTTCTGCGAGCTCCTCGTAGCCGAAGCCCTCCAGCCGCACGGCCACGACGACACGGCGGTGGGCCTCGCTCAGCTGGGCCAGGGCCCACACCAGCGTCACGTGGTCGAGGAGGCGCGCAAGGTCAGCGTCACGGGTCGCGGACTCCTCGGTCTGCTCCCCCGACGCCGGCGCGGGCCGGCGGGCCCGCGCCCGCACGGCGTCGACGACGACGTTGCGGGCGATGGCGAACAGCCAGGTGCGCTGCGAGGCGCGCGCCGGGTCGTAGCGCTCGCGCGCCTGCCAGGCCCGCGTGAACGTCTCCTGGACGCACTCCTCCGCGAGGCCGCGGTCGCGCACGGCATTGACCATGAAGCCCAGGAGGTCGTGGCCGTGAGCGGCGTACGCAGCACGTACGTCGAACCCGCGAGGATCCATCCGGCCGTCCTCTCGCGCTCGGGTCCGCACCACCGTAGCCACGCGAGGACGACTCGGCAGATCGATCACCGACGTCGCGCCCATGCCGAGGTCTACGCCCACCGCGCCGTCGTCGTTCACCGAGACGCGGGGAGAAGAAAGCCGGTGCACGCCGTGAACGCGACGTCGTCGACCGACGTACACCCCGCGAGCGGGCGTCGTCCGGCGCCTCACGACGAAGGGACCACCATGACCGTGAAGCGCGCCACCCGATGGACCGGAGCGGGAGTCCTCGCGACCACCGCGACCCTGACCCTGGGCGCCCTCGGGTCGACCGCCTCGGCCGACACCCCCGACCCCGTCGACCCGCCGGAGAGCTTCACGAGCGCCTTCGTCGTCGACGCGACGCCCCAGCAGGTCGTCGGCACCGACGGCACCGTGGGCGTCGGCCAGCCGGGCGCGACGGGTCGCTTCGAGTTCCTCGTGAACTCCGACGAGGAGGTCATCTGCTGGAACATCACGCTGAACAACGTGGTGACGCCGTACCAGAGCCCCGCCAAGACCGCGACGCACATCCACCAGACCGGCGCGGGCGTCAACGGCCCGCCGCGGATCGCCTTCCCGAACCCGACGCCCGCTGACGACCCGACGGCGACGGTGCGCACCAGCACCGGCTGCTCGGAGGGTCCGTTCACCACGGGTCTCGCACCCAACGGCACCGACACCGGCACCGGCTTCACCCTCGCGCAGCTCGAGGCGAACCCGGCCGGGTTCTCCGCGGACACGCACACCGCCGGCTTCACGGCGGGCGCCGTGCGTGGCCAGCTGGTCTTCAGCCAGGAGCTGCTGGACGCCGCGAACGCGGTCGACGAGGAGCCGACGCCGCCGGCCGACGACGAGCCCGCGCCGGGCGAGGGCGTCGCCGACGCGGACGACGAGCGCCAGCTGCCCGTCAACGGCGTCGACACGGGCCAGGGCGGCACCGCCGGGTCCCCGACCCTCCTGCCGGTCGCGGCCCTGACGCTGCTCGGTCTCGGCGTCGCCGGTGCCACCGTCGTGCGGCGTCGTCAGGGTGCCTGAGCGCACCCGCGTCGCCCCGGTCGTCCTGCTCGCCGTCCTGCTCGTCGCACTGCTCTCGGGCTGCGGCGGGCAGGACGCGGCGCCCGAGGAGCCGCCGCGCAGCACGTCGAGTGCCTCGGCGACCGCCGCCGCGCCGACGAGCCCGGCGACGGAGCGCGCAGCGGCTCCCCCGCGGCGCGTGACGATCCCGACCCTGGGTCTCGACGAGGAGCTCGTCGACCTCGGCATCGACGACGCGAGCGGCGAGCTGGAGGTGCCCGAGGACCCTGCCCGCGTGGGTTGGTTCACCGGCGGCGGCAAGCCGGGCGAGACGTGGCCGGTGGTCATCGCCGGCCACAAGGACTCACGCACGGGACCGGCCGTCTTCGCCCGGCTCACGGAGCTGCAGGTCGGCCAGCAGGTGAGCGTCGTCGACACCCGCAACCAGCGCCGCACCTACGAGATCACCGAGGTGCGCGACGTACCGCAGGACGGACGGTTCCCGACCGACGACGTGTACGGCGAGACGGGTGACTCCCAGCTGCGGCTCATCACCTGCACCGGACCGTACGACCGCGGCGTCGGCCGCTACACCGAGAACCGTGTGGTGTTCGCCGAGGAGGTCTGAGCCACGGACGTGGAGCGCCCCGGTCAGAACAGGCCGGGGCGCTCCAGTGCGAGCAAGGTGCGCTTGCGCTCGACACCGCCTGCGTACCCGGTGAGCGAGCCGTCGGCGCCGACCACCCGGTGGCACGGCACGACGACGGGCAGCGGGTTGGCGCCGTTGGCCGCGCCGACCGCGCGCGAGACCACCGGCTCGTACCCCAGACGGCGCGCCACCTCGGCGTAGCTCGCGGTCTCGCCGTACGGGATCCGGTGCAGCTCGCCCCACACCTTCTTCTGGAACTCGGTGCCGTCGTTGGCGAGCGGGAGGTCGAACTCGTGCCGCTCCCCCGCGAAGTAGGCGGCCAGCTGCTCCTCCGCGAGGTCGAGGACGGGGTCGGCGACCCGCCGGCCGACCGGCTCCGCGTCGAACTCGATCCTCGTGAGGAGCCCGGCCGACGCGTGCAGCCGCAGGCCTCCGATCGGTGAGTCGATCCATCGGGTGCTCATGCTCTCGATCCTCTCGTGCGCTGCTCGGCCTGGCGGGCGAGGTGCTCGGTCCACAGGTGCATGCCGGCGTAGGAGCGCCAGGGGCTCCAGTGCCGGACGTCGTCGGTCGTGGCACCGCGGGCGTCGAGGATGCGGCGCAGGACCAGGTCGGTGTCGAGGAGGACGTCGGGGTCGCCGAGTCCGCGCATCCGGACGTAGCCGACCGTCCAGGGTCCGATGCCCGGGAGCGCCAGCAGCGTCCGGCTCGCCTCGTCCCGGTCGACGCCGACGTCGAGCGAGAGGTCGCCCACCGCGACCGCGTGCGCGAGCCCGACCACGGTGCGCCCGCGCGAGCGCGGCATCGGGAGCGTCTCCGGCTCGAGCGTGGCGAGCGCGTCGGCCGTCGGGAACGCGTGGGTGAGGCCGTGCTCGTGCGCGAGGTCGAAGGTCACGGGCTCCCCCGCCGTCGCCACGACGCGGCCGAGGACCGTCCGGGCCCCGCTGACGGAGACCTGCTGCCCGACCACGGTGCGGACGGCGGTCTCGGCGGCGTCGACCGTGCCCGGCACCCGCAGACCGGGGCGGGTCGCGACGAGGTCGGCCAGGTCGACCGCGTGCGGGCCCGGCTCGGCGAGCGCGGTGTCGACGGCAGCGGGGTCGGCGTCGAGGTCGAGGAGGTGACGCAGCCGCGCGACCGCCGCGGTCAGGTCGCGCTGGTCGGCGAGCTCGAGCCGGACGGCCACGTGGTCGTCGTGCAGGACCATCTCGGCAGCACCGTTGCCGTGGGGCAGGGTCAGCACGCGCGCGAACAGCCGCCCGTCACCGCGCTCCAGGCCGGGCACGGCGTGGTCGGCCAGGAAGCCGGCCAGCGCGTCGGCGTGGAACGGCTGGCGGACGGCGAGCCGCAGGTGCAGCGCGCCGCCCCCGCGCGTGCCCGCCGGCCCGTGCGCACGCAGCTCGGTCGGCGTCCGCGCGAAGGCCCGACGGAACGCGTCGTTGAACTGACGCACCGACGAGAACCCCGACGCGAACGCGATGTCGGCCATCGACAGGTCCGTCGTCTCGACGAGCACCCGCGCCGTCCGTGTGCGCTGCGACGTCGCGAGCGCGAGCGGACCGGCGCCGAGCTCCTGGGTGAGCATGCGGGTGACGTGCCGCTCGCTGTAGCCGAGCCGGCTCGCGAGACCCGGCACACCCTCACGCTCGACCACGCCGTCGCGCACCAGGCGGACCGCCCGGCCCACGACGTCGGCGCGGACGTCCCACTCCGGCGACCCGGGCGTGCTGTCGGGGCGGCACCGTCGGCAGGCCCGGAAGCCGGCGGCCTCCGCCGACGCGGCGCTGCGGTGGAACTCGACGTTCTCGCGCCGCGGCGTTCGCGCGGGGCAGGACGGGCGGCAGTAGATGCCGGTCGTGCGGACCGCGGTGAAGAACACGCCGTCGAAGCGTTCGTCGCGCGAGCTCACCGCCCGGTACTGCGCCTCGACGTCGTCCACACCCCCATCCTGCCCTGGCGGCCCTGAGGTCTCTGGCGGGATTCGGACGTGGCCGTGGGACGTCAGCGTCCGCGCTTCCTCCGGCGGACCATCACGGCCTTGCCGTCGCGCTTGACCTCGAACAGGTCGATCGCCTCGATCAGGCCGCTGAACTTGGCGTAGCCGTAGTTGCCGGGCTGGATCGACGACTGGTTGCGGATCTGGTCGCTCACCTGCGACAGCTGCGCCCACCCGTCGTCGTCCGCGGCCTCGTCGACCGCGGTGCGCAGCATGCGCACGAGCTGACGGTCGCTCTTGAGGGTGGCGGAGTCGACCCGCTGACCGGGCCGCGTGGTGCGCCCTGCCGACGTCTTCGTGGTCTCGACGGTGTCGCCGCCGCCGGCGCCACCGGTCTCGGCGACGTCGTCGGTGTCCTCGACGTCGTCGTCGGTGTCGTCGTCCTCGCGCAGCGTCTCGAGCTTGTAGAACGTCGAGCACGCGTTCTGGAACGCCTTGGGCGCCTTCTCCCCACCGAACCCGAGCACCTCGGCGCCCGACTGGCGCAGCCGCATGACGAGCGGCGTGAAGTCGGCGTCGCTCGAGACGATCGCGAACCCGTCGGCCACACCGGCGTGCAGGAGGTCCATCGCGTCGATCACCATCGCGATGTCGGACGCGTTCTTGCCCTTCGTGTACGCGAACTGCTGCACCGGCGCGATCGCGAACTCCTGCAGCCGGCTCTCCCACCCCTTCAGGTGCGCGTTCTTCCAGTCCCCGTACGCACGCCTGACGTGCGCGTTCCCCGACTTCGCGACCTGCGACAAGATCGCGCCGATCTTCGAGGCAGGCGCGTTGTCGGCGTCGATGAGCACGGCGATGCGAGCAGGAGGCATGGGTCCACCCTAGGGGCGGCGGGTGAGGCGGTTGACCACGCGTCGGGGGCGTCCTGCTGCTGCGCTGCCTGCGGGGGTCTCGTCCCGCTGCTGCGCAGCTGCAAGGGGTCCGGACTTGCTGGTGCGCTGCCGCGGGTCGCGCTCGGAGTGGTCTCCGAAAGGGCCTCGACCGGGCGGCTGGCGGCTGCGCCGGTCTGGGGTCTCGGGCTGTGGCTCGCGTGGGACCCCAGAATCTGCGTTCGTGCGCTGAGATTTCAAGGAATCTGCGTTTGCTACCGGATCCCGTCACCAACGCAGAAGTGTTCGTCCTTCGTCGCACGAATGAAGAATCTTGGGTGCACTTCGGGGTGGGGTGGGCAGTGCTTCTCCCTTCTCGTGGCACGGTCCACGAGAAGGGAGAATCTCTGCCACGTCTGACCTCCCCGGCGGTGGATCTGCCACCTGTAGAGCGCTCAGAAGGTGGCAGATCCACCGATGGCCAGCGCAAACGCAGACTCCTACGTCCACTCCCAGCACCAACCCGCAGCCCGACACCCCAGACCAGCGCGCCACCCAGCCGCCCGGTCGAGGCCCTTGCGGAGCGTAGGACGAGTCAAAGCCGCACCAGCGCAGCCCCGCCCGAGGGGGGAGCCGCACCGACGCAGCCGCTGCTCGACGAGAAACCGCACCAACGCAGCCGCAGGACGAGCGAAAGCACCAGACCCCCGGCCGAGGGCCGGGGGGTCTGGGGTGGTGCTGGTAGCCCCGACGGGATTCGAACCCGCGCTACCGCCTTGAGAGGGCGGCGTGCTAGGCCGCTACACAACGGGGCCACGGTCCACGAGGGACCATGTGAGCAGTGCAGCCGCGCCGAGGCGCGGTGCGACTGTCTCGTACCCCGTACCGGATTCGAACCGGCGATCTCCGCCTTGAGAGGGCGGCGTCATAACCGCTAGACCAACGGGGCGCGGACCGGGCGCAAGCCCGATCTTCGCTGGGGTACTAGGACTCGAACCTAGAATGGCGGTACCAGAAACCGCTGTGTTGCCAATTACACCATACCCCATGGGGGTATCGGATCCCGCTCTCTCGACCGGTGTCCGAACCAGGGAGAAACCTTACCCGACGTCGTCTCGGACTCTCAAACCGGGTCCCTCGACGACGTCGGCCGGTCTCAGACGACGGCGCGCAGCCGCGCCAGGGTGCGCTTGCGCCCCAGCAGCTCGAGCGACTCGAACAACGGCGGGGAGATCCGGCTGCCCGTGGCCGCCACGCGCACCGGCCCGAACGCGACCCTCGGCTTCAGCCCGAGGTCGTCGATCAGCGCCACGCGCAGCGCGCCCTCGATCGTCGGCGTCGACCACTCCACGGTCGAGCCGATCGACTCCAGCGCGGCGAGCGCGGCTCGCACGACGTCGAGACCCTTCTCGTCGAGCTGCTTCGCAGCGTCGGCCTCGTCGATCGTGAAGGTGGCGTCGTCGACGAACAGGAAGCGCAGCATCGCCACCGCCTCGGTCAGCAGCGCCATCCGCTCGTGCACGAGCGGCACCGCCGCCGCCAGCATCGCCGCCTCCGACTCCGTCGGCGGGTCCTGCACAAGGCCCTCCGCCACGAAGAACGGCACCAGGCGGGAGCGCAGCTCCTCATCCGACAGCAGCCGGACGTGGTCG
Organism: Aeromicrobium erythreum; assembly: GCF_001509405.1. Lineage (NCBI taxonomy): Bacteria > Bacillati > Actinomycetota > Actinomycetes > Propionibacteriales > Nocardioidaceae > Aeromicrobium > Aeromicrobium erythreum. The sequence continues at coordinate 2,414,782 of NZ_CP011502.1, forward strand.
CCGTTGATCGCCTCGCACTTCTTGAGGTCGAACCGCGCCGGGTTCGGGTTGACGCGCGAGATCTCGAAGGCCTGCACCATCTCCTCGAGCGTGAAGACGTCCTTCTCGACACCGTCGACGGCCGGCAACGACCAGCCGAGCAGCGCGAGGTAGTTCAGGAGCCCCTCGGCGAGGAAGCCTTGGTCGCGGTAGCCCAGCAGGTTCGACTCGGGGTCGCGCTTCGACAGCTTCTTGTTGCCGGCGCCCGTCACGTACGGCAGGTGCCCGAAGCGCGGGACCATGCCGTGACCCAGCCCGATCTGCGCGAACGCCTCGTACATCGCGATCTGGCGCGGGGTGGAGCTGAGGATGTCCTCGCCGCGCAGCACGTGCGTGATGCCCATCAGCGCGTCGTCCGTGGGGTTGGTGAGCGTGTACAGCGGCTGGCCGTTGGCGCGGACGATGACGAAGTCCTGCACGTTGTCGGCGCCGAAGGTGATCGGTCCACGCACGAGGTCGTCGAACGTCCAGTCCTTCGCGGGCATCTTGAACCGGATCACCGGCTGGCGGCCCTCGGCCTCGTAGGCCGCCTGCTGCTCGGGGGTGAGGTCGCGGTGCAGGCCGTCGTAGCCACTCGGGCGACCCGCCGCGCGGGCCGCGTCGCGACGCTGCTCCAGCTCCTCGGCGGTGTCGTACGCCTTGTACGCGAGGCCGGCGTCGAGCAGACGCTGCGCGACGTCGGCGTAGACGTCCATCCGCTGGCTCTGGCGGTACGGACCGTTCGGGCCGCCGACCTCGACGCCCTCGTCCCAGTCGAGGCCGAGCCAGCGCATCACGTCGACGAGCAGGTCGTAGGACTCCTCGCTGTCGCGACTCGCGTCGGTGTCCTCGATGCGGAACACGAAACGACCGCCGCGGTGCCGCGCGTACGCCCAGCTGAACAGCGCGGTGCGGGCCATGCCGACGTGCGGGTTGCCGGTGGGTGACGGGCAGAACCGCGCCACGACGGGCACGTCGTCGCCGACCGTCGGGATCGACGCGGTCGACGTCACGGGGCTGTCAGTCATGGGAGACCACCTGGTTGGAGAGGGTGCCGATGCCCTCGACGGTCACGCTCACCGTGTCGCCCACCTGGACGGGTCCGACGCCCTCGGGCGTGCCGGTGAGGATGACGTCGCCGGGCAGCAGCGTCATGAAGGAGGAGACGTAGGCGACGATGTCGGCCACGGAGAAGACCATGTCGCTCGTGCGGCCGTCCTGGCGCAGCTCGCCACCCACCTCGCAGGTCACGCGCAGGTCGGACGGGTCGAGGTTGGTCTCGATCCAAGGTCCGAGCGGGCAGAACGTGTCGAAGCCCTTCGCGCGGGCCCACTGGCCGTCGGTGCGCTGGAGGTCGCGGGCGGTCACGTCGTTGGCGGCGGTGTAGCCGAACACGACCTTGTCGACGTCCTCGACGGCGACGTCCTTGCAGATGCGCCCGATCACGACGGCCAGCTCGGCCTCGTGGTGCACCTCCGAGCTCTGCGCGGGGTAGACGACCGGGTCGCCGGGGCCCACGACGCTGGTGTTCGGCTTCAGGAAGACGAGAGGCTCGGCGGGCACCTCCCCGCCCATCTCGGCGGCGTGCGCGACGTAGTTCTTGCCCACGCACACGACCTTGCTGCGCGGGATGACCGGCGCCAGCAGCCGCACGTCGTCGACGGCGATCTTCTGCCCCGTCAGCTCGTAGCCCGCGTACAGCGGGTCACCCTTCAGGACGGCGATCGTGGGCGTCCCGTCCTCGTCGCCGACCAGACCGAATCGGGGGTCGTCGTCCCCCGCGAACCTCGCAACACGCATGCCCCGACCCTACCGAGCGGGGGCGGCGGCTACTCGACCGGACGGGCCGACTCGATGGTGACCGCCTTGGCGGGGGCACCGTCGCCCACGCCGCCCTCGGCGCCCACGGAGACGACCTTCTTCAGCGCCGTCATCCCCTCGGGCGAGATGGTGCCGAGCAGGGTGTAGTCCGGTGGGAACTGGGAGTCGGCGAAGTTCAGGAAGAACTGCGACCCGTTCGTGTCAGGGCCGGCGTTCGCCATCGCGACGCTGCCGGCCGGATAGCTCTCGTCGCCGCTGAGCTCGTCGGCGAAGGAGTAGCCGGGGCCGCCGCTGCCCGTGCCGGTCGGGTCGCCGCACTGGAGGATGCCGTAGGGCACCTGCGCAGGGTCGCTCACGCGGCTGCAGGGGGCGTCGTCGTAGTAGCCCTGCTCGGCGAGCGAGGTGAACGACGTCGCGGCGCAGGGTGCCTTCGTGTTCAGCTCGATCGGCACCTCCGCGCCGTTGATCGTGAGCACCACCGACGTCGCCGGCTTCGCGTCCGCCGCGGGCGGGTCGACCTTCTTGGCCGCCTCTCCCCCACGCACCCAGTCGCACCCGCCCGTCGACGCCGATCCGTCGGCGTCGTCCTTCGCAGCCGACGAGTCGTCACCACCGCAGCCGCTGAGGGCGACGGAGGCGGTCAGGGCGAGCAGGGCGGCAGTTCGACGCAGGCGCATGACCGGATCGTAGACAACGCGGGTCAGAGTCGGGCGTGCACCGCGCGGAAGCGCTCGACGGACGGGGCGTCCGGGTCGCGCCCGACCTCGACCACGACCTCCACGAGCCCGGGCGCGAGGTCGGGCGGGACCGGCGCGTCGTCGACGACCACCAGGAGGCCCGCCTCGGCGACGCAGGGCGCGACCTGGCCCGACGTCGACGCGTCGGCCACGACCAGGGCGAACCGTCCGTGCCACGCGTCGGGGACGTCGGCCGCGGCGACGTCGACGACGTGCACGCGCGGCGGGGCTGCGTCGTCGGGGGTGACCGGGTCGAGCACGAACACCTCGTAGCCGAGCGTGGCCAGGTGGATCGCGTCGGCCACCGAGTCCGCCGCGGCGACGAGTGCGGCCAGGCCGTCTCCGGCCACGCCGGCCGTGGTGGTCCAGTCGGTCAGCAGACGGCGCGGCGACGCCTTCGGTCCTCGCACAGGGGCTCCTCCTGGTCCGGTCATGCCGATCCGAACCGTCGTTGACGTCGGGCGTACTCCTCGACCGCGGCCCACAGGGCGAGCCGGTCGACGTCGGGCCAGGCGATGTCGGAGAACACCAGCTCGGCGTAGGCCGACTGCCAGGGCAGGAAGTTGCTCGTGCGCTGCTCGCCGGAGGTGCGCCAGAAGAGGTCGACGTCGGGCAGGTCGGGCTCGTCGAGGTAGCGCGCGAAGGTGCGCTCGGTGACGCGGTCGGGGTCGACCTTGCCGGCCTTGACGTCGCGCGCCAGCGCCGCGGCAGCGTCGGCGATCTCGGCGCGTCCGCCGTAGTTGACGCACATGGTCAGGCTGAGGGTGTCGTTGTGGCGGGTCAGCCGCTCTGCCGTCTCGAGCTCGTTGATCACGCTGCGCCACAGCCGCCGCGGACGCCCGGCCCAGCGCACCCGGACGCCGAGCGCGTGCATCTCGTCGCGCCGACGGTGCACGACGTCGCGGTTGAAGCCCATGAGGAAGCGCACCTCCTCGGGCGAGCGCTTCCAGTTCTCGGTGGAGAACGCGTACACGCTCACCGCCTCGATGCCGAGCTCGATGGCGCCCTTGACGACGTCGAGCAGGGCGAACTCGCCGCGCTTGTGCCCCTCCGTGCGGGGCAGGCCGCGCTCCTTGGCCCAGCGGCCGTTGCCGTCCATGACGACCGCGACGTGGCGCGGCACCTGGTGCGGCTCGAGCTGGGGCGGGCGCGCGCCGGACGGGTGCGGCTCGGGTGCGCGCGGCGCCGGGCGAGCGCTCGGGGGACGGCGGGGTGCGGGGGTCATGGCTCCAGGGCGTTTCTCAGCGGTCGACGTGCCCCATGGAGCGCAGTCCGTGCTCCAGGTGCCACGACAGGTACGCGCTGACGATACCGGCGGCCTCCCGTCGGGTGCGGTCGTCGGCCTGCTCGACGACCGGCCAGTCGCCGGCGAGCAGCGCCGCGAGCAGCGTGAGGGTGACGGCCGGGGGTGCCGAGGAGCCCGGGAGCCGGCAGCCGTCGCACAGCACGCCGCCGGACGGGACGTGCAGGTTGCGGTGCGGACCCTCCAGCCCGCACCGGGCGCAGCCCGAGAAGCTGGGCGCGTAGCCGGCGACCGCCAGGGCACGCAGCTGGTAGGAGTCGAGCAACGTGCTCGGCGGCTGCCGACGGGCGGACAGCGCGGCAAGGGCGCCCACGAGCAGCTGGTACTGCTGCACCGCCGGCTCGCCGTCGTGAGGGGTGAGACGCTCGGCGGTCTCGAGGATCGCGGTGCCGGCGGTGTAGGCCGGGTAGTCGAGACCGAGGTCGCGGGCGAACGCGGAGAGGGTGACCACCTGGGTGATGACGTCGAGCGTGCGCCCCTCGGCGAGCTGCAGGTCGACGTGCATGAACGGCTCGAGACGTCCGCCGAACCGCGACGACGTCTTCCGCACCCCCTTGGCGGCGGCGCGGACCAGTCCGCGCTGACGCGTGAGCAGCGTGATGATCCGGTCGGCCTCGCCCAGCTTGTGGGTACGCAGCACCACACCTTGGTCGCGGAAGAGGCTCACTCCCCCATTCTGCCGTCCGGCGCCCACGGAACCGGGCCGCCACGAGCCGACCGTGCCACGATGCAGCCGTGACGTCGCCCGCACCCCTGCCCGCCGCTGCCGCCGTCATCGGCGTCGACGGCTGCCGCGCCGGATGGGTGGGCGTGCACTGGTCCGTCGACGACACGGCCGCGGTGCTCGTCGCCGGCACGATGCTCGAGCTCGTCGGGGGTCTCGTCGCCGCCCACGGGCCGGTCGACGTGGTGGGCGTCGACATCCCCCTGCACCTGCCGACCGACGCACCACGAGCCGCCGAGCGCGAGGCGCGTCGACGGCTGCCGGGACGTGCGTCGACGGTGTTCGGGTCGCCGTCGACGGCCGCCATCGACGCGCCCGACTACGCGGAGGCGAACCGGCTCAACCGCGAGGCGACGGGGCTGGGTCTCAGCCGGCAGGCCTTCGGTCTGTTCCCGGCCATCCGCGACGCGCGCGCATGGCTCGCCGGACGCCCGGAGGTCCGCGTCGAGGAGGTGCACCCGGAGTCGAGCTTCGCGGAGCTCGCGGGCGAGCCGCTGCTGGAGCGCAAGAAGACCGCCGACGGCGCCGCGCGACGGCGGGCGCTGCTCGTCGAGGTCGGGCTCACGCTGCCGCTCGTCGCACCCCGCGGTGCAGGTCTCGACGACCTGCTCGACGCCGGCGCAGCCGCGTGGTCGGCACGTCGCGTCGCGCAGGGCACCGCCGTCCGGCTCCCGGAGGACCCGGCCGACGGCGCCCCGATCTGGGTGTGAGCGGCCGCGGCGCTCAGCGCGCGGCGAAGCGTCGGTCGAAGCGGTCCACCTCGGCCCGGTCGGAGGTGTCGATGCCGAGCCGGCGCGCAGCGCGCTGGACCTGTGGGCTGTCGAGGTCGGGCGCCTGGAACTCCTGCGGCTCGATGCGTCGGTCGGCCGCGGTGTGCCGCCGGGCGCGGTCGGTGAGCACGTCGGACTCCTCCGCGGCCTGCTCCTGCGTGGCCGCAGTGATGCGCACCGACGTCGAGGCGACCCGGGCACCGACGAGCGGCGCGTAGCCGTCGCGGTGGCCGGCGACGTTCGGGTGGTAGGACTCCTCGACCGGGTTGGACAGGCCGTTGAGCCACTCGGGGTCGTCGCAGACCGCGTGTCCCGTGAAGGCCGACGTCGGGTTCGCGAACCGGAAGCCCGCAGCCGACGCACGTGCCGCCAGGAGGCTGTTGAGCCGGTCGGCGGTGGCGTTGAGACGGGTCTGCTCCTCGGGCGAGAACCAGGTGAGGGCGTTGCAGTCCTCGCCCATGAACACCCGCGGGTAGCCGACCACGACCACGTCGGCGGACGGCGCGCGCGACCCGATCTGTGCGTAGAGCGACGACAGGGCCGACGGCAGCGTGCCGCTGATGGTGGCCTGCGCCTGGTCGATCGCGGCGTCGCAGTCGCTCGCCCACGCCGGCAGGGCGCACTCGGTGAGGACGTCGGCGAACCCGGCGTCGTTGCCGCCGACGGAGAGGGTGACCTTCTGCGTCGACGTCGACAGTGCGCCGAGCTGGGCGGCGCGGACGTCGGGGATCGTGGCCCCCGAGCAGGCGCGCAGGTCGAGCGACCACCCACGGGCTGCGGCGACGAGCGCCGGGTACGACTGCGCCGAGCGTCGGCACTCGGTGCCGTCGTCGAGGTAGGAGCGGGTGCCGAGCCCCGAGGAGTAGGAGTCGCCGAGCGCGACGTACGTGACGGCCTGCGCCGTGGTGGGCGCGACGACGAGCCCGAGGGCCAGCACGGGGCCGGCGCACGCGGCGGCCAGCCTGACGAGTCGTGGACGTGGAGTGCGGTGCATGATCCCCCCGAATCATGTGACGTGGATGACACGCTCAACCTAGGCCGGGGGTCCGACACCGTCCAGGCCTGCGGGGTGAACACTCCGTGCCCACCCCCGGCGGTGAATTCCGCTGGTCGAGTAGCAGGGGCGAGCTTGCGAGGCCCTTGCGTATCGAGACCACCCGGCAACGGTCCAGCACAACCCAACCCCCAGCGACAGCCCAGAGTGGTCTCGATACACCTCCCCTCGCTGGCGCTCGGGCAGGCACTCGACCAGCGGTAAGTTCGCTGGTCGAGTAGCAGAGACGAGCTTGCGAGGTCCCTGCGTATCGAGACCACCCGGCAACAGCCCAGCGCGAGCCAGCCCCCAGCGACAGGCCAGAGTGGTCTCGATACGTCCGACCGAGCTCCTCCGTCGCCGGCCGGCCTACTCGACCAGCGAGACCCACCGCTGGTCGAGTAGCAGCGACGGCGAGCGCCAGCGAGCACGTCGACGCGTATCGAGACCACCCCGCAACGGCCCAGCGCGAGCCAGCTCCCAGCGCCCGCTTGGAATGGTCTCGATACGACCGACCGAGCTCCTCCGTCGCCGGCCGGCCTACTCGACCAGCGAGACCCACCGCTGGTCGAGTAGCAGCGACGGCGAGCGCCAGCGAGCACGTCGACGCGTATCGAGACCACCCCGCAACGGCCCAGCGTGGCTCGACTCCCAGCGCCCGCTTGGAATGGTCTCGATACGTCTCCGCCAGCTCCTCCGTCGCGGCGTCGACTACTCGACCAACGAACCCCCCGCTGGTCGAGTAGCAGGGACGAGCTTGCGAGGCCCCTGCGTATCGAGACCACCCGGCAACAGCCCAGCGCGAGCCAGCCCCCAGCGACAGGCCAGAGTGGTCTCGATACGCCCGACCGAGCTCCTCCGTCGCCGGTCGGCCTACTCGACCAACGGTGTCGCTGGTCGGGCAACGAAGGAGGTCTGTCGGGCTGCGGGGTCGAGGTCAGCCGGCGGCCTGCTGGAGGTCGCACTCGGCGATCAGTCGCTCCTCCACGGCGACGAGGGCATCGCGGTCGTCCTGGGTCGTCACGGGGCGGTCGGCACGGTCGACCAGCCCGAGGAGCGCGGTGTCGGAGAGGTCGGACTCCACGAACACCCGGGCGGAGCAGTCGGCGTTCTCGGCCTCGATGCTGGAGATCCGTCCGTCGCGGATCGCGTCGGCGACGTCGTCGACGCTCGGTCGTACGCCGCTGCCGCAGGCCGCCACGGCGAGCAGGGTGAAGGCCAGGAGCGCCACGGGGGCGGTGGGTCGATGCACGGGTCCTCCGATCGGTTCGCCCGCATCCTAGGGACACGCGGCCGGAGGCGGCAACGGTCGGGTCAGCGGGTGGGGAACCGGTAGACCTCGCCGGCACGCTCGGCCTCGTAGAGCGCGTACGGGTCGTGCAGGGTGCGGTCGAGGGCGTCCTGCATCCAGGCGGCGTCGCGCGACGAGGCGCGCTGGCGGGCGTCGGCCGTGCCGTCGCTGGTGAGGTTCGACGCGAAGATGCCCGCCGCCGACTTCGGCAGGAAGTCCTCGTACACGATCGGCTGCAGCCGACCCTGGTCGTCGCGCCGGTAGTAGGCCAGGCCCTGCGCGTGCAGCTCCTCCTCGGTGCGCGGGAAGGCGCGGAAGCCCCGACCGTCGTAGAGGTCGCGGCCGGCGGGCGTCAGCGCGACGCCCCGGCCCTCGACCTCGCCGAACCGCACCCGCAGGTGCGCGTCGACGACCGAGCCGTCGGGCTCGCGGAAGCGGCGGGGCTCGGCGAGCGCACGGAACGACGTCTGGCGCAGCAGAACGTCGACGCCCTCCCCCGGCTCGACCTGCGGCGGGCCCTGGATGCGGTCGATCATCTCGATGCCGAGGTCGCCCATGCGCGCGTAGAGCGCGTCGATGTCGAGCACGCGGGGCGTGAGGTGGTTGATGTGCGTGGAGCCGACGCCGCCGATGTCGGCCGCGACGCTCGAGATCGACTCGAGGTGCTCGTACCAGGCACGGTCGACCGGCTCGTCGGACAACGCGAACGACGCGGTCGCCAGCTCCAGGAACCGGTCGGCCCGCTCGAACGTCAGGTCGCCCTCGGACTCCATCTGGTCGGCCAGCTCGAGCAGCTCGGCGGGGAAGAGCGTGCGGGCGTCGAGGAACTCGCGCAGCCGCGCCTCGGTGCGCTCGTCAAAGAAGCGACGGTCGTCCACGACGAGCACCGACGTGAAGACGCGGAACGGGTTCTCCGCCAGCTCAGCGCGTGCCAGGGGCCGGAACGCTGTGCTGACCACGGGGATCGGCGGAGTCGCCTCGCGCAGGTCGTAGAACCCGACGGGGTACATGCCGCAGGCGCCGAAGATCCGCGCCACCTGCGCCAGCTCCGTCTCGGTGCCGACCCGGATGGCACCGTGCCGCTCGGCCGTGACGCGACGGATCGAGCCGAGCCGTTCGGCGTCGCCGCCGCGGCGGGCGAGCACGTCGGCGTTGACGTGCTCGCACGCCTCGACGAGCGTCGTGTACGCCGGCACCTCGGAGCCGTAGAGCTCGGAGAGGTTCGCCGCCAGGTCCGCGCGCAAGCGCGTGGGCGAGACGGACCACCTGTGGCCGCCCTCGGCTTCGACCTCCTCCGACACCCGGAGGTACCGGAAGCGGCTCACACGAACTCCACGCCCTGAGCCAGCGGCAGCTCGGTGGAGTAGTTCACCGTGTTCGTCGCGCGGCGCATGTAGGCGCGCCACGCGTCGGAGCCCGACTCGCGACCGCCGCCGGTGTCCTTCTCCCCGCCGAACGCGCCACCGATCTCGGCACCCGAGGGGCCGATGTTGACGTTGGCGATGCCGCAGTCGGAGCCGACCGCCGACACGAACGTCTCGGCCTCGCGCACGTCGAGGGTGAAGATCGAGGACGACAGGCCCTGGGCGACGTCGTTGTGCAGGGCCAGGGCATCGACGAACGAGGAGTAGGTGAGCACGTAGAGGATCGGCGCGAACGTCTCCTCCTTCACGACGTCGGTCTGGCCGGGCATGTCGACGATGGCGGGCTGCACGTAGTAGCCGCCGCCGGTCGCGTCGCTGGCGGCGACGTCCTGCGCGCCGCCGGTGACGAGCGTGCCGCCGTCGGCCTGGGCACGGCTGATCGCGTCGCCGAACGCCCGGAACGACGCCTCGTCGACCAGGGGCCCGACGAGCGTGGTCGGATCCAGCGGCGAGCCGATCGGCAGCGTCGCGTACGCCTTCGCCAGCCGCTCCACCAGCTCGTCCTTGATGCTCTCGTGCACGATCACGCGACGCAGCGACGTGCAGCGCTGGCCGGCCGTGCCGACGGCGGAGAACACGATGCCGCGCACGGCGAGGTCGAGGTCGGCGCTGGGCGCCACGACGGCGGCGTTGTTGCCGCCGAGCTCGAGCAGCGAGCGGCCCAGGCGGGCGGCCACGCGCGGCGCGACCTCCTTGCCCATCCGGGTGGAGCCGGTGGCCGAGACGAGCGGCACGCGCGGGTCGTCGACGAGCGCCTCGCCGACCTCACGGGCGCCGAGCACGACCTGCGACAGGTGCTCCGGCGCGCCGGCGCGGCGGGCCGCCTCGTCGGCGAGGGCCTGGCATGCGAGGGCGGTCAGCATCGTCTTCTCCGACGGCTTCCACACCACGGCGTCGCCGCAGACGAACGCGAGCGCCGCGTTCCACGACCACACCGCGACCGGGAAGTTGAAGGCGCTGATGACGCCGACGACGCCCAGCGGGTGCCACTGCTCCATCATCCGGTGCCCAGGACGCTCGGTGGCGATCGTCAGCCCGTGCAGCTGGCGGGAGAGCCCGACCGCGAGGTCGCAGATGTCGATCATCTCCTGCACCTCACCCAGACCCTCGCTCAGGATCTTCCCGGCCTCGATGCTCACCAGCGCGCCGAGGTCGTCCTTGTGCTCGCGGAGCAGCTCGCCCAGCTCGCGCACGAACTGGCCGCGCACCGGCGCCGGGACGCTGCGCCACTGCAGGAAGGCGTCGTGCGCGCGGCCCACCGCGTCGCCGACGTCGGCGGCCGAGTGCGACGCGAGCCGACCGATCTCGTGGCCGTCGATCGGCGACGTCGCGGGCAGGTCGCGCTGCGCCCCCTCGGGAACGGCGTCGAAGGGATTGCCGGCGCCGAGGCGCTGCAGGATCTCGAGGGCGCGGGTGGTGACGTCGCTCATGCGGGAGAGACCTTTCCGTGGGAGGCGAACAGCTGTCCGGAGGTGGTGGCGAAGAGGTCGTCGAGGCGGATGTCCTCCTGGGCGACGAAGCCGGCGTGCGGCAGGCCGCCGTCGGCGACGAGCTCGACGACGGAGACGGCTGAGGCGGCGGTGGTCCAGCTGATGGCGCGCCAGGTGCGACCCTCGATCTCGATCGGCAGGTAGCCGCGCACGTAGTTCTCGCGGAACGGCTGGCCGGCCTTCGTGCCCTCGACGGCGGCGTGCAGGTAGACGATGTCGTCGTTCACGGGCGGCTTGGCGTCGACGAGGATCCGGCCGACCTCCTCGCGACGCTCGCGCAGGTTGAGCTCGTCGAACAGGAAGTGCATCTGCTCGAAGTGGCCCGGGTAGCGCAGGGTCTTGTAGTCGAGCCGGCTCACGCGGCCCTCGTACGTCTGGCACATCGTGCCGAGACCACCGGAGGTCAGCGCGGCCTCCAGCTCGATGCCGCCGATGAAGACGCGCTCCTTCTCGGTCATGGCCGGCACCATCTGACGGCGGCCGGAGCGCAGCACCTCGCAGTCGTTGAGGTACTCGTTGACGACGCCCTCGGCCGACCAGTTGAACGCGTAGCCGAGCAGGCCGGTCGGGTTCTGCGGCAGGGCGCCGACCTTGAGCTCGATGTTGCGGATCTGCTCGAAGCCCTGCGCGAGCGAGGCACCGACGATGCCGATCAGCCCGGGCGCCAGGCCGCACTGCGGCACGAACGCCGACTCGGGGCGCTGGCGGCTCAGCTCCACGACGCGGTTCGTCGTCGGGACGTCCTCGGTGAGGTCGAAGTAGTGCGTGCTGGTGTCGTACGCGGCCTCGGCGACGGCGATGTTCAGGTGGTAGGGCAGGCACGACACGACGGCGTCGACGTCGGTGAGCGCCTTGCGGACGGCGGTGGCGTCGGCGACGTCGACCACGTGGGAGGCGAAGTGGAGGTCGTCGCGCGGGGCGGCGTCGTAGCCGACGACGTCGAACTGCGCGCGGACGAGCAGGTCGGCCACCAGCTCGCCGACCTTCCCGAGACCGAACACCGCCACGGTGTTGAGCGAACGGGACACGGGACCTCCTGGGGCCGGCGACGGATCGCGTCGCGTGAGTGTGGCGTCGAGGGGTGCTCGACGTCACACGATGCTAGCCAGCGGGAGGCCCCGTGTCTGTACCGGCTGGACGGTCCAGTGATGACGATCCGGTGAAGTTCGTCGGACCGACCGTCCTCCCCCGCTGGGCGCGACGTTCGCGGGCCGGATCGGGTCGCGACGACACCGAAACGTCACACTCAGCGGGGAGGGAGCAGGGCCTGGCGGGGGTGCCTGGCGGGGGCGCGGAGCAGACCGGGCTAGACGGCGGGGATGGTCTGGGCCGCGGCGCGGTTGGCGGCGGAGACGACGGCCCGCAGCGAGGCGGTGACGATGTTGGCGTGGATGCCCACGCCCCACACGATCTCGCCGGCGATCTCGGCCTCGACGTAGGCGGCGGCAAGGGCGTCGCCGCCAGCCGACAGCGCGTGCTCGGTGTAGTCGAGCACCCGGATGTCGGCCCCGGCCTGACGCATGCCGTCGACGAAGGCGTCGACGGGACCGTTGCCCTCGCCCTTGAAGGAGCGCTCCTCCCCGCGGACGACGAGGTCGACGACCTGCTGGTCGTGACCGTCCGACGACGTGGTGGAGGTGAAGGTCACGAGGGAGTAGGGCTCCTCGCGCTCGAGGTACTCCTGGCTGAACGCCGTCCAGATGCCGTCGGCGGAGATCTCGCCCGCCTCGCCCTCGGTGAGGCCCTGCACGACCCGGCTGAACTCGATCTGCAGGCGACGCGGCAGGTCGAGCTGGTGCTCGGTCTTCAGCAGGTAAGAGACGCCGCCCTTGCCGGACTGGCTGTTGACGCGGATGACGGCCTCGTAGGTGCGGCCGACGTCGTGCGGGTCGATGGGCAGGTAGGGCGCCTCCCACGGCACCTCGGACACGTCGACGCCCTGCTCGGCGGCGATCCGGTCGAGGTCCTCCAGGCCCTTCTTGATGGCGTCCTGGTGGGAGCCGGAGAAGGCGGTGTAGACGAGGTCGCCCGCGTACGGGTGGCGCGGGTGCACCGGCAGGCTCGTGCAGTACTCGACGGTGCGGCGCACCTCGTCGATGCCGATGCCGCCGGCGGTGAAGTCGACCTGCGGGTCGATGCCCTGGCTGAACAGGTTCATGCCGACGGTGACGAGGTCGACGTTGCCGGTGCGCTCGCCGTGGCCGAAGAGGCACCCCTCGACGCGGTCCGCTCCGGCCATCAGCGCCAGCTCGGTGGCGGCGACGGCGGTGCCGCGGTCGTTGTGCGGGTGCAGGCTGATGGCGACGTTCTCGCGGTGCTCGACGTTGCGGCCGAACCACTCGATCTGGTCGGCGTAGGTGTTCGGGGTGGCCATCTCGACGGTGGCCGGCAGGTTGAGGATGATCTCGCGACCGTCCTCGGGCTGCCAGACGTCCATGACCGCGTTGCAGACCTCGACGCTGAACTCCAGCTCGGCGCCGGTGAAGATCTCGGGGCTGTACTGGTAGCCGAACGCGGTGCCCGGCATGTTCTGCTCGGCGTGCTTCATGACGAGCTCGGTGCCGCGGGTGGCGATGGCGCGCACCTCGTCCTTCGAGGCGTGGAAGACGACGCGGCGGAACAGCGGCGCGACGGCGTTGTAGAGGTGGATGTTGGCGCGCCGGGCGCCGGTCAGCGCCTGCGTGGTCCGCTCGATGAGGTCCTCGCGGGCCTGGGTCAGGACCGAGATCGTGACGTCGTCGGGGATGACGTCGTCCTCGATCAGCGAGCGCACGAACGCGAAGTCGGTCTCGCTGGCCGACGGGAACCCGACCTCGATCTCCTGGTAGCCCATGCGCACGAGCAGCTCGAACATGCGGCGCTTGCGCACCGGGGTCATGGGGTCGATGAGGGCCTGGTTGCCGTCGCGCAGGTCGGTGGAGAGCCAGCGCGGGGCCTTCGTGATCGTCTGGGACGGCCAGGTGCGGTCGGGCAGGTCGATGGGCGCGAACGGGCGGTAGCGGCCGAACGGCATCGGCGACGCCTTCTGCGGCGCGACGACGTTGCTGGGCAGTCCGGTGCGGTGCGTGGTCATGTCGGTGTCTTCCTCGGGGTGCTCGTCAGGTCGTTGCGGTCGGTGCATGACGAACTCCGCGCCGAGGGGCCCGACCTAGTGGACCTCGACGCGGCAGAGAAGGAGTCGGCTCGCGTACATCGCGGCCAGCCTACCCCACCGTCCGCGGGGACCACCACGCTGCAGCGGTGGGCGGGCTCGGACAGACTGGGGTCATGAGCAGCGACACCAGCAGCGAGGACCAGTCCACGGCGGGCTCCTACGTCACGAGCGGCCAGGAGTTCGACCGCGACATGAACTACATCCCCGACCGCATCACGCGGCAGGGGGGCGCCCCGGTCGACGACCGCGCGGGCACCGGCAAGCCGCCCGTGGACGACGCGCCGACCTGGCCCGTCGAGGCCGGCCGCTACCGGCTCGTCGCCGCGCTCGCGTGCCCCTGGGCGACGCGCACCGTCATCGTGCGCCGCCTCCTCGGGCTGGAGGACGCGCTGTCGCTCGGGCTCGCCGGCCCCACGCACGACAAGCGCAGCTGGACCTTCGACCTCGATCCCGACGGGGTCGACCCGGTGCTCGGCATCCCGCGCCTGCAGGACGCGTACTTCGCGCGCTACCCCGACTACCCGCGCGGCATCACGGTGCCCGCCGTCGTCGAGGTCGAGAGCGGCAAGGTCGTCACGAACGACTTCCCGTGGATCACCCACGACTTCTTCTTCGAGTGGACCGACCACCACCGCGAGGGTGCGCCCGACCTGTGGCCCGACGCGACCCGCGACGAGATGGAGGAGGTCATGCACCGTGTGTTCACCGAGGTGAACAACGGCGTGTACCGCTGCGGCTTCGCCGGTTCGCAGGAGGCCTACGACTCCGCGTACGACCGGCTCTGGACCGCGCTCGACTGGCTCGAGGAGCGGCTGACGACGCGTCGCTACCTCATGGGCGACACCATCACCGAGGCCGACGTGCGGCTCTTCACGACGCTGGCGCGCTTCGACCCCGTCTACCACGGCCACTTCAAGGCCAACCGTCAGACGCTCGCCACGATGCCGGCGCTGTGGGGCTACGCGCGCGACCTCTACCAGACGCCCGGCTTCGGCGACGCGACCGACTTCGAGCAGATCAAGCAGCACTACTACGTGGTGCAGACCGACATCAACCCGACGAGCGTCGTCCCGAAGGGCCCCGACCTCTCCGGCTGGACGACCGCACACCACCGCGAGGAGCTCGGCGGGTCGCCGTTCGGCGACGGCACGCCGCCCAGCTGAGCGAGCGGGCGGGGCGGGCGCGGGTCAGAGGAGTCGGCCCAGGCGGCGCGCCGACTCCACCACCTGCGTCCCGAGCTCCTCGAAGCGCGCGGGCACGATGCGGATCGAGGGTCCCGACACCGACAGGGCCCCCACGACGCCGGTGCGCGAGACGATGGGCGCCCCGAGCGAGCTGATACCGGTCGACAGGCCGTTCTCGTTGATCGAGTACCCGCGGTCTCGGATGGCGACGAGCTCGGCGCGGATCGCGTCGGGGTCGACGAGCGACGCCGGGGTCCGCGGCTCGAGCGGGCCGGCGAGGTAGCGCTCGACCACGTCGTCGGGGCAGGCCGACAGGTAGGCCAGACCGGTGGCGGAGGCGTGCAGCGGGATCCGCTCCCCCAGCGGCAGGAACGCGCGGAGGGCGTGGGAGGTGTCGAGCCGCTCGAGCAGCACCAGCACGTCGCCGTCGGGGGCGCAGAGGTGCACGGTCTCGGTCGTGACCAGCTGCAGGTCGCTCATGAGCGGCAGCGCGAGGTCGCGCAGGCTCTGGCGACCTCCGGCGCCGCCACACACGGACAGCGCGCGCAGGCTCATCGACCAGCGCGCGCTCGTGCCGCCGGACGACTCCACCCAGCCGACCTCCTGCAGCGTCTGCAGGCAGCGGTGCACGGTGCTCTTCGGCAGGTCCGCGGCCCGGGCGAGCTCGGACAGCCCGACCGGCTGGAGCTCGGCGACGCGCTCCAGCACCGAGAACGCGGTCACCACGCTGGCGGTCGTCACAGGCTCCTCCTCGGGCTCAGCACGGGCGGGTCCAGGCACTTGCCCTGCAACACGCGTGTGCTCTACGTTACACGCCCGTCCCGGCCTACGGCCCACTGTTCCACCTGATGGACCGACCGGGAGCCGTCCCCCACCTGGAGGCGCCATGACCGCCCAGCTCGTCGCCCTCGGCATCTTCGTCGCCGTGTTCGCGATCGCCGCAGCCCGCAACGTCAACATCGGCATCGTCCTGTTCCCCGTGGCCGCGCTCGTCGGCCTGTGGATCGCCGACCTCAGCCTGGAGGAGGTGGTCGCGGGGTTCCCGCTGTCGATCCTCGTGCTGCTCGTGGGCGTCACCTACTTCTTCGGCATCGCCCACAGCAACGGCACCATCGACTGGCTGATCGAGACGTCGCTGGCGCGGGTCGGCGACCGGGACGCCGCGCTGCCCACCACGTTCTTCGCGCTGACCGCCCTCGTGTCGGCCATGGGCGCTCCGCTCGGCGGGCTCGTCATGGCCCCGATGGGCATGAGCGTCGCGCACCGTCGCGGCATCGACCCCATGCTCATGGCGTTGTCGATGGGCTGCGGGCTCAGCGCCGGCGCGTTCGCCCCCACCAGCCTGTTCGGCATCATCACGTGGGGCACCGCCGACGCGGCAGGCATCGCGCTCAGCCCGCTGCTGCTCTTCGCGGTGGCCGTGGTGATCAACCTGGTCCTGCTGGCCGTGGCGCACGTGCTGTTCGGCCGCGGTCGACGCCGTGCGGAGGCGCCGCGCCTGGAGCGCGCCATGGTCGCGCGAGGTGCCGCGCTGCCGGAGTACGGCCAGTCCTCGCTCTCCCTCGACGACGACGCCCCGGCGGAGGTCCGCTCGCCCGGTCGGGCGACGCCGCACCAGGTGCTCACGCTCGTGCTGATGGTCGCGCTCGTCGTGGCCGTCGTGGTGATGGCGCTCGGCGGCCTCGAGCCCGACATCGGCGTCATCGGCTTCGGCCTGGGTGCGTTGCTGGCGCTGGTCGACCCGGCGGCGGGGAAGGCTGCCATGAGCCGGATCGACTGGGGCTCGGTGCTCCTGGTCGGCGGCATCATCACCTACGTCGGCGTGCTGACGCAGATGGGCGTGATCGACCTCATCGGCGAGCGCGCCGCGCACGTCGGCGCACCCGTCGTGGCGGCACTGCTGCTGTGCGCGGCGGCCGGCCTCATCTCGGCCTTCGCGTCGACGACCGGGATGCTCGCCGCGCTGGTCCCCCTCGCCCTGCCGCTCATCGCCGACGGAGGCATACCCGGCTGGGCGATGATCTGCGCCATCGGCGTCTGCGCGTCGATCGTCGACGTGTCGCCGTTCTCGACCGTGGGCGCCACCTACGTCGCCACGACCGTCGACCCGGACGCGCGTCCCCGCATGACCAGCCTGCTGACGCGGTGGGGGCTGTCGATGGTCGTCGTCGGTCCCGTCGCCCTGACCCTGACCCTCATCCTCCCTGGCATGGTGCTCTCATGACGTCCTCCTCCCCCACGACCCTCCTTCGTGCGCTGCGCGACCTCGACCTCCCGGACCACCCGGAGGCCGTCGTGGTCGACGGCCGGGCGCTGTCGCGCGCGGGCCTGCGCGAGGTCGCCGTGGCGTTCGCGTCGCGGCTGCCGGACGCCGGGCCGGTGGCGGTGTGCGCCGAGCCGACGCTGGAGACCGTCGTGGCCGTGAGCGGCTGCCTGCTGGCGGGCGTGCCCGTGGTGCCGGTGCCGCCCGACGCGGGCCCGGCCGAGACCGCGCACGTGGTGACCGACTCCGGCGCGACGTGCTGGGCCGGGCCACGACGCGACGGCGTGGACCTGCCGCTCGTCGAGGTGCCGACCGCCCCGACCGCCGGGGACCGAGGCGTCGACCTGCCCGAGCCGGTGGCGGAGACCGAGACGGCCATCGTGCTCTACACGTCGGGCACCACCGGCGCGCCCAAGGGCGTGGTCCTGAGCCACCGGGCCCTGCGGACCGGGATCGAGGGCCTGGCCGACGCGTGGGGCTGGACGGGCGACGACGTCGTCGCGCACGGCCTTCCCCTGTTCCACACCCACGGCCTGGTGCTGGGCGTGCTCGGGTCGCTGCACCTGGGCTCGCGCGTCGTGCACACCGGCCGTCCAACGCCGCAGGCGTACGCGGCGACACCTGCCACCGTCTACTTCGGCGTGCCGACCGTCTGGACGCGCGTGGCGCGCGACCCCGAGGCGGCGCGCGCGCTGTCCGGCGCGCGCCTGCTCGTGTCGGGCAGCGCTCCGCTGCCCGTGCCCGTCTTCGAGCGGCTGCGCGAGCTCACGGGCCACGCGCTCGTGGAGCGCTACGGCATGACGGAGACCATGATCACCCTCAGCACGCGGGCCGACGGCGAACGACGCCCCGGCTGGGTCGGCCTGCCGGTGGGCGAGGCCCGCACGCGCCTGCGGGCCGAGGACGGCGGCGAGGTGCCGGCGGACGGCGAGACCGTCGGTCGGCTCGAGGTCAGCGGGCCGATGCTGTTCGACGGCTACCTGAACCTGCCGGAGACGACGGCCGAGGTGCTCGGGTCCGACGGGTGGTTCGCCACGGGCGACCTCGCCGTCGTCGACGCCGACGGCTTCCACCGGATCGTCGGCCGCGAGTCGGTCGACCTGATCAAGTCCGGGGGCTACCGCATCGGCGCCGGCGAGATCGAGACGTCCCTGCTCGCGCTGCCGGAGGTGCAGGAGGTGGCCGTGCTGGGGCTGCCCGACGAGGACCTCGGCCAGCGCATCGTCGCCTACGCGGTGGTCGCGCCCGACGACGCCGACGACGCCCTCGCCGCGCGGATGGTCGAGCACGTCGCGGCGGACCTGTCGTGGCACAAGCGGCCGCGCGAGGTCCGGTTCGTGCCGTCGCTGCCGCGCAACGCGATGGGCAAGGTGCAGAAGAAGCTCATGCTCGACGTGCCGGGCTGAGCCGCGCGTCAGCGTCGACGCAGCAGCGACCGCGGCAGGAGCAACGCCCGCAGCCGCTCCCCGCGCGACCCGGCCGCACGCACCCGGTCGACCACCCGGCGTGCGGCCTCGCGCTCGTCGGCGACGTCGGTGCCCGGCCGGGCGTAGCGCGAGCGCTCGACGGCGGTGAGCACCCGGCGCAGGTCGTCGGGGTCGGCCCGAGGACCGACCACGTCGACGAGGCCGCGCGGCGTCCCGGCCCGCGGCACGGCCAGCCCGACGTCGACGGCCGACGCCTCCACCTCGCGCCACCACGGCTCGGGGTCGGAGGCAGCAAGCCGACGACGTCGCAGCAGGCTGCGCAGCAGACCGGGCAGCAGCGCCGCGAGCAGCAGGACGACCGCGACGGTGAGGGCGGTGCGCGGCGCCGTCGGGGCCTCGGAGTCGGCGGCCGACGCCTCGGTCGTGACCGAGCCCTCCTCCGCGGCGGCATCGCTCGGTCGCTGCGACGGCTGGTCCTGCGGTGCTGCCTGCTCGGTGCTCTCCGGGGTGCCCTCGGGCTCCTCGAAGCCGGTGCGCGACCCGACGCCCGGCGTCGGCTCGAAGCCGACCCAGCCGACGCCGTCGAAGTAGATCTCGGGCCACGCGTGCAGGTCGTCGGACGTCACCTCGTACTCGGTGTTCCCGTCGTCGTCGACCCCGGCGGCCTGGCCGGGCGCGTAGCCGACCGCGATGCGCGACGGCATCCCCAGCTCGCGTGCCATGACCGCCATGGCGGAGGAGAAGTGCACGCAGTAGCCGGCCTTCTCCTCCAGGAACGTGCCGAGCACGCCGACCCCGTTGCCGTCGTAGTCCTCTGCGACCGGCGCGGTCTCGGAGTAGACGAAGTTCTGGCGGAAGTAGTCCTGCAGCGCCATGGCACGGTCGTAGTCGTTGGTGGCGTCGGCCGTGACCTCGCGCGCCGTCGAGGCGACGACCCGCGGCACGTCGTCGGGCAGCGCGGTGTAGTCAAGGGGTACTGCGGTCGGCGACGTGACCAGCGCCCGCATCTGCTCGGCCGTCGGGAGCCGCTCGAGGCTCGTGACCGTGTACTGCTGGTCGCGCGTCGTGGAGCTGTCGGAGCTGATGGTCAGGCCGGTGCGGCGCAGCGACCAGGCCCCGCGCAGACCGTCGACGTCGAGCACCGGGTACGGCACCGGCAGCATGCTGCTGCGCAGGTCGGCGATCCGGATGGTGGTGGTCTCCTGGCTCGTCCGGACCTCCGGCTCGATGCCGATGCGGCTCTCGAACGGGTCGCCGTCGTTCGCCGTCGCCGGACGCCACGTGCGGCCGCGGAAGTCGCGCAGCGTCGCGACCTTGAGGTACGGCGGGTCCTGCAGCGTGGTCGTGTAGCGCGCGGAGACGGTGGTGCTGTTGCGACGTAGGTTCTGGCCCAGCTGCAGCATCGGGTTGATGCCGCGGCCGAACACCTGCGGCGGCGGCTCGCCCCACGGCTTGGCGACGGCGGTGACGTCGGGCAGGACGGGGGGCAGCAGCACGCCGACGAGCAGGGCCGAGCCACCGAGACCGAGGGCCGGCACCAGCGACGCCCAGCCCGCGGACGTCGCTGCCGTGCGGGTGCGCAGGAGCGCGAGCCAGCAGGCGGCCGCCCCGGCGAAGACCCAGAGCGAGGGCGTCTCGCCGGAGACCAGGGCCGGCGCGGCGTAGACCACCAGCAGCACGGCTCCCGTCAAGAAGACGCCGACGCGCAGACGCAGCACGAGGTCGAGCACCAGGACGAGCAGGCCGAAGGCCCCGGCGAGGAGCAGCACGAGCGGGCGCGCGGCCGCCGCCGGCGCGGCCTCCTCCATCACGATCACCTGGGCCCGCGACAGCGCCTCGCCGAGTCCCTGGAAGGTCGAGGTGGTCGGGAGGGGTCCGGCGAACGTCTCGGGGACGAACACCCACCCCAGCACCACCACCAGCACGAGGAGCCCGACCGGGACGGCGAACCGCGGTGCGAGGCTGCCGAGCACCGCGCAGACGAGGGCGACCAGGCCGGCGACCAGTGTGGTGGTCACCCACCAGTCACGACCCTCGACGACCGTGTCGTAGCCCAGCAGGAGCACGGCGAGCGCGCCGACGACGAGGAGCTGGTCGAGCCAGGGGCGCCGCGGTACGGCGGCGGCGCGACGTCGGGTGGAGGCCTCAGGACGCAGCACGGGTGCGACTCACCCCCAGGCGCGACCAGACCTCGGACACGTCGTCGTGGGCGGTGTAGGGGACGTGCCGCCAGCCGGCACGCTCGAGCACCTCGAGCGCCGGTCCGCGCGTCCCGGCGGAGACGAGCGCGAGCACGCTGGTGGCGCCCGCGAGCGCCTCGGTCCAGGCCTGGGCACGCGCGACGTCGGGACGCCCGAGCACGGCCACCACGGTCCGCTCCCCGGGATCGGCGTCGGCAGGGTCGGCGCCCGGCAGCGGCTCGAGCACCGCGAGGTCGACGAGGGCCTCCTCGACGGCCTCGACGTGGTCGAGCTGGCGGTCGACCACGTCGAGCGGCGAGCGGAGGGTGACGGCGAAACCGGCGTGCACGAGGTGGTCGACCATCGACGCCGCGGCGCTGACCGCCCACTCCAGCTCGGGCGAGTACGACCAGCCGTCCCGCTCCCGGGCGGTGCCGAAGGACGCCGCGTCGGGGTCGACGACGACGCCGATCCTCGGGTCGTCCTGCTGCTCCTCCTGGCGCACCATGAGCTCGCCGCGGTGCGCGGTGGCCTTCCAGTGCATCCGCTTCAGCGCGTCGCCGGGCAGGTACGTGCGGGCGACCAGGTCGTCCTCGCCGATGCCGGCGCGGTGTGCCGCGCCCTGGGCGGCGACCCCCTCGTCGAGCCCCCGGGTCGATCCCGCGTCGAGCGCGTGCCGCCGCGGGAGCACCACGAGGTCCTGGGCGTCGCCGAAGGTGTGGCGGCGCAGCACGAGGCCGAACGGGTCGACGACCTCGACCCGCAGCGGCCCGAGCACGTGCCGACCTCGCCGCAGGCCCTGCACGGGGTAGCGGAACCGCGCCCGCGACCGGCGGGTGCGACTGCCGCCGAGCGGCGGGAGCACGCCGCTGGCATCGGCGCTCAGCCCGTGCGGCACGGTGTCGCTCCAGCGGGCCTCGAGGGCGGGCAGCACCGACAGGTTGGTCACCTCGACGGTGGCGGTCGTGGTGTCGCCCGGCGAGAGCACCTCGGGCGCGAAGCGCCGCTCGACGACGACCCGCGCCTGCCCGAGGAGCACGAAGACGGCCGCCAGCACGACGACGCCCAGCAGCATCGCCGAGACGCTCAGCAGAGCAGGGAGCGACAGCAACGGCGCCGCGGCGAGCAGGACCAGCGACGTCACGAGGAAGCCGGCACCACGACCCGTCAGTCGCAGACCAGGCCAGGCCAGGCCAGGACGGGGCAGCCGTCGCAGCAGCCTCACGCCGTGGTCACCGACCGGTGGCTCATCGGGGCTCCACCGCGCCCTGCGGCACGGGAGTCTCGGCCACGATGCGGCGCACCGTCTCCTCCACGGGCGCCGAGCCCCGGGCCGGGACGAGCCGGTGCGGGAGCACGAGCGGGGCGAGGGCGTCGACGTCGTCGGGCAGCACGTAGTCGCGGTCGTCCAGGTAGGCGCGGGCCTTGGCGACACGCACCAGCTGCAGGGTCGCGCGCGGGCTGGCGCCGAGGCGCAACGCGGCGTCCTCACGCGTGGCGCGCGCGATCGCCACGCAGTACCGCTCGACCGACTCCGACGCGAAGACGGCACGTGCCTGGGCGATCATCACGCGGACGTCGTCGATGGTCACGACCGGCTGCAGCCGGTCGAGGGGGTTGTCGACGTCGCGGTCGCGCAGCATCTCCAGCTCGGCATCGACGTCGGGGTAGCCCATCGAGATCCGGGCGGTGAAGCGGTCGCGCTGGGCCTCGGGCAACGCGTACGTGCCCTCCATCTCGTACGGGTTCTGCGTGGCGATCACGCTGAACGGCGTCGCCAGCCGGTGGGTGCGCCCGTCGACCGTGACCTGCCGCTCCTCCATGGCCTCCAGGAGCGCGGACTGGGTCTTGGGGGAGGCGCGGTTGATCTCGTCGCCGATGACGATGTTCGCGAACACCGCACCGGGCTTGAACTCGAACTCGCCCTTCTGCTGGTTGAACGCCGAGACGCCGGTGACGTCGGAGGGCAGCAGGTCGGGCGTGAACTGGATGCGACGCACGGAGCCGTCGACGCTGCGCGCGAGCGCGCGGGCGAGCACGGTCTTGCCGACGCCGGGGACGTCCTCGATCAGCAGGTGGCCCTCGGCGAGCAGGACCACGACGGCGGTCTGGACCGCCTCGGGCTTGCCGTCGACGACGGACTCGATGTTCGTGAGGACACGGCGGGCGGCGGCTCGGGCGTCGTCCATGGGACTCCCTCGGTCGGTGGCGGGGGGTCGGTCCATCATCCCCTGCTCCCCCCAACGTCGCAGGACGACCAGGAGTTTCCGCCGGGCCTCCCCGTCCCCGCGATGTGCGGACCTGGCGACGGTCTTCCGGGGGAGGACCGACGCCAGGCCGGCACGACGCGTCGACTACTGCGCGTCGGCCGCGTCCTCCTCGTCGTCGCCGAGGAGGGCGGCGTGGGCGAGGCCGGCGATCGCGGCACCGACGACGGGCGCCAGGATGAAGACCCAGACCTGCGAGAGGGCGTCGCCGCCCGCGAACCAGGCCACGCCGAGCGAGCGCGCCGGGTTCACCGACGTGTTGCTGACCGGGATGCTCACGAGGTGGATCAGCGTGAGGGCCAGACCGATGGCGAGGCCCGAGAAGCCGACCGCCGCACGCTTGGACGAGGCGCCGAGGATCACGAAGAGGAAGAAGGCGGTCAGCACGACCTCGGTGACCACGACGGCCCAGAACCCGTGGCCGCCGGGCGAGCGGTCGCCGTAGCCGTTCGTGGCGAAACCGGAGGCGACGGCGTCGAACCCGGGCTTGCCCGAGGCGATGGCGAGCAGGAGCGCACCGGCCACGGTCGCGCCGACCACCTGTGCCGCCGCGTACGCCGGTACGTCCTTCCACGGGAAGCGGCGGGCGGTCGCGAGTCCCACGGACACCGCGGGGTTGAAGTGCCCGCCGGAGACGGGGCCGAACGCGTAGGCGCCGGTGAGGACGGTCAGGCCGAACGCCAGCGCGACGCCGGCGAAGCCGACCTGGTCACCGGCGAGCACCGCGGTGCCGCAGCCGCCGAGGACGAGCCAGAAGGTGCCGAGCGCCTCGGCCGTCAGGCGCTGCGAGGTGGTGAAGACGGGCGTGGTGGTGGACATGGGGCCTCTCTCGTGTCGAGGTGGGGACGGGACGGGGTGCCGGGCGGTCAGCGCCGACGCGACCGGCGCGAGCCGCGGTCGTGGCGACGCTCCTCGAGCTTGCGCTTCTCGATCGGCAGTCCGACGAGCGAGAGCAGCTTCCAGACGAGCCAGCCGAGCAGGGCGAACAGGTTGCGCTTGGGTCGAGCCATCGGGGACTCCTCGGGGAGACGGGTGGTGGGGGACGACGGTGAGAGTGCCGGAGGAGACCGATCGTCACGTCCGACGACATATGACTCAGGTCACGTCTCCTCGCGCAGGGTCGCGCCAGCGCCGGACGATGCGCGTCCGGCGATACTGGGGGGCATGACTCTCGAGACCCGGACGGCTCGGTGAGCACCCTCCTGCTCGTGCTGCACACGCCCACGGCGGCCACCCGCCTCCTGGGCGAGGAGCTCGCAGCCGGTGCCCAGGACGACGCGATCGAGGGCGTCGACGTCCGGGTCCTCTCCCCCGACACGACCACGGCCGACGACCTCCTCGCGGCGGACGGCCTCGTGCTGCTCTGCCCGGCCAACTTCGGGTACATGTCGGGTCTGCTCAAGGACCTCTTCGACCGGACGTTCCTGGCCGTCGGCGGAGCGCTGGGCGACGACGGCGGCGGGGCCCGCACCGACGCCGGGGGCGGGACCTCCGACGGCGGCCGCCTTCCGTGGGCGCTCTGCGTGCACGGCCGCTACGACGCCGAAGGCGCCGTCCGCTCGGTCGAGTCGATCGCGCAGGCCCTCCCCTGGCGCCGCGTCGCGGCCCCGCTGCAGCTGCTCGGCGACGTCGGCGACGACGAGCGTGCGGCTGCCTACGAGCTCGGCGCGACGGTGGCGGCCCTGCTCGACGTCGGCTGACGCTCACCTCGACCGACCGGTGCCGCCCTAGGCTGACCGGATGGACCTGCTCGTTGCCGCCGCCCTGATGGCCGGCCCGCCATGTGCGCTGGCCACCGTCGGCGTCGGGCCGGTCGTGGTCGCGCAGGCCCGCTCTGCCGGGTGGCGCGTCGCGGTCGTCCTCCTCGCGGTGGCCTCCCTGGCATCCGCCGCCGTCCTGTGGAGGGCCTGGGGCACAGGCTTCGACGCCGTCGACGGCCTGGGCGAGGAACCGTCGTGGGTCGGTCCCGCGCTGCAGGGTGGTGCGGTCGTCTGGACGCTCACCACCGTCGCCCTCGGCGTCGTGGTCGTCGCGGCGCACCGGCGCCGCCGCGCCGTCGACAGGACGGGGCTGGGCCGTCCTGGGACCATGGGGTCATGAACCTCCCCGAGGGACTGCCCACGCTGACGGCCGGCGCCCACGACGCCGACGCGGGCGAGGCCTGCGTCATGGAGTACGTCTCGGTCCTGGCCGGCGAGCCGTGGAGCGACCGGCCCGAGTGCACCCACCCGGTGCTCGCCCACGAGGCGCGCACCGCCAACGACCTCGCGAGCGACGCCGACCGGCACCGTCTGGTGCCGCTGGTCGGTCGCCTCTTCGGCACGGGCGACGACTCCGTCGAGCTGCGCACCCGGCTACGTCTCGCACAGGCCGCGCAGGTGCTCCGCCTCGTCGACCCGACGGCGCGCGTCAGCGTGCAGGGCTACGCCGACCACACGCAGCTGCTGCTCGCGTCGCACGACGTCGACGCGCTCGACGCCGCCGCGCAGGCGCGCGAGGTCGCGGCCGCCTGGGACGTCGCCCGCACCGCATCGCTGCACGGGGGCGACCTCGACCCGGCACACGCCGAGCACCACCGCACCGCGTCGCGCGTCATGGCCTTCGCGGCCGGGCCCGACCTCACCGCGCCCGAGGCGTGGTCGCTGGCGACCCTGGCTGCCGCGCACCGCGTGGCCGCCGGCGAGTGCCGCGCCGACTGCGGCGACGGCGAGGCCCGTGCCCGTCGCATGGTGCGCGAGCTCGGCGAGCTGATCGACGTCTACGACGACGTCACCGGCCGCGTGGCCGACGCCGTCGCCCCTCGCGACGCCGCCGCGCTCGCCGCGCGCCTCTGAGCTACCGGCGACCGGTCCAGGCCAGGAGATCCTCGAGTGGCCAGGTGGTCACGATGCGCTCGAGCGGCACGCCCAGAGCGGCAGCTCGCGCACAGCCGTGGTCGAGGAAGTCGAGCTGGCCGGGGGCGTGCGCGTCGGAGTCGATGCTGAACAGGCAGCCGGCCTCGAGCGCCAGCCGCACGAGGTCGTCCGGCGGGTCGGCCCGCTCAGGACGGGCGTTGATCTCCACGGCCACGTCGTGCTCGGCGCACGCCGCGAACACCCGGCGCGCGTCGAACCGGCTCGGCGGACGAGTACCTCGTCCCCCCTCCACCAGCCGACCCGTGCAGTGGCCGAGCACGTCGGTCGCCGGGTTCCTGACGGCGGCGAGCATGCGTCGCGTCATCGCGATGCTGTCGGCGCGCAGGTCGGAGTGCACGCTCGCCACCACGACGTCGAGCCGGTCGAGCAGCGCCGGGTCCTGGTCCAGCGACCCGTCCTTCAGGATGTCGACCTCGATGCCCGACAGCACCCGGGTGCCCTCTACCTGCGCGTCGACGTCGGCGACCAGCTCCAGCTGCGCCTCCAGCCGGTCCGCGGTCAGGCCGTTGGCCACCGTCAGGCGTGGTGAGTGGTCGGTGATCGCGACGTACTCGTGCCCGAGGCGCGCCGCCGTCCGGGCCATGACCTCCAGCGGCGAGCCGCCGTCGGACCAGTCCGTGTGGGTGTGCAGGTCGCCGCGGACGGCCGCACGGACCCGCTCGCCGCCGGCGACGAGCGGACCCTCGCCCTCCTCCCGGAGGGTGGCGAGGTAGTCGGGCACCCGACCCTCGACCACCTCGCGCACCACCCCGGCCGTGCGCTCGCCGATCCCGTCGAGCGAGCGCAGCCGCCCCTCCCGGGCGAGCTGCTCGACGTCGTCGCGGTCGCGCAGCACGTCGGCGGCCCGCCGGAACGCCTCCACGCGGTAGCTCGAGGCGCGAGCGCGCTCCAGCCAGAACGCGACCTCCTCGAGCGCGGTCACCGGGTCCATGCGTCCATCGTGCACCGGGCCTACGGTGGGCGCATGATCCGTCGCCACGTCGTCGTCTCCGGCCACGTCCAGGGCGTCTTCTACCGTGCGTCGCTCGAGCGCGAGGCGCACGCAGCGGGTGTGGCCGGCTGGGTACGCAACCGCGACGACGGCACCGTTGAGGCGGTGCTCGAGGGCGAGCCTGCCGCCGTCGAGCGTGTGCTCGCGTGGTGCCGCCAGGGGCCACCTCGCGCGGAGGTCGCCGACGTCGCGGTCGAGGAGGAGGAGCCGGTCGGCGAGACCGGGTTCAGGACCCGCGGCTAGAACCCGAGCTTGCGCAGCTGCTTGGGGTCGCGCTGCCAGTCCTTCGCCACCTTGACGTGCAGGTCGAGGTGCACGGGAGTCCCGAGCAGCCGCTCGACCTGGGTGCGCGAGACCGTGCCGATCTCCTTCAGGCGCGCACCCTTGCGCCCGATGACGATGCCCTTCTGGCTGTCGCGCTCGACGTAGACGTTGACCCGGACGTCGAGCAGCGGGCGGTCGGCCGGACGGTCCTCGCGCGGCACCATCTCCTCGACGACCACGGCGATCGAGTGCGGCAGCTCGTCGTGGACGCCCTCCAGAGCGGCCTCGCGGACGATCTCCGCGACGATCGTCTCCTCCGGCTCGTCGGTGAGCTGGCCCTCCGGGTACATGGGCGGACCTTCGGGCAGCGTGGCGACGAGCAGGTCGGCGAGCAGGTCGACCTGGTCGCCGGCGACCGCGGAGACCGGCACGATGTCGCGCCACACGAGACCGGCCGCCTCACCGGCCGACTGGACCGCGAGCAGCTGCTCCCCCACCCGCTCGGGGGCGACGAGGTCGGTCTTGGTGACCACGGCGAGCACGGGCGTGCGGCGGATCTTCGCGAGCTCCTCGACGAGGAAGCGGTCGCCGGGCCCGACCTTCTGGTCCGCGGGGAAGCACATGGCGATGGTGTCGACCTCGGCCCACGTGGTGCGGACGATGTCGTTGAGGCGCTGGCCGAGGGTGTTGCGGGGTCGGTGCAGACCCGGCGTGTCGACGAGGACGAGCTGCGCGTCGTCGCGGTGCACCAGGCCGCGGATCGCGTGCCGGGTGGTCTGCGGCTTGGAGGAGGTGATGGCCACCTTCTCGCCGACGAGGGCGTTGGTGAGCGTCGACTTGCCCGCGTTGGGGCGGCCGACGAAGCAGGCGAAGCCGGAGCGGAAGGTCACGTCGTGGTCCCCTCGACGACCGTGCCGGCCGTGTCGGCGCGGAACACCGGGACACCCGTCCCGGCGAGGTCGCGCACCGCGCCGACGTCGGGCAGCGCGTCGGCGACGACGAGCGCCGCCTCGAGACCGCGCGCGCCGGAGGAGACGGCCATGGCGACGGCGAGGTCGAGCGCACCGACGTGCAGCGACGTCAGCGCGACGTCGGCCGCGGCGTACGTGCGACCGTCGAGGTCGCGCACGGCGGCACCCGCCGGCGCCTGGGTGCGCGCGCGGGTGGCGCGGGCCAGGGTGGCGAGCTTCGCGTCCTCCGGTCCGGGAGCCGGGTCGAGAGCGTGGGCGGGGGTGGGGTCAGCCACGGGATCCTCCGGGGACGGGGTCGGGGTCGGACGGGACGTCGACGCGCGAGACGTGCACGCGTCCGATGCGGTTGCGGCGGCCGCTCGGGGCCTCGGCGACGAGCCGCAGGCCCTCCACCTCCACCGTGCTGCCGGGGATGGGGACCTTGCCGAGGTGCTTGGCGAGCAGGCCGCCGACGGAGTCGACGTCCTCGTCGTCGAGGTCGACGTCGAACAGCTCGCCGAGGTCGTCGACGTCGTAGCGGGCGCTCACCCGGTACGACCCGTCGGAGAGGCTCTCGAGCTCGTCGGGCTCGGTGTCGTACTCGTCGGTGATCTCGCCGACGATCTCCTCGAGGATGTCCTCGATCGTGACCATGCCCGACGTGCCGCCGAACTCGTCGACGACGATCGCGACGTGCGTGCGCTGCGCCTGCATCTCCTTGAGGAGGTCGTCGGCCGGCTTCGTGTCGGGCACGAACAGGCACGGACGCATGATGGAGTCGATGCGCTCGGTCGACTCCGCGACGTGGTTGTCGAAGACCCGCTTCGTGACGTCCTTCAGGTACGCCATGCCCAGCACGTCGTCGAGGTTCTCGCCGATGACCGGCACCCGCGAGTAGCCGCTGCGCAGGCACAGCGACATCGCCTGGCGCAGCGTCTTGGACTGCTCGATGAACACGAGGTCCGGGCGCGGCACCATGACCTCGCGCACGATCGTGTCGCCCAGCTCGAAGACCGACTGGATCATGCGTGACTCGTCGGACTCGATGACGCTGCTGGCGGCGGCGAGGTCGACGAGCTCGCGCACCTCGACCTCCGACGCGAACGGTCCCTCACGGAAGCCGCGACCGGGGGTGAGCGCGTTGCCGAGCACGATGAGCAGCCGGGGCACCGGTCCGAGCAGGGCGGTGAGCAGCCGCACCGGACCGGCCGACGCGAGCGCCACGGCCTCGGAGTGCTGGCGACCGAGCGTCCGCGGCCCGACGCCGATGAGGACGTAGGAGACGACGACCATGATCGCCACGGCGACGACGATCTGCCACCACAGCCCGCCGACGACGTCGTCGACCACGAGCGCGACGAGCACGACGGCCGCCGTCTCGCAGACCACCCGCAGCAGCAGCACCGTGTTGAGGGCGGGTGCGGGGTCCTCGAGGATCCGGCCGAGGGGCACGGCGCCGCCGCGACCCTCCTCGCGCAGCTCCGCGGCGCGGGCGCGCGAGAACGACGACAGCGCGGCGTCGACGCTCGCCAGCGTGCCCGCCGCGACCGCCAGGACGACCGACGCGACGATCGCGACCGTCATCGCAGGCTGCCTCCGTCGGCGCCCGGTCGGGGCTCGACGACGCCGTCCTCGACGTCGCCGCCCGCCGCGACCTGCTGCCACTCCAGCAGCAGCCGACCCTGGATGCCGAACATCTCGGCGTGCTCCTCGGGCGTGGCGTGGTCGAAGCCGAGCAGGTGCAGGATGCCGTGCGTGGTGAGCAGGTCGATCTCGTCGGACACGTCGTGGCCGGCGGCCGGCGCCTGCTGCGCCGCCACCTGCGGGCAGAGGGCGATGTCGCCGAGGTAGCCCTCGGGCTCGTCCTCCGGCTCGCGGTCGCGCCGTCCGGGCGACAGCTCGTCCATCGGAAAGGACAGCACGTCGGTGGGGCCCTTCTTGTCCATCCACTGCTCGTTGAGCACGGCGATGGTGTCGGTGTCGACGAGGCGGACCGTCAGCTCGGTGGCCGGGTGCAGCCGCATGCGCCGCATGACGAAGCGGCACAGCCGGGTGAGGGCGACGACGTCGACGCCCTGGCCGGACTCATCGAGGACGTCGACGTTCATGCTCCACCTGTCCCGCGGCCGGGGCCGACTCGTTCTCGAACGCGTCGTACGCGGCGACGATGCGCCCGACGAGCTTGTGCCGCACGACGTCGCTCGAGGTCAGCGTCGCGAAGTGGATGTCCTTGACGTCCGCGAGGATGTCGCGCACGACCCGCAGGCCGCTCTTCTGGCCCGACGGGAGGTCGACCTGGCTCACGTCGCCGGTGACCACGATCTGCGAGCCGAAGCCGAGCCGGGTCAGGAACATCTTCATCTGCTCGGGGGTGGTGTTCTGCGCCTCGTCGAGGATGATGAAGGCGTCCTGGAGCGTGCGGCCGCGCATGTAGGCCAGCGGGGCGATCTCGATGGTACCGCTCGTGAGGAGCTTGGGGATCGTCTCGGGGTCGAGCATGTCGTGCAGCGCGTCGTACAGCGGGCGAAGGTACGGGTCGATCTTCTCGCTCAGCGTGCCGGGCAGGTAGCCCAGCCGCTCCCCCGCCTCGACGGCGGGTCGGGTCAGGATGATGCGGGTGATCTCCTTGGCCTGCAGCGCCTGGACGGCCTTGGCCATCGCGAGGTAGGTCTTGCCCGTACCGGCCGGGCCGATGCCGAAGACGATCGTGTTCTGGTCGATCGCGTCGACGTACTTCTTCTGGTTCAGCGTCTTCGGCCGGATGGTGCGGCCCCGGTTGCTGAGGATGTTGAGGCTGAGCACCTCGGCCGGGCGCTCCTGCGTCTCGGTGCGCAGCATGCCGATGGAGCGCTCGACGGTCTCGGCGGTGAGTCCCTGGCCCGTGCGCACGATGGCGACGAGCTCGTCGAGCAGCCGCTCGACGAGCGCGACCTCGGCCGGGGCGCCGGTGACGGTCAGCTGGTTGCCCCGCGCGTGGACCGCCGCGTCGAACGCGTCCTCGACGATGCGCAGGTACTCGTCGCCCGGTCCGTAGAGGGAGACGGTGTCGATGCTGGTCGGGACGGTGAACGTGTGGGGACGCTGGTCCCCGGGAGAATCAGGAGTCATGTGTGCCCCCATGGTACGGGGGTGCGCCGACACGTCGACAGCGCCGGACCGCGGCGCCCGTGCGCTCAGCCCGGCGGCCAGCCGAGCGAGCGCCCGGCGAGCACGTGCCCGTGGCAGTGGAACACCGTCTGGTGCGCGTCGGCACCGGTGTTGAAGACGAGCCGGTAGGAGCCGCCCGCCTCGTCGGCGACGCGGCGGGCCAGGCGCAGCAGGCCCACGGCCGCCTCCGGCTCGGCCTCGGCCAGGCTGCCGACATCGGGCTGGTGCACGCGCGGGATGACGAGCACGTGCGTGGGTGCCTGCGGGCTGATGTCGCGGAACGCCACGGCGTGCTCGTCCTGCGCGACGACGTCGGCGGGCACCTCGCCCTCGACGATCTTGCAGAACAGGCAGTCGGCGCTGGGGCTCATGGTCCCTTCCTACCGCACCCGGCGGCCCGCGACGAGGCCGCCACTCAGCGGAAGGCGTCCTTGATGCGGCCGAAGACGCTGCCGCGGTGGGTGCTGCCGAGCTGCGCCTCGGGACGCTCCTCGTCGCGCAGGGCGGCCAGCTGCTTCAGCAGGTCGCGCTGCGCGTCGTCGAGCTCGTCCGGGGTCTGCACGACGATCTCGACGACGAGGTCGCCGCGACCCGGTCCCCGCAGGCGCGGCACGCCCTGGCCGCGCAGCGTGAGCGTCTCGCCCGACTGGATGCCGGCCGGCACCTCGAGCCCGACGACCTCCGGTCCGTCCTCGTCGACGAGGTCGGCCTCGAGGGTCGGCAGGTCGACGTGCGTGCCGAGCGCGGCGGCCGTCATGGGCAGCGTCACCTGGCAGCGCAGCTGGTCGCCCTTGCGGGTGAAGACGGGGTGGCGAGCCACCTCGACCTCGATGTAGAGGTCGCCCGCCGGACCCCCGCCCGGGCCGACCTCCCCCTCGCCGGCGAGCTGGATGCGGGTGCCCTGGTCGACGCCGGCCGGGATCGAGACCGTGATCGAGCGGCGCGAGCGGACGCGGCCGTCGCCGTGGCACTCGTGGCAGGGGTCCTGGATGACGGTGCCGAACCCGTGGCAGGTCGGGCACGGGCGGGCCGTGCGGACGCTGCCGAGCGGCGTGCGCTGGACCTGCTGCACCTCGCCGTGGCCGTGACACGTGCCGCAGGTGACCGTCGCCGAGTCGTCCTCGGCGCCGCTGCCCGAGCAGCGCTCGCAGACCACGGCGGTGTCGACCTTGATCTCGCGCGTGACGCCGAACGCAGCCTCGGCGAGGTCGACCTGCAGACGCAGCAGCGCGTCCTGCCCCCGCTGCACACGCGAGCGCGGACCACGGCTGCTGCTGCCACCACCGCCGAAGAAAGCGTCCATGATGTCGTCGAAGCTGAACCCGGCGCCCCCGCCGAAGCCGCCCGCGCCACCCCCGCCGCCGAGCGGGTTGCCGCCGCGGTCGTACACGGCACGCTTCTGGGGGTCCGACAGCACCTCGTACGCGGTGGTGACCTCCTTGAAGCGGTCGGCGGCGTCGGGGGCGTCGTTCACGTCGGGGTGCAGCTGGCGCGCCAGCTTGCGGTACGCCTTCTTCATCTCCTCGGGCGTCGCCGACCGGGAGACGCCGAGCAGCGCGTAGTAGTCCTGTGCCATACGTCCTTCGTCCTGTTCAGCCGTCCGCGAGCTGTCGCCCGACGTAGCGGGCGACCGCGCCGACGGCGGCCATGGTTCCGGGGTAGTCCATGCGGGTGGGTCCGAGCGTGCCGAGCATCGCCAGCGCCTGCTCGGAGGTGCCGTACGCCGACGAGACGACCGCCGTGCCGGGCAGTCCCTCGGTGCCGGTCTCCAGACCGATGCGCACGGTGGGGTCGGTGGTGGCCTCGCCGAGCAGCTTCAGCAGCACGACCTGCTCCTCCAGCGCCTCCAGCACGGGGCGGATGGAGGTGTCGAAGTCGCGACCGAAGCGCGCGAGGTTCGCGGTGCCGCCGACGGCCACGCGCTCGTCGCTGCGCTCGTCGGAGAACACGTGGGTGAGCGTCGTGACCACGGAGGTCACGAGGGGGCGGTCGGCGGGCGCGAACGTGCCGATCACGTCGGCGAGGCGCAGCGACGCCTCGGGCAGGCGCTGGCCCACCGCCGCCGTCATGATGCGCGAGCGGACGTCGGACAGCAGACCGTCGCCCGGCGTGGCCTCGAGCTCGACGATGCGCTGCTCGACGCGACCGCTGCTGGTGATGACGACCACGAGCACGCGGGCGCCCTCGAGCGCCACGACCTCGACGTGACGCACCGTGGATCGGGTCAGCGACGGGTACTGCACGATCGCGACCTGGTTGGTGAGCTGGGCGAGCACCTTGACGCTGCGCTGCACGACGTCGTCGACGTCGACGGCGCCGCCCAGGAACGTCTCGATCGCGCGACGCTCGGGCGACGTGAGCGCCTTGACCTGCGAGAGCCGGTCGACGAACAGCCGGTACCCCTTGTCGGTGGGCACGCGACCCGCGCTCGTGTGGGGCTGGGCGATGAGCCCCTCCTCCTCCAGCACGGCCATGTCGTTGCGGATGGTGGCCGGCGAGACGCCGAGCTGGTGACGCTCGACGAGGGCGCGGGAGCCGACCGGCTCCTGGGTCTCGACGTAGTCCTCGACGATGGCGCGCAGGACCTCCAGGCGACGGTCCTCGGACGGGAGACGACGGTCCTCCGGCACGGCGCTCTCCTCCTCTGGGACGGTCTCGGCTGGACGGTGCGTGGCTCGGGTGCGACGACGCCGGACGGCCTCGGGCGCGCACGGCGCAGACGGGGTCCGTCGGCGCGGCGTGGCGCTTTGGCACTCACCAGGCGCAAGTGCCAGTCTAGCGCCGTGGGAGCAATCGGGAGC
Source organism: Aeromicrobium erythreum (assembly GCF_001509405.1). Lineage (NCBI taxonomy): Bacteria > Bacillati > Actinomycetota > Actinomycetes > Propionibacteriales > Nocardioidaceae > Aeromicrobium > Aeromicrobium erythreum. The sequence goes on from NZ_CP011502.1 coordinate 2,448,936, forward strand.
GAGGGTGAGGTCGTCTCGGTCGCGGGTCGCTCGCGCACCCTGACGTACCGGCCGCGCCGGGTGACGCTCTCCGACGGCACGTTCCTCCTGCACGAGTCGCGCGGCGGCACGCTGAGCTCGGTGTGGGCCGCCGACCTCGGCGACCTCTTCGTCGAGGTGGTGCACCTGGGGCACGGCCCCGTCGGCGGCGAGCTGGTGCTCGTCGTCCCCGACGGCGACACCGTGGCCCTCGGCGACCTCGTCCCGCCCCTCGACGTCGTGCCGAGCACCGCGCGGCCCAGCTGGGCGCAGGCCGTCGACCTCGCCGTCGGGCTGACCCGCTCGTCCACGCGGATCCTCACGAGCAGCGGCGAGATCGGCCGCGACGACCTCGAGGCGTTCCACCAGACCTTGCTGGGCGTGCTCCATGGCTGAGACCCGAGGGTGGGGTCGCTACGGCGACGACGTGCTCGCCGGCGACTGGAAGGCGCCCCCGCGCGGGCGCTCGACCGAGGTGCCCGCCGAGCTCGGGATGGTCGTCGAGGAGGTCACGACGGGCTGGTGCGGCGAGGTGGTGCGTGTCGAGCGCGACCTCGGCACCGTGGCCCTGGAGGACCGGCGCCTCAAGATCAAGGTCTTCCCCCTCGGACCGGGCTTCCTGCTCGAGGGCAGGCCGGTGGTGCTGGTCGCCCCGTCCGGCGCCGCCCCGCGGCAGCCCGCCCGCACGGCGTCGGGATCGCGTGCGGTGGCCGGGCAGCGGGCGCGCGTGGCCCTGCCGAGCCGGATCCTCGTGGAGGGCAAGCACGACGCCGAGCTGGTCGAGAAGGTCTGGGGCGACGACCTGCGTGTCGAGGGCGTCGCCGTGGAGATGCTGCACGGCGTCGACGACCTGGTGGGCGTGGTCGACGACTTCGACCCGGGCCCCGACCGCCGGCTCGGGATCCTGGTGGACCACCTCGTGCCCGGCTCGAAGGAGTCGCGCATCGCGGCCAGGCTGTCCGGCCGACCCCACGTGCTCGTCGTCGGCCACCCGTACGTCGACGTCTGGCAGGCCGTGAAGCCCGCCCGGCTCGGCGTCGCCGCGTGGCCGGTCGTCCCGCGCCACCTGGAGTGGAAGCGCGGGGTGTGCGCCGCGTTCGGCTGGCCGCACGCCGAGCAGGCCGACGTGGCCCGCGCGTGGCAGCACATCCTCTCCCGGGTCGACTCCTGGACCGACCTGGAGCCGGAGTTCCTCGGTCGCGTCGAGGAGCTCATCGACTTCGTCACCGCCCCGTAACGGGCGGCTCCTCGCCGTACCGTCGGTGCCTGGGCAGCGAGACGGCCCGGGACCAGGTGGTCCCGGGCCGTCGCGCCTCCCTCAGTCCTGCAGCACCGACTGCACCGTCGGCACGGTCGGGGTCGGCGCCGGGGTGGGCGTGAGCCACTCCGTCCGCGGCAGCACGCGTCCGAGCACGTTCCCGTCCTCGACGAGGTCGAGGGTCGCGACACCGAGCAGCGTGTCCTTGCCCCGCGTGCGCTCGGTGTTGTGCGCGTACAGGTAGGCCCGCACCGGTCCCCTCGTCTGCACGGTGCGCCGCCACGTGAACTTGTAGTAGGCGGTGCTGAACGAGAACGTCTCGACGGGTCGCACCCCGTTCGCCGCGTCGAGCGGTGCGCCGAGCGCCACGGTGTAGTCGACGTCCTTGCCCCACCGGTCGGGCTCGCTGGCCATGCCGCTGACCGACACCTTGCCGTCCTCGGACCTCATCGACTCGAGCAGCCCCGACGGCGAGCCGTCCGACGTCGGGTAGCGGACGAAGCCCGACGGCCACGCCGAGCCGCGCCGCACGACGCGCCACATGAACGTGCCGTTCATGTTGTCCTCCGAGACCACGATCGACCCGTCGGCGCGGACCCGCTCGACGATCGCGACGTGGCCCTTCTCCCCGGAGTAGCCCTTGTAGGCGTCCCACCAGGCGACGTCGCCGCGACGCGGGGCGTAGCTGCGCACCGGGACGCCGGCCGCCCGGGCCGCCCGGCCCCACGTGCGGGCCGCGTCGGTACCCGGCGGGCGTGCCACCAGACGGTTCTTCGTCAGCCGGTAGGCGACGTAGTTCGTGCAGTTGCGGCCCGGCGTCTGGTTCCAGAAGGACGTGGACCGGACGGAGCCGTAGCCACCGTCGCTGTACCCCTTCGCCTTGCACTGCGTGTAGCTCGTGCAGAGCACGGTCCTCGCCGCGTCCGCCGATGTCGGTATACCAAAAATGGCCAATCCGATGAGCATGCTGATCACCGTTGGCCAATGCGCGATGCGCATTGCTCCCTCGCCAACTCCCCCGAGTTGCTGTTTCTCCCACGTGAACCGTAAGTCCTCGACGAAGGTCCTGCATCGCGAATGACTAAAGTCCCGAAAAGTGAGAGGAACCTCCGCTATGGGGTCAGCTGTCGGACGACGGCGTCGGCGAGCAGCCGGCCCTCCAGGGTGAGCACGAGCCGCTCGTCGCCGAGCAGCAGGCCGCGGTCGCGCAGGTCGGGCACCTCCGCCCGTCCGGCGGCGTCGAGGGCGTCGAGGGCCAGGCCCTCGCGCAGGCGCAGCTCGAGCATCACCTGCTCCAGCCGGCGGCCGGCCGCGTCGACGACCTCGCTGCCCGCCTCGACCGACTCGCCGCGCTCGAGCCGCTGCGCGTAGGCCGCAGGGTGCTTGACGTTCCACCAGCGTCGCCCGGCCAGGTGCGAGTGCGCGCCGGGGCCGACGCCCCACCAGTCCGCCCCGTGCCAGTAGAGCAGGTTGTGGCGGCAGCGGGCGTCGGCGTCACGGGCCCAGTTCGACAGCTCGTACCACCCGAGCCCGGCCTCGGACAGGACCGCATCGGCGAGCAGGTACTTGTCGGCCGTCTCGTCGTCGTCGGGCATGACCACCTCGCCGCGGCGGACCTTGCGGGCGAAGGCCGTCCCGTCCTCGACGATGAGGGCGTACGCGGACACGTGGTCGGGCTCGAGCGCGACCGTGGCGTCGAGCGTGGTGCGCCAGTCGTCGACGGACTCCCCCGGCGTGCCGTAGATCAGGTCGACGCTGACCTGCTCGAAGCCGGCCTCGCGCGCCCAGCGGACCGCCTGCGGCACCCGTGCGGGGTCGTGGGTGCGGTCGAGCGTCGCCAGCACGTGCGGGACCGCCGACTGCATGCCGAAGGAGATCCGCGTGAAGCCGCCCTCGCGCAGCCGGGCGAGCGACGCGGGTGTGACGCTGTCGGGGTTGGCCTCCGTCGTCACCTCGGCGTCGGGGGCCAGCCCGAGGTGCTCGTCGAGCGCGCGGAGCACCCGGACGAGGTCGTCGGCGGGCAGCTGCGTCGGCGTGCCGCCGCCGAAGAACACGGTCTCGACGGGCCGGCGTCCGAGCACCTCGGCGGCGCGACGCACCTCGGCGATCGCCGACGACGCGTAGGTGGCGCGGGTGGCACCCTCGCCGAGCTCGTCGGCCGTGTAGGTGTTGAAGTCGCAGTAGCCGCACCGCACGGAGCAGAACGGCACGTGCACGTACATGCCGAGGGGCCGGTCACCCTCGGTGACCGGCCCCTCGGCGTACGACTGCACCGCTCAAGCGTAGAAGGAGTCCAGCAGGTCCTTGTGGTTGGCCTCCACGACCGCGCGCTTGACCTTCATGCTCGGCGTCAGCTCGCCGGACTCGACCGAGAGGTCGTGGTCGAGGATCTCCCACTTCTTGATGGTCTCCCAGCGGTTGAGGCGCTGGTTGAGCTCCTCGACCTGCTCGGAGACGATCGCGTGGATCTCGGGCGACTTCACGACCTCGGCATAGGACTTGCCCTGCATGCCGTGGGCCTCGGCCCACTCGGCCACCGCGTCGGGGTCGAGGGTGATGAGCGCCGAGCAGAAGTTGCGCTCGTTGCCGTGCACGATGATCTGCGACGTCATCGAGCTGATGCCCTTGAAGACGCCCTCGATGTGTGGCGGGGCGACGTACTTGCCCCCGGAGGTCTTGAAGAGCTCCTTCTTGCGGCCGGTGATGAAGAGGAACCCGTCCTCGTCGACGCGACCCTCGTCGCCCGTGTGCAGCCAGCCGTCGTCGGTGACGGTGGTGGCGCTCTCGGACTCGAGGTTGTGGTAGCCACGCATGACGCCGGGACCCTTGATCAGGATCTCGCGGTCGTCGGCGACGCGGACCTCGGTGCCCGGCATGACCAGGCCGACCGAGCCGAGCTTGAACGCGTCGGGGTGGTTCACGAAGGAGCCCGCGCTGGTCTCGGTGAGGCCGTAGCCCTCGAGGATGAGCACGCCCGCGGCGTGGAACCACTCGGCGATGTCGGGCGACAGGGCCGCTGCGCCGGAGATGAAGAAGCGGACCCGCCCACCGAACCGGGCGCGCACCTTGGAGAAGACGAGCTTGTCGGCAACGGCGTGCTTGGCCTTCAGCGCGGGCGAGACCGGCTTGCCGGCCCGGACGGCGCGCGAGTGCTCGAGGCCGACCTTCTCCGCCCAGCGGAAGATCTTGAGCTTCGCGCCACCCTCCTCCTCGGTCATGTTGATGATGCGGCCGTAGGCCTTCTCGAAGATGCGCGGCGCCGCGCCCATGAAGGTCGGCTTCACGATGGCGAGGTTCTCGACGATCTTCGGCACGCGACCGTCGATCGCGGCGGCGAAGCCGATCTGCAGCTGCGTCGTGAGCAGCACCTTGCCGAAGGAGTGCGCCATCGGCAGCCAGCGGAACTCGAGGTCGTCGGGCGTCAGGAAGCCGCCGGCGGCGATGGCCGCACCCTCGTAGGTCCACCCGTCGTGGGCGAGGCGGACGCCCTTCGGGCGGCCCGTGGTGCCGGAGGTGTAGATGAGGGTCGCAAGGTCGTCGCGGGTGATGGCCGCGACGCGGTCCGTCACGGCGGTGGGGTTCGAGGCCAGGTGCTCCGAGCCCAGGGCCTCGAGGTCGTCGAGGGAGATGATCCAGTCGCCGTCGGTGAGGGTGCTGGCGAACGTGACGACCTTGACGACGTCGGGCAGCTCGGAGCGGATCTCGAGCAGCTTCTTGACCTGCTCGTCGTCCTCGGCGAAGACGACGCGGCTGGCGGAGTCGGTGAGGATGTACTTCTCGTCGTCGACCGTCGTGGTCGGGTAGACGGTCGTCGTGGCGGCACCGGCGGCGTTGACGCCGAGGTCGGCGAAGATCCACTCGTAGCGGGTGCCGGAGACGATGGCGACGCGCTCCTCCGGCTGCACGCCGAGCGCGACGAGGCCGGCGGCGATGCGGTCGACCTGCTCGCCGGTCTGCGCCCAGGTGAGCGAGTGCCAGGTCTCGTTCTCGTCGGGGAAGCGGTACGCCTCCCGGTTCGGCGACGCAGCGACACGGTCGTAGAACATCGTCGCCACGTTCGGCGCGCGGTCCTCGACGATCTTGAGCTGCTCGGGCGTTGCGGTCTGCGGCATGGGTGTCCTCACACGACGTTCCGGGGGAATGTGGTGCCGCTCACCATAACCTACCCACCGGTCACTCCCGGAGGGCCCGATCGATCGGTTGCGCCGCTCATCCATCGGACGACCGGACCTCCTGAGGACCCGTCGCCCGGCCTGCAACCCGAGGCGTCCGCGGCGGCGTCGGCGTGCTTCCGCCCGCCGTCGGCAGCCTCGCCGCACCGTGCCGGATCGCGGACACGATGGGATCGTGGACCCATGGCGGAACGGGTGGACGTGGTGATCGTCGGAGCAGGACTCGCGGGGCTGGCCTGCGCGACGACGCTGCAGCGGCGTGGCGTGGACGCCCGACTGCTGGAGGCCTCGGACGTGGTGGGCGGGCGCGTGGCCACCGACGTGGTCGACGGCCACCTCTGCGACGTCGGCTTCCAGCTGCTCAACCCGGCGTACCCGGCGCTGCGCGACCTGGTCGACCTCGACGCGCTCGACCTGCAGCCGTTCGCGGCCGGGGTGCGGGTCCGTCGTGGCGGCTCCGTGGCGACCCTCGGCGACCCGCGCCGCGAGCCGCGTCTGCTCGCCCCCACCCTGCGCAGCGGTCTGCTGCGCCCCCGTGAGCTGGCGGCCCTGGCCCGGTGGGCGGCACCGATCCTGGGCGGCGAGGGGCACGTCCTGCGGCGGGCCGACGACACGGTGGCGGCGTCGCTCGACGCGGCCGGTGTCCGCGGCCCGCTGCGCCGGCAGGTGCTGGAGCCGTTCCTGGCCGGCGTCCTGGCCGACGACACCGGGGCCACGTCGGCCCGGTACGCACGCCTGCTGGTCCGCTGGTTCCTGCTCGGCACACCGGCGGTGCCCGGCGACGGCATGAGAGCCCTGCCCGCCCGGCTCGCGGGCGGCCTGCGTCGTCCGGCCGAGACGGGCGTCCGGGTGCTCGGCGTCGACCGTGGCGCCGAGGGCGTCACCGTCCGCACGGGGTCGGGGTCGCTCCGGGCCCGCGCCGTCGTCGTCGCGACCGACGTGCAGGACGCGGTCGGCCTGGGCGCGGTGTCCGTGGCCCCGCCGGTCGGCGGGCTGGTCACCTGGTGGTTCAGCACCCCCACCGGCATGCCCCGGGACCGGCTGCTGCTGGTCGACGGCGACTGCGGCCCCGTGGTGAACACGGCCGTCGTGTCGGCCGCCGCGCCCGGCTACGCCCCACCGGGACGCGACCTGGTGCAGGTGACCGCCCTGGCGGGCGCCGGTCTCTCCGACGCGGCGGCGCTGGCGCAGGCGGCCCGGCTGTGGGGCACCGACGTCGACGCGTGGGAGCTGCTGGTGCGCCACGACGTCGTCCGCGCGCTGCCGAGGGCGGTCCCCCCGCTGGAGCCCGCCCGCCGCGCCGACGTCGGCGGCGGGATGTTCGTCTGCGGCGACCACCGCGAGACGCCCTCGATCCAGGGAGCCCTCGCGTCGGGCGTGCGGGCCGCGCAGGACGTCGCCGCGGCCGTCGGCGCCCGCTGACCCCGACGGCCGGCGGGGCTACTTGGCGGCGTCGCCACCCGTGGAGAGGGCGGCGATGAACGCCTCCTGGGGGACCTCGACGCGGCCGATGTTCTTCATCCGCTTCTTGCCCTCCTTCTGCTTCTCCAGCAGCTTGCGCTTGCGGCTGATGTCGCCGCCGTAGCACTTGGCGAGCACGTCCTTGCGCATCGCACGGATGTTCTCGCGGGCGATGATGCGGGCGCCGATGGCGGCCTGGATGGGCACCTCGAACTGCTGGCGCGGGATGAGCTCCTTGAGCTTGCCCGCGAGCATCACGCCGTACGCGTAGGCCGAGTCGCGGTGGACGATGGCGCTGAACGCGTCGACCACCTCGCCCTGCAGCATGATGTCGACCTTGACGAGGTCGGCCTGCTGCTCGCCGGCGAGCTCGTAGTTCAGCGACGCGTAGCCCTTCGTGCGACTCTTCAGCGCGTCGAAGAAGTCGAACATGATCTCGCCCATGGGCAGCGTGTAGCGGATCTCGACGCGGTCCTCGGACAGGTAGTCCATGCCGTTCAGCTGGCCGCGGCGGGCCTGGCAGAGCTCCATGATGACGCCGATGTAGTCCGACGGCGCGAGGATCGTCGCGGAGACGATCGGCTCGTGCACCGAGGCGATCTTGCCGTCCGACGGGTACTCGCTCGGGTTGGTGACGACGATCTCGCGACCGTCCTCCATGACCACCTTGTAGACGACGTTCGGCGCCGTGGAGATGAGGTCGAGGTCGAACTCGCGCTCGAGACGCTCGCGCACGATCTCCAGGTGCAGCAGGCCGAGGAAGCCGATGCGGAAGCCGAAGCCCAGCGCGCCCGACGACTCCGGCTCGTACACGAGCGCGGCGTCGTTGAGCTGCAGCTTCTCGAGGGCCTCGCGCAGGGTCGAGAAGTCGTCGCCGTCGATCGGGTACAGGCCCGAGAAGACCATCGGGTTGGGGTGCGCGTAGCCGCCGAGCGGCTCGTCGGCCGGGCGCGCGTTCGACGTGACGGTGTCACCGACGCGCGACTGGCGCACCTCCTTCACCCCCGTGATGAGGTAGCCGACCTCGCCGACGCCGAGGTGGTCGGCCTTGACCGGCTCGGGGCTGATGACGCCGACCTCGAGCATCTCGTGCACGGCGTTCGTCGACATCATCTTGATCTTGTCGCGGTGGCTGAGCCGACCGTCGACGACGCGGACGTAGGTGATGACGCCGCGGTAGGTGTCGTAGACGGAGTCGAAGATCAGCGCCCGCGGCGGACCGTCGGCGTCACCCTCCGGCGGCGGCACCTCGTCGACGATGAGGTTGAGCAGCGCCTCGACACCCTGGCCGGTCTTGGCCGAGACGCGCAGCACGTCGTCGGGGTCGCCGCCGATGATGCCGGCGATCTCCTCGGCGTACTTCTCCGGCTGCGCGCCGGGCAGGTCGATCTTGTTCAGCACGGGGATGATGTGCAGGTCGGCGTCCATCGCCAGGTACAGGTTCGCCAGCGTCTGCGCCTCGATGCCCTGGGCGGCGTCGACGAGCAGGATGGCGCCCTCGCAGGCCTCCAGCGAGCGGCTCACCTCGTAGGTGAAGTCGACGTGGCCGGGCGTGTCGATCATGTTGAGCACGTAGTGCGTCCCGGCGTCGTCGCCCGCGCTCTTGGTGAACGGCATGCGGACGGCCTGGCTCTTGATGGTGATGCCGCGCTCGCGCTCGATGTCCATGCGGTCGAGGTACTGGGCCCGCGCGGCACGCTCGTCGACGACGCCGGTGAGCTGCAGCATGCGGTCGGCCAGCGTCGACTTGCCGTGGTCGATGTGCGCGATGATGCAGAAGTTGCGCAGGAGGGACGGGTCGGTCGAACCCGGCTGGGGCGCCGCGCCCGGCGTCGTGGTGCTCGTCATGGTGCCCCCATCCTCCCATCCGGGGCGAGGCCCGTGAGCACGCCCACCGGGGCGTACCCACCGGGGCTCACGTCCAGAGGTAGGCGATGGCGACGTTGACCACGACCAGGCCGGCCACGACGTGCGCGAACGGGTTCGGCGTGGGGCGACGTCGGGTGCCGTGGGCGAGGCCCACCGCGACGAAGGCGATGGCCAGCTTGAGCCCGATCTTGGCGTAGTTCAGGTCGACGTCGGCCGCGGGCGCGACGCCGGTCAGCACGACGCCGAGCACGAAGGCGGCGGTCACACCGACGACCATCGCGAGGTTGAGCTGGGGGCGGCGGATCGTCGTCACGTAGCCGACGAGGGCCACCACCCAGCTGAGGACGTGGAGCCAGACCAGGACGTCGTAGAGCGTCTGCATGCCTCGGATCGTAGGACCCCCTCCCCGCGTCGTGGGGAGCTGGCGACGGTTTCGGCGCGGACTTTCGTCATCAGGTCCACGGAACGCGGGCGAGGCGAGGGGCGCTCGGGGCTGATTTGGGGGCGCACGGTGCTCGCTGGTACTGTGGGTGGTCGCGTGCCCGCACGCACGCCCTCACACTTGCAGCACATTCCCTTCACGCACGAGAGAACAGGTCAGCCACGTGGCGAACATCAAGTCGCAGATTAAGCGGAACCGTCAGAACGAGGCCGCTCGCGAGCGCAACAAGTCGGTGCGTTCCGCGCTGAAGACGGCCGTGCGTCGCTTCCACGCCGCCGTCGAGGCCGGCGAGACCGACCAGGCCAAGGCGTACGCCGCCGAGGCGGGCAAGAAGCTCGACAAGGCCGCCAGCAAGGGCGTCATCCACAAGAACCAGGCGGCGAACCGCAAGTCGGCCATCGCCAAGAAGGCCGCGTCGCTCTGACCGCAGCCCCCCAGCATCGACGAAGGCCCCCGGCACCGCCGGGGGCCTTCGTCGTGCTCAGGCGCTGACGACCGCGCAGGGCCGACGCACACGGCGGCGACGTCAACGCCGGCGTGCGGCCGCGACCTGCAGGACCATGCGCTCGACGGCGTACGCGGGATCGGCCGCGCCGCCCTTGACGTCGATGTCGGCCTGCGCGACCGCGTCGAGCGCGCGGGCCAGCCCGGACGGCTCCCACCCCTGCAGCTGGCGCCGCAGCACGCGCACCTTGAACGGCGGCGCACCGACGTGGCGGGCCAGCTCGCCCTCGCCCAGCCGCGCGGGCGCGTCGGCGAGACGGGCGAGCTGACGCAGCCCAGCGGCGAGCGCGCTCGTGATGAGCACCGGCGCGACCTTGGCGGTCTCGGCCCAGCGCGCCTGCTCGAGCGCGACGTTGATCCGCCCCTCGATGGCGGCGTCGGCGATCTCGTAGCCGCGCACGTCGGCGCGACCGCCGAAGTAGCGGCGCACGACCTCGACCGTGACCTCGCTGCCGGAGTCGAGGGTCGCGGCCAGCTGGTCGGCGGCACCGGCGAGGGCGCGCAGGTCCTGGCCCACGGCGGCGACCAGCAGCGTCGCCGCCTCCTCGTCGATCCGCGTGCCGAGGTCGCGCAGCTCGCCGGCCACCCACCGCGCGTGGTCGCGCTCGTACTTCGGCGCCTCGTTCTTGACCTCGTGGACCGCCGCCTGGGCGCGCAGCTTGTCGAGCAGACCCTTGCCCTTCTGCCCTCCCCCGTGCACGAGCACGACGGCGACGTCGGGACTGGGGTCCTTCGCGTAGGCCAGCAGCTCGCCCTGGGCGACGTCGGGCAGGTCCTGCAGCTCGGTCAGGACGAGGGCGCTGGCGGAGCTGAAGAGCGACGGGCTCGTGAGTCCGGCGATCTCGCCCGCCCCGAGGCCGCCCGACGTGGCGGTGGCGACCTCGCACTCGGCGTCGGCGGCCTTGATGCCGGCCACGGCGCGCGCCCGGGTGCGGTCGGACAGGTACTCCGAGCTCCCGGTGATGAGCAGGATCTTCCCGAACGGCGACGCCACGCGCCCAGCGTAGTCGTCCGCTCCGACGAGCCCGCCCGACGACGCGGGCGTACGCTCTCGCCATGCCGCTCGACGCCGACGACGTCGTCGCCCACGCCGACGACGCGTGGGTGGACCACCTGGTCCGCTTCGGCTTCGTGGCCTACGGGCTCGTGCACCTCGTGCTGGCGTTCCTCGCGCTGCAGCTCGCGTTCGGGCACCGCAGCGGCTCGGCCGACACCCGAGGCGCGCTGGCCGAGCTGGCGCAGCAGCCGTTCGGCCGGACCGTGCTCTGGCTCGTGGTCGCGGGGATGGCGGTGCTCGTCCTGTGGCGCGTGCTCGAGGCGGTCGTCGGGCACCGCGACGACGACGGCGCGACGCTGTGGGCGGCTCGCGGTGCCGACCTGGTCAAGGCGGTGGTCTACGGCGTCGTGGGCTGGAGCGGCGTGCAGGTCATCACCCGGAGCGGCAGCTCGGGCGGGTCGGGCAGCGAGACGTGGACGGCGCGCGCCTTGGCCCTGCCCGCCGGCGCGGTGCTCGTAGGCGTGGCCGGGCTCGCCGTCGTGGGCTACGGCGCGTGGACGGCATGGCGCGGACTCAGCGACCGGCACCGCGAGCACCTCGCGCCGGAGGGTCTGAGCGGCACCTCGGGCGACTGGCTCCTGCGTCTCGGCGCGGTCGGGCACGTGGCGAAGGGGGTCGCCATCGGGCTGGTCGGGACCCTGTTCTGCTTCGCCGCGCTGACCCACGACGCCGACCGCTCGGGCGGCCTCGACGAGGCCCTGCGCACGGTCCTGCAGCAGCCCTTCGGACCATGGTTGCTGGCGCTCATCGCGGTGGGGATCGGCCTGTACGGCGTCTGGTGCCTCGCCCGGGCGCGCTACCTCGACCGCTGACCGCTCCCCCGCGACACGACCGACAGGCGTCCGTCGCGCACGACGACCGCGACGTCGCCCTCGTGGTCGGTGCGGTGCACCACCGCGCCGACCTGGCGCAGCATCCGCAGGGCGGTGCCGGTGGGGTGCCCGTAGTCGTTTTCGGCCCCGACGGACACGGTGGCCAGGCGTGGAGCGACCGCACGCGTGAACCGCCACGACGTGTCGGCGCTGCCGTGGTGCGCGACCTTCAGCACGTCGGCCCGCACGACGCTGCCGGCGCGGAGCACGTGCTCCTGCGCCTCCTCCCCCACGTCGCCCGTCAGCAGGAGGGTCACGCCCCGCACCACCACGCGCAGGACCACGCTGTCGGCGTTGCGGTCGACCTCGATCCTCCGAGCCCGCGTCGTGGGCTGAGCCCGCGGCCAGAGCACGTCGGCCGTCACGTCGCCCACCACGAGACGGTCGCCCCGCGACACCGTGCGGGTGGGGACCCCTGGCACCGTGGGCCCCGGGCGTCCGACGAGCACCGCGCCGACCGCACGACCGCCCGCCACCCCTGACCTCCCGCCCACGTGGTCGGCGTCGCCGTGCGTCAGCACGAGGGCCGGGATACGCCGCACGCCGAGACCGCGCAGGCAGCGGTCGACGTCGACGGGCTCGAGACCGGCGTCGACGACCACCGCCTCGTCCTGGCCGGAGCGCAGCACGGTGGCGTCGCCCTGGCCGACGTCGCACTGCACCATGACCCACCCGGGCGGTGGCCACCCGGGGCTGGGCGGTCGCAGCATCGCGAGGCACAGGCCCAGGACCAGGCCGGTCGCGACGACCGGGCGCGAGGCGGCGCGGCGGCCGAGCCACAGCACCACCGGCACGACGCCCAGCAGCCACCACCACGGGTAGGGCCAGACCAGGCTCGCCCCGGGAAGGGCCGCGGCGTGGTGCGCCACGAGCACGATCCAGCCGGCGCAGGCCGCGGCCGCGGTGCCGAGGACCGACGCGACCGACGGGACGACGAGGTCGAGGAGCCCGGCCACCAGCCCCAGTACCGTCGCGGGCGCGACCGCCGGCGCCGCGAGGAGGTTGGCGACGACGGCGACGACGGACACCTCGGACGACAGCGCCGCGATGACCGGCGTGCAGGCCGCCTGTGCGGCGAGCGGCACGGCGACCGCGACGGCCACCCACCGCGGTGCCCACCGCTCCAGGGCCCGCACGAACGGGGGTGCGAGCAGCAGGATGCCGGCGGTCGCGCTCACGGACAGCACGAACCCCGCCGCGCGCGAGAGCCACGGGTCGCAGAACAGCAGCGCTACGACGGCGACGCAGAGCGTGCGCACACCACCGCGCGACCCCAGCCCGAGGGCTGCGAGCCCGACGACCCCCATGCCCGCGGCCCGGAGCACACTCGGCTCGGGCCGCGCCAGCAGCACGAACCCGACGACGCCGAGCAGACCCACCGCCAGGAGCACGCGCGGCGGCGCCCGGCCCGCTCGCGCCACCGCCAGCACCAGCGCGAGCACGATCGTGAGGTTCGTCCCCGAGACGGCCAGCAGGTGCGTCAGACCGGTGCGTCGGAACTCCTCCTCGACGCGGGGCGAGAGGTCGGCGTCGTCACCGACCACGAGGGCCGGCACGAGGGCGGCGGGAGCGCCGGGCACGTGGTCGACGGCGTGGCGCACACCCGCTCGCACGCGCTCGGAGGCCGACCACCACCAGGCGCTGCCCTGGACAGCCGAGCGTCGCTCGACGCGCAGCGTCGCGGTGTCCTGGTCGTCGTCCGCCGGCGACAGCCGACCGTCGACCGTGAGCCGACGACCGACGACGAGGTCGCGGTGCTCGCCGACGAGGAAGGCCGTCACGGGGTCGCGGACGCCATGCACCCGACCGCGCTGGTCGCGCAGCCGCAGCACCACGAGGCCCACGACCGTGCCAGGACCACCGACGCCCTCGAAGGTGCGGCCGTCGCGACTCACCTGCACCTCGAGCGTCACCCGCGCCCGCTGCTCGGCGAGCGCGGCCGTCGGGGTCGCGCGGACGTCGCCGAGCCGCCAGGTCACCGACGTCGCGACGGCGGCCACGGCCACCGCCACCAGCGCGACGCGGGGCCAGCGCCGTGCTGCGACGCCCGCGAGTGCGACGGCCCCGAGAGCCGCGACGACGGTAGCACCTGGCCCGGCGGTCACGCCCCAGGCGGCGACGGCCCACGCGCCGAGCGCCGCCGGCACCAGCCGGACGTCGACGCCGGCGAGCACCAGGACCGGGCGCCTCACACGCTCACGCGGTCGCGGAGGTCCTCGAGGGTCTTCTCGCCGATGCCGGCGACGTCGAGCAGGTCGTCGACCGACGTGAAGCGTCCGTTCTCGGTGCGCCAGTCGAGGATCGCCTGGGCGGTGACCGGGCCTACGCCGGGCAGCGCGTCGAGCTCCTCGAGCGTGGCCGTGTTGAGGTTGACGGCGACGCCCGGTCCACCCGTGCCGCCCGTGCCCGGGCCTGCCACGGCAGCTGCGGGAGGGTCGACGCCGACGAGGATCTGCTCGCCGTCGACGAGCACCCGCGCGAGGTTGAGCGTCGGCTGGTCGAGCGCGCCCTTGATGCCGCCGGCCCGCTCGATGGCCTCGTGGACCCGCGACCCCGCGGGCAGCGTGACGATGCCGGGCCGCCTGACCTGCCCGGCCACGTCGACGACGACGCGCCCGTCGTCCTCCGCGCCGCCTTCGGCCGCCGGGGCACCCGTCGGGTCGGCCCGGGCCGAGACCTCGAGCGGTCGGTCGACGTCGGACGTGCGCGGCCGCTCCGCCAGGAGCCACCACGTGAGCAGCACGCCAGCCGCGACCGCTGCCGTGGCCACGACGCGCAGATGCACCGCCGACAGCCCCGCGCGTGGTCCGACGTCGGCGCGACGCCGGCCGCGAGCCGGCACGGGCGCCTGCTCCGGCCCCTGCGCGGGCCTCTGGAGGGCACGGTCGACGACCTCGGACCCAGCGCCGGAGGCGTCCTGAGTCGGACCGACCAGCCGGTCGAACGGGTCGTCGTCGTGCGTGGCCTCGAACGACGCGGCGAGCTGCGCGAGCCGGCGCCGCGCGACCTCGGCGCGGGTCTCCTGGGGTGGTGCCGGACGAGGTCCGTGCCGTGGGGTGCTCACCCCTCGACGCTAGGCACCTGGCGACGTCCCGCGGCGGATCGCCGCAGAGACTGTGGACGACGACCGCCGGCGCCGTCGACCCCTGTGTACAGGACCTGCGGACGGAGCGGTCGTCAGTCCTCGGCGACGACGAGGGCGAGCAGCCCCGGATAGGTTCGCTCGATGTCCTCGCGTGGGAGCCTGACGCTGCTGCCGTTGCCGTGGAAGCGCTGCTCCACCAGACCTGCCTCGCGCAGCACCCGGAAATGGTGCGTCCGCGTCGCCTTGGAGACCGGCAGGTCGAAGGAGCCGCAGGGTCGCTCGACGTCGGCGTCCTCGCGCGCGAGGCTGCTGACGACCCGCCGCCGGTGCGGGTCGGCCAGGGCCGCGAGCACGGCCTGGAGGTCCGCCGGCACCCCGGGTTCCCGGTCCGTCACCTGCGCTCCCGTCCGTCGGCTCCTTGAGGTAGGTCTTGCATCGTACCTGGATCCCGTCCTAGGGTCCGTAGGTATGAGCGAGATCGTACCTGAGGCCGTGCTTCACGCCGCCACGTCTGTCGCCCTCGTCGGCACCGCACGTGCGAGACCTGGACGGGCCGACGAGCTCGAGCGCACCCTGCGCTCCTTCCTCGTCCCCACGCGCGCCGAGGCCGGCTGCCGCGTGTACGAGCTGCACCACGGCCCCGACGGCGACCTCAGGTTCTACGAGCAGTGGGCCGACGGCGCCGCCTTGGCGGCGCACCTCGCGACGCCCACGATGCAGGAGTTCCTCGACCGTCGCCACGAGCTCCTGGCCGGCGACCTCGAGGTCACCTTCTGGACGCCGCTGGAGCCTGTGCCTACCCCGGACGAGGCGTGACCGTCACCGCGAGCATGCCGGGACCCACGTGCGCTCCGATCACCGCGCCGACCTCGTTGACCGGCAGGCGGTCGCGGCCGAGCACACCGGCCAGCCGCTCCGCGACCTGGTCGGCGAGGTCGGGGTTGGCGAGGTGCTGCACGCCGATGTCGTAGCCCTCGGTGGCCGCCTCCGCCGCCTCCGCGACGAGGGCCTCGAGCCGCGCCACCGCCTTGGCCGACGTGCGGACGCGCTCGAGCGGCACCACCACGCCGTCACGCAGCGTGAGCAACGGCTTCACCGCGAGGGCCGAGCCGATGAGGGCCGTGGCCGCGCCCACGCGTCCACCGCGACGCAGGTACTCGAGGGTGTCGACGTACATGAGCACGCTCGAGGACTCCCCCGCCGCCAGCGCCGCCCCGACCGCCGCGGCCTCGTCGCCGCCCGCCCGCGCGACCGCGGCCGCCCGCCCTGCGGCGAACCCGGTCGCGATCCCGACCTGCCGGGTGTCGACGCACATGACGGGGACGGGCGCCTCCCGCGCAGCCACCTGGGCCGACTCGAAGGTGCCGGAGATCTCGGCGCTCAGGTGCACGGAGACGATCGCGTCGTGGCCCTCCTGCGCGAGACGCGCGTAGACCGCGGCGAACTCCTCGGGCGTCGGGCGCGACGTGCTCACCGGCACGAAGTCCTTGAGCGCCTGCGCCACGTCGTCGGACGTCGCGTCGACGCCCTCCGTGAACGTCGCCGCCCCGATGACGAGCTTGAGGGGCACGACCGTGATGCCCTCACGCTCGGCGTCGGCCGGGTCGAGGGAGGCGGTGGAGTCGGTCACCACCGCGATGCGTCGCGCCGCCATGTCGGTCCCGTCCCCTCAGACCACGATGTTGACGAGCTTGGGGGCGCGCACGATCGTCTTGCGGACCTCACGACCGTCGATGGCCCGCTGCACGTTCTCCTCGGCCAGCGCGAGCGACGTCAGCTCCTGCTCGGACACGTCGGGCGCGACGTCGAGCTTCGCGCGGACCTTGCCCTGCACCTGCACGACGCACGTGACGGTGTCGGCCACCAGCAGGCTCGGATCGGCCTGCGGGAACGACGCGTGGGCGAGGGAGGCGTCGTGCCCGAGCCGCGACCACAGCTCCTCCGCCACGTGCGGGGCGAACGGCGCCAGCATCAGCACCAGCGGCTCGAGCACCTCGCGGCTGGTCACCGTGGCCTTCGTGCAGTGGTTGGTCAGCTCGATCAGCTTCGCGATCGCGGTGTTGAACCGCAGGCCGTCGAGGTCGGCCGCGACGCCGTCGATCGTGCGGTGCAGGACCTGCAGCGTCGCACGGTCGGGCTCGCCGCCGTCGGCACGGGTCTCGCCGGTCTCCTCGTCGACGACGAGACGCCAGACCCGCTGCAGGAAGCGCTGCGCGCCGACGACGGCGCGCGTCTCCCACGGCCGCGACTGGTCGAGCGGGCCCATGCTCATCTCGTACACGCGGAAGGTGTCGGCGCCGTACTCGTCGTACATCTCGTCGGGGGTGACGACGTTCTTCAGGCTCTTGCCCATCTTCCCGTACTCGCGGGTGACCGGGGCGCCGTCGTAGGTGTACGTGGTGCTGCCGTCGTCGGCGACGTGCTCCTGCACCTCGTCGGCGGGCACGTACGTGCCGCGTGCGTCGGTGAAGGCGTACGCCTGGATGTAGCCCTGGTTGACCAGCCGGTGGAACGGCTCGGCGCTGCTCACGTGGCCGAGGTCGAACAGCACCTTGTGCCAGAAGCGCGCGTACAGCAGGTGCAGCACCGCGTGCTCGACACCGCCGACGTACAGGTCGACGCCGCCGGTCGTCTTGGCGTCCGTGGGACCCATCCAGTACGCCTCGTTCGCCGGGTCGACGAGCGCGTCGGCGTTGTGCGGGTCGAGGTAGCGCAGCTGGTACCAGCTGGAGCCGGCCCAGTTCGGCATCGTGTTGGTGTCGCGACGGTAGCGACGCGGGCCGTCGCCCAGGTCGAGCTCGACCTCGAGCCAGTCGTGCGCGCGACCCAGCGGCGGCTCCGGCTCGCTCGTGACGTCGTCGGGCTCGAAGGTGCGGGGCGAGTAGTCGGGCACGTCGGGCAGCTCGACGGGCAGCAGGTGGTCGGGCACCGCGTGCGGGTGGCCCTCGTCGTCGAAGACGATCGGGAACGGCTCGCCCCAGTACCGCTGGCGCGAGAACAGCCAGTCGCGCAGCCGGTAGGTGGTGGTGCCCGTGCCGAGGCCCTTCTCCTCCAGCCACGCGATGATGCGCGCCTTCGCCTCCGCGACCGACAGGCCGTCGAGGCTCACCTCGTCGTTCGACGACGCGGTGGCCACGCCCTCCCCCGTCCACGGCAGCTCGTCCCCGCCCGTGACGACGCGGGGGGTCGGCAGGCCGAACGCCGTGGCGAAGGCGAAGTCGCGCTCGTCGTGCGCGGGCACGGCCATGATCGCGCCGGTGCCGTAGCCGACGAGCACGTAGTCGGCGACGAACACCGGCACCTGCTCGCCGTTCACCGGGTTCACCGCGTAGGCGCCCGTGAAGACGCCCGTCTTCTCCTTGCTCTCCTGGCGCTCGACGTCGGTCTTGCGCGACGCCGCGTGCCGGTAGGCCGCGACCGCCTCGGTGGGCGAGGCGGCGCCCCCGGTCCAGCGCTCGTCGGTGCCCTCGGGCCACGTGTCGGTGACGATCGCGTCGACCAGCTCGTGCTCGGGGGCCAGGACCATGTACGTGGCGCCGAACAGCGTGTCGGGACGGGTCGTGAACACGCGGATCGCGGCGTTCTCGACCGCCGGCACGTCGAACTCGACCTCCGCGCCGTGGGAGCGGCCGATCCAGTTGCGCTGCATCAGCTTGACCGGCTCGGGCCAGTCGACGGTCTCGAGGTCGTCGAGCAGGCGGTCGGCGTACGCGGTGATCCGCATCTGCCACTGGCGCAGGTTGCGCTGGAACACCGGGAAGTTGCCGCGCTCGCTGCGGCCCTCGGCGGTGACCTCCTCGTTGGACAGCACCGTACCGAGCGCGGGGCACCAGTTGACCGGCGACTCGCTGACGTAGGCCAGGCGGTGCGGGTCGATGACCGCGGGGTCGTCGGTGCCCAGCTTCTCGCGCAGCTCCGCGATGGGCCGGGCGCGGCCCGCCTCCTCGTCGTACCAGGCGTCGAAGATCTGCAGGAAGACCCACTGCGTCCAACGCACGAAGTCGGGGTCGATGGTCGCGAACGAGCGGCGCTGGTCGTGGCCGAGGCCGAGGCGGCGCAGCTGTCGGCGCATGTTCGCGATGTTTGCCAGGGTGTTGGCGCGCGGGTGCTCACCGGTCTGGATGGCGTGCAGCTCGGCCGGAAGCCCGAAGGCGTCGTAGCCGAGGGTGTGCAGCACGTTCTTGCCGAGCATCCGCTGGTGACGCCCGACCACGTCGGTGCCGATGTAGCCCAGCGGGTGGCCGACGTGCAGCCCCGCGCCCGACGGGTAGGGGAACATGTCCATCAGGTAGTACGTCGACGTCGGCAGCTCGCCGTCGCCCGCGAGCTCACCGGTCGGGTTCGGGGCCTCGAAGGTGCCCTCGCGCTCCCAGCGCTCCTGCCAGCGCGCCTCGATCTCGGCGGCGAGGCCGGCGGTGTAGCGGTGGGTGTCGGGACGGTCGGTCGTGTCGGCGCGGTCGGCGGTGCTCACCGGACGATGCTACCGACGAGGCATCGACGGTCTGACGAGCGGAGCACCCGACGCGGCTACGCTCGCCGCATGCGCCAACGTCTCGCTCGGTTCGTCATCCGCCGCATGGGCTACACGATGGTCGGGGAGACGCCGTCGCGCGGGATCCTCGTCGGGGCGCCCCACACGTCGAACTGGGACTTCGTGACGATGCTGCTCGTCATGTGGCACGACGGGGCGCACCCGCGCGTGCTGGTGAAGAAGGAGCTGTTCAAGGGGCCGCTCGGGTGGGTCCTGCGGGCGCTCGGCGGTGTGCCGTTGGACCGTCGGGACGCGGGCGGGGTGGTCGGCGAGCTGGCTGCGGAGGCCCGGGACGGCGAGGACTTCCGCCTCGTCATCGCCGCGGAGGGCACGCGCTCGCGCGGGGAGTACTGGAAGTCGGGCTTCCACCGGCTGTCGCGCGAGACGGGGCTCCCGATCACGCTGGCCTTCTTCGACCCGCCGACCCGCACGATGGGCTACGGCCCGACGTTCGTCGCCTCCGACGACGT
Organism: Aeromicrobium erythreum; assembly: GCF_001509405.1. Lineage (NCBI taxonomy): Bacteria > Bacillati > Actinomycetota > Actinomycetes > Propionibacteriales > Nocardioidaceae > Aeromicrobium > Aeromicrobium erythreum. The sequence goes on from NZ_CP011502.1 coordinate 2,468,675, forward strand.
CGCCGCCGACATGGACGTCGTGCGGGCCTTCTACGCCGACAAGCTCGGCATCAAGCCCGCCAACGCCACCGTCCCGCGTCTGCGCGAGGAGTAGGCCCGCCCGGCGGGGGTGCCGGGCCGTGGGCGGCGAAAGGTACAGCGACGCCCGGCTCAGCTCCCGTCGGACGTGCCGTCGGCGGGTGACGACGTCGGCTCGGCGGGGACGACGAGCGGACGCACGCGCACCCAGGTGAGGAACGCGGCGGCCACCACGAGCATCCCGATGCCGGCCCACAGGTTGATGTTGAGCCCGTCCCCTCGCGCAAGCTCCGCCTCGGTGGCGCGGAACAGCCCGAGGCCGGTGAGGATCAGGCCGTAGACGCCGAGCAGGCCGCCGATGAGGGTGCGGACGTCGAACGCGCCCGCGGTGTGCTTCTCGCTCATGCTGTGCTCCTACCGGAAGATCACGTTGAGGACGACGACGAGGACCAGCCCGATGCCGGCGAGCTTGACCGGCGACTGGTACCAGGGCAGCGCACCCTCGTCGGGGTCGACGAGGTCCTCCTTGGGCGTCAGGGAGTAGACGAGACCGACGAGCTCCTTCTCGGGCTTCGGCGCGGTCACGAGGGTGACGGCCACGCTCACGAGGATGTCGACGGCGAAGGCGGCACCGGCGGCGACGAACGATGCGCCCTGGCCCGAGAGACCGATCGCGCCGATGCTGGCGGGGCCGAGCGCGTCCTCGCTGAGGACGGCCACGAGCACCGCCGCCCCGGTGCCGGCGACCAGGCCCGACCAGCCGGCGGTCGCCGTCATGCGCTTCCAGAACATGCCGAGGATGAAGGTCGCGAACAGCGGCGCGTTGAAGAACCCGAAGAGCGTCTGCAGGTAGTCCATGAGGTTGTCGTAGTTCGACGCGATGAGCGCGGTGCCGATGGCCACGACCGTGGCGCCGACCGTGGCGATGCGGCCGACCTTCAGGTAGTAGCCGTCCTCCTTGTCCTTGACGACGTACTGCTGCCAGAGGTCGTAGCTGAAGACGGTGTTGAACGCGGAGATGTTGGCGGCCATGCCGGCCATGAACGACGCGAGCAGTCCGGCGAGGGCGACGCCGAGCATGCCATTGGGCAGCAGGTCGCGCATGAGCAGCAGGATGGCGTCGTTGTAGGTGACGCCCTGCGCGTCGCCGCCGGACTTGAGCGCCGCGAGCTCGGGGACGACGATCGCGGCGATGATGCCCGGGATGATCACGACGAACGGGATGAACATCTTCGGGAAGGCGCCGATGACCGGGGCGCGTCGGGCCGCCGACATCGACGACGACGCCATGGCGCGCTGCACCTCGACGAAGTTGGTGGTCCAGTAGCCGAACGACAGGACGAAGCCGAGACCGAGGACGAGCCCGACCACCGACCAGAACGGGTTGTCGATGCCGGTGAGGTCGGTGCCCGGCCACGACGACAGCTGCTCGGGCCCGGGCTGGACCTTGTCGACGACGCCCTGCCAGCCGCCCACCTTGTGCAGCGCGATGATCGTCAGCGGCACGAGCGCGGCGACGATGACGAAGAACTGCAGGACCTCGTTGTAGATCGCCGCCGACAGCCCGCCGAGCGCCGTGTAGCTGAGGACGACGGCGGCGGCCACGACCAGCGAGACCCACAGCGGCCAGCCCAGCAGCCGGTTGACGATCGTCGCCAGCAGGAACAGGTTGATGCCGGCGATGAGCAGCTGCGCGACGGAGAAGCTGAGCGCGTTGACCAGGTGCGCGCCGGTGCCGAAGCGTCGGCGCATGAACTCGGGGACGCTGCGCACGCCGGAGCCGTAGTAGAACGGCATCATCACGACGCCGAGGAAGAGCATCGCGGGGACGGCGCCGATCCAGAAGTAGTGGACGGTCGCCATGCCGTACTGCGCGCCGTTCGCGCTCATGCCCATGATCTCGACCGCGCCGAGGTTCGCCGCGATGAACGCCAGCCCCGTCACCCACGCCGGCAGCGACCGCCCCGACAGGAAGAAGTCGATGCTCGTCGACACCTGGCGACGCGCCAGGAAGCCGATGCCCAGCACGACGGCGAAGTAGATCGCGACGATCGTGTAGTCGAAGACGTCCGCGTCGAGCCGGAACGACCCGTCGGCGGACGCGAGCGTCGTGGTGATGGCCTGCATCCTCTTCCCCTCAGATGGTTCCCGTGCACAACCGGATGGTCCTCCCGCACGGTACGCCTCCCCCGCCCTCCCCGCGCGCCGGGCCGGGCGGGGGCGGTGTCGCGTCCTGATGTGGCGTCCGCTCGTCCTACTGATGCGCTGCCGCAGGGGGTCTGGGCTTGGTGGTGCGCTGCCGCGGGGGTCTGGGTCTGCTCGTGCGCTGCCTGCGGGGGTCCGGGTTTGCTGGTGCGCTGTCGCAGGGGGTCTCGTCCTGCTGGTGCGCTGCCTCGACTTTCGCTGGGGGTGGTCTCCGAAAGGCCTCGACCGGGCGGCTGGCGGCGGCGCTGGTCTGGGGTCTCGGGCCGTGGCCCGCGTCGGACGCAAGGATCTGCGTTCGTGCGTGGGACTCCAAGGCTTCTGCGTTTGCTACGGGATCCCGTCACCAACGCAGAAGCATTCGACCTTCGACGCACGAAGGAAGAATCGTGGGTGCCCTTGGGGGCGGGGTGGGCAGTGCTTCTTCCTTCGCGTGGCACGGTCCACGAGAAGCGAGAACCTCTGCCACGTCTGGCCCTGCCGGCGGTGGATTCTCCACCTGTACAGCGCTCAGAAGGTGGCAGATCCACCGCCGACGACGATCCAGTGGCAGACCCACCGCTCGACCCTCAACACCAACCCGCAGCCGGAGACCCCGGACCAGCGCCGCTCCCAGCCGCCCGGTCGAAGCCCTGGCGGAGCGCAGGTCCACGAGAAGCCGCGCCGACGCAGCCGCAGGTCGAGCGAGGAGCCGCGTGCACGCAGCAGCAGCCCCTCACCCCAGCGCGCAGTACTCCTCGACCTTGGAGGTGGGGCCGGAGACGATCAGCTCGTCGCCGGTGGTGACGAAGGTGTCGGCCTGGGCGTAGGTGAAGTCCTGGCCGCGGGTCTTCACGCCGACGATGGTGACGCCGTACTTGCGGCGCACGTCGGAGTCGGTGAGCGTACGGTCGACGGTGCACTCGGGGGCGCGGGTGCGGGCGATGGCGAAGCCGTCGTCGAACTCGATGAAGTCGGTCATGGTGCCGGTGACGAGGTGGGCGACGCGCTTGCCCATCTGCGACTCCGGCCGGATCACGTGGGTGGCGCCGACGCGCTCGAGGATGGCGGCGTGCTTGCCGCTGATCGCCTTGGCCCACACCTCCTTGACGCCGAGGTCGAGCAGGCCGAGCACGGTCAGCACGCTCGCCTCGATGTCGGTGCCGATCCCGACGACGGCCACCTCGAACTGCTCGGCGCCGATCTGGCGCAGCGCCTCGGTGTCGGTGGTGTCGGCGGCGACGACGTGCGTGAAGTCGCTGGCGTAGCGCTGCACGATCTCCGGACGCTCGTCGACGGCCAGGACGTCGTGCCCCAGGTGCACGAGGGAGCGCGCCACGGCGGTGCCGAAGCGACCCAGCCCGAGGACGATGACGGGCGCATTGGGTGCGGTGTCCTTCTTCTTAGCCAATGATCGGTTGCTCCTCGGGAAGGTGGTAGCGCGGTGCACGCCGTCTCAGGACGAACGCCGACGCCGCCGCAATCGTGCCCACTCGGCCGATGAACATCAAGACGGCGAGCACCAGCTTCGCGCTGTCGGGCAGCTGCGGCGTGAGCCCGGTGCTCAGCCCGACGGTCGCGAACGCCGACGTCGTCTCGAACAGGACCTCGTCGAACGGGAAGTCGGTCAGGATCATGATGAGCAGCGTCATCGACGTCACGAGCATCACCGAGAGCAGAGCGATGCTGAGCGCCGTGCGGACCACGGCGGGGCCGACCGACCGGTTGCCGACCGTGACCTCGGGGTCGCCGCGCAGCTCGGCGAGGATGACGAACGCGAGCAGCAGGAACGTGGTCACCTTGATGCCGCCCGCGGTGCTGGCGCTGCCGCCACCGATGAACATGAGGATGGTGCCGATGGCGAGGGTCTCCCCCGACACGGCACCCCAGTCGAAGCTGTTGAGCCCGCCGGAGCGCGGCATGATGCCGCCCTCGATGCCCGTGACCAGCTTGTCGTGCACCGACATCGGCGCGAGGGTGTCGGGGTTCGCCCACTCGAGCGCGAGGAACGTGAGCGCACCGAAGACGAGCAGGCCGAGGGAGCCCCACACCGTCAGCCGCGTGTGGATCGTCCAGCGGTCGGGCGTGCGCCACTCCTTGAACAGCTCGGCCAGCACCGGGAAGCCCATCGCGCCGATGAAGACCGCCACGCAGATGGGGATGATGATGAGCCCGTCGCCGGCGTAGCCGACCAGGCTGTCGCTGTTGAGCGAGAAGCCGGCGTTGTTGAACGCCATCACCGAGTCGAACACGCCGTGCCAGAGGGCGGTCGGCAGGTCGTCGAAGTACGCGAGGCGGTACCGCGTCGTGAGGATCGCCGCGATGACGGCCTGGAACCCGAACATGGTCACGGCCACGCGGCGGAACAGGGGCCGCACCTCGCCGATGTTGACGACGTGCATGTCGGCCTGGGCGACGAGGCGCGTGCGCAGGCCGAGGCGCCCGCCGATGAACAGGCCGAGCACGGTCGCGAGCGCGACGATGCCGAGCCCGCCGATCTCGACGAGGACGAGGATGATCGCCTGCCCGGTCGGGCTCCAGTACGTCGAGGTGTCGACGCTGGCCAGCCCGGTCACCGTCACGGCCGACGCCGACGTGAAGAACGCGTCGACGAGGTCGGCGCGACCCTCGGCGCTGCGCGCGACGGGCAGGAGCAGCAGGAGGGTGCCGAGCACGACCAGGGCGAAGAACGTGAGGGGCAGCAGACGCACGGGGTGCGCGATGGCAGCCGGGATCCTCGGTCGGGGCACGGGACGACGGTACCTGCCCCACCCGGCCACCTGGCCTGGATCGGCCGATAGTCTGACGCGGATGTCCGACGTCCCCGCCTCGCCTGCCGCCCGGCTGGCCATCGTCATCGTCACCTACAACAGGTCGACGTACCTGGCCGACCTGCTGCGCAGCGCCACCGCGCTCACCGTGCCGCCGTGGCGCATCGTGGTCGTCGACAACGCCAGCACCGACGACACCCCCGACGTCGTCGCCGAGGCCGCCGGCTGGTTCCCCGAGGGCGTCCTGGTCGACCGCCGCCTCGACACCAACACGGGCGGGTCCGGCGGGTTCTGCGAGGGCACGCGCACCGCGCTCGAGCTGGGCGCGGAGTGGGTGTGGCTGATGGACGACGACGTCGAGATCCTGCCCGAGGCGCTCGAGCGGTTCGCGCCCGCGATGGAGCGGTTCCGCGTCATCCACGGCCGCCGCTACGACTTCGACGGCTCGCCGTTCTACTGGCAGGCCAAGTTCAACCAGTTCCTCGGCGTGCCGCTGCCGTACGGCTTCCGGCGCACCTTCGACGACGAGGGCTACGCGATCACGAACTCGGGCACGTTCGAGGGCATGCTGATCCACGCCGACGTCGTGCGCACGATCGGCCTGCCGGACCCCCGCTTCTTCATCACGTGGGACGACGCCGCCTACGCGTGGCTGGCGGCCCAGCACACCGAGGTCGTCTACATGGACGCGTTCGTGCTGCAGCGCAAGCGCGAGCAGCAGCAGGTGAACCTCGGCGTGCGGCACCTGAACGACGGCAGCCCGCTCTTCCGCTTCCACGTCATGCGCAACCGCGCCTACGTGGGACGCTACTTCGCCGAGCACGGGCAGCTGCACCGGGTCGGCTTCGCGCTGGGCACGCTGCTGACCTTCGCCAAGGAGGTCTTCCGGCTGGTCGTCGTCCAGCACACGCTGCACGGCGTCGGCGACCTCGTGCGCGGGGCGCGGGCGTCGCGTCGCATCTGGCGCGACCGCACCTGGCGACCGATGGACCCCGCCGAGGTGCCGCCTCCGCCGAGCTGACCGGTCGGCGGCGGGGATCCCCTAGGGGCGCGCGGCCAGCAGCGCCCGGGCCACGACGAGGTCGGTCGCGTCGGTGATCTTGAGGTTCTCGGGGTCTCCCTCGACGACGCCCACGCGGACGTCGGGCACGAGCGCGATCGCCAGCGTGCAGTCGTCGGTGACCTGCACGGCCGGGTCGGCGCAGGCCCTGCGGTGCGCCTCCTCCAGCACGCCCACGGTGAAGCCCTGGGGCGTCTGGTGGCGACGCAGCGTCGCGCGCGGGAGCGGCGCGGTCGGCAGCCCGGTCGTCGGGTCGACCTGCACGATCGTGTCGGGCGTCGGGACCAGCACGGCGACGACGTCGTGCTCGTCGAGCGCGCGCACCACGTCGGCGACGATGCGGGCGCTCACGAGCGGACGGGCCGCGTCGTGCACCAGGACCCTGTCCCCCGCGCTCGCTCCGGCCCCGAGCAGGGCCGCGAGACCCGCCCGGGTGCTGTCGTGACGTTCGCGTCCGCCGTCGACGACCCGCAGCCCCGGCCCCACGTGCTCCTCGACGGCTGCGCGCCACGCGGCGGGCGCGACCAGGACGACGTCGTCGACCGCGGGGTGGTCGCGCAGGGCGGCCACGCTGCGCTGCAGCACGCTGCGTCCGGCGAGGTCGAGCAGCTGCTTCGGCCGGTCGGCGCCGACCCGCAGTCCGAGCCCGCCAGCGAGCACGATCGCCCACGTCCGACGCTCTGCCACGCCGGTGAGCGTAGCGCAGCAACCGGCGTACTAGGCTCGGACGCGCATGCCGCCGCCCGTCGCCCGGCCGCGGACCGTCGACCTCGGAGACCCCTGACCTATGCCCCACCTGCTGCAGCGCGTCCTCTTCCCCCTCGAGCGGGACCCCGACATCCTGCCGCTCTACGCCGACCCCGAGGTCTGGACGGCCGTGCGGGGCAAGCCGCTGCGCGTGAGCGACGACGCGCACGCGAACGACATCCTCGGCCGCGACCGCTTCCGGGTCCGCACGTCGCGCCGGGTGTCCTTCGCCAGCTACTTCAACGCGTTCCCGGCGGCCTACTGGCAGCGCTGGACGGTCGTCGGCTCGGTGCGCCTGACGGTGCGCACCCAGGGCGAGGGCAGCATCATCGTCTACCGCTCGAACGCCCAGGGCGTGCAGCAGCGGGTCGCCACCAACGACCTGAGCGGCCTCACCGAGAGCGTCTTCGACCTGCCCATCCGCAACTTCGGCGACGGCGGCTGGTACTGGTTCGACATCGTCGCGGGCGACGAGCCGGTGGTGCTCGAGGGCGGCGACTGGAGCACGGACGACGAGCCGGTGCGGACCGGCAACACCTCCCTCGGCATCACGACCTTCAACAAGCCCGACTACTGCGTCACGACCCTGCGCACGCTCGCCGACCAGCCCGAGGTGCTGCGCGAGGTCGACGTCGTCTACGTCGTCGACCAGGGCGACCAGAAGGTCGCCGACCAGCCCGGCTTCCCCGACGTCGCCGCCGCGCTGGGCGACCAGCTGCAGATCGTCGACCAGCCGAACCTCGGCGGGTCGGGTGGCTTCTCGCGCGCGATGCTCGAGACCGTCGACGCCGGGCGCAGCGACTTCCTGCTGCTGCTCGACGACGACGTCGAGGTGGAGCCGGAGAGCATCCGCCGCTCGGTGCAGTTCTCGCGCTTCTGCCGTACGCCCACGATCGTCGGCAGCCACATGTTCGACCTGCTCGACAAGCCGATCCTGCACGCGCTGTCGGAGACGGTCGACACCTACTACTTCATGTGGCGCTCGGCGCTGCCCGAGCAGATGCGCCACGACTTCCGGCGCGCGAACCTGCGGCAAACGCCCTGGATGCACCAGCGCCTCGACCCGGACTACAACGGCTGGTGGATGTGCATGATCCCCACCCAGGTGATCCGCGAGATCGGGCTGTCCCTGCCGGTCTTCATCAAGTGGGACGACGCCGAGTACGCGCTGCGCGCCCGCGAGCACGGCTACCGCACCGTCTCGCTGCCCGGCAGTGCGCTGTGGCACGTGTCGTGGGTCGACAAGGACGACTCGCAGGACTGGCAGGCGTACTACCACGCCCGCAACCGCCTCCTCACCGGCCTGCTGCACTCGCAGCACCCGGGCGGCGGCAAGCTGCTGAGCAACTCCGGGCGCATCGACCTCAAGCACCTGCTTACGATGCAGTACTACGCGGCGACCCTGCGCCACCGCGCGATCCGCGACCTGCTCAAGGGTCCGAGCCACCTGCACCCGACCATGGCCGGCACGATGCCGGAGCTGCGCGCGGCCACGCGCGACTTCGTCGAGACGCAGGTCATCAGCGACCCCGAGAAGCTACCCGACACGTGGGAGGGCAAGCGAGTGTTCCCGCCGAAGTTCGACCGCGAGCCACGCGGCCCCCGCCTGGCGCTGTTCACGGCGAAGGCCGCGGCCCGGCACTGGCGCACCGAGGTGCCCCAGGGCAACGTCGAGCGTCCGCAGGTCGAGCTGGCCAAGGGCGACGCCACGTGGTGGCGCGTCCCGGCCTACGACTCGGCCCTGATCTCCAGCGCCGACGGACGCGGACAGTCGCTGTACCGCCGCGACCGGACGACGTTCCGTCGCCTGTGGCGCGAGAGCCGTCGCCTGCACGCCGAGCTGCGCAAGAACTGGGACCGGCTGGCGCGCGAGTACCGCGAGGCGCTGCCCGAGGTCACGTCGCCCGAGGCCTGGAAGGACACCTTCGGCACCAGCCGCGACCGCGGCTGAGCCCGGTCCGCCGGCGGGTCAGCCCGCGGGCGGCGGGGCGACCGGGCCCGGCACCGTGTCGTTGCGGGCCAGGACCTTGCGTCCGAGGACGGCCGTCCCGAGGAACAGCAGGTCGACGAGTGCCGACCAGAGCCGGCTCGCCACGGTGATCGCGAGCGCGAACTCGCTGGGCATGATGAGCGAGAGCAGCACGAGCTGGACGCCGTCGCGCACGCCGATGCCGCTGGGCAGCAGCGGCGTCGCCATGCCGAGCGCACCGGCCAGCGTGAACGCGCCGACGATGAACCAGAAGTCGTCGGCCGCGTTGATCTGCGGGTACATCGCCTTGGTCAGGAAGAAGTAGCTGCTGCCCGCCAGCACCGTGCCGATGCTGTAGAGCACGAACGAGCGGATCGTGGCGGTCGCGTTCGTGCGGACCTCCGCGAGCGCCGACTCGCGCTTGATCAGCCGGAACGCGAAGCGCGTCGCGCGGTTGAAGACCGGCGGCACGAGGATGAGCAGCATGGCGAGCGCCAGGCCCACCATGAACGCCTTCATCGTCGTGGAGATGACGTCGAGCCGCGGGTCGAGGCCGAGGATGAGCAGCGCGACGAACATCGACGCCACGATCTGCATGCCTGCCTCGAGCAGCGAGGACACGGCGAGCCGGCTCTTGGCGATGCCCTGCTGGCTGGCCAGGTAGATCTTGCCGCCGATCCACGCGACCGTGCCCGGGATGTAGCGCCCCATCCACGCCTTCGCGTAGATGTCGGCGAGCACCGGGAAGCGGGGCAGCCGCGGGGCACCGAGGTCGCGCAGGATGAGCGCCCAGATCATCACGCCCCAGAACCGGAACGCGAGCGAGACGAGCGAGGCGAGGACGACGAGCCACCACGTGAACGTCAGGTCGCCGAGCACCGACCAGTCGAGGTCGTGCAGGTAGAGCGCGAAGAAGACGACGACCAGGACGATGAACGTCGTGACGAGCGCGAGGCGGACCCTAGAGGACACGGAGCGCCTCGTCGTAGGCCGCGGCGACCGACGCACGCTGGGCCGCGGTCGCCTCCTCCAGGGAGGCCCGCACCTCGTCGGACTCCGCCAGCAGCGTGGTCAGCAGACCGCCGACCCGCGCGCCGAAGCCGTCCTCGAGCGCGTCCTCGATCGGGAGCGCGTACCGGCTCATGCCCACCTGGTCGAAGAAGACCCGGCCCTTGTCGACGTAGTACACGTTGATCGACGGTACGCCGGAGCTGATCGCGATGATGTTGGAGTGCAGGCGGAAGCCGACCATGGCGCGTGCCGAGGAGATGACCGACCGCAGCTCGGCCGGCCCCAGGTCGTCCTGGTCGAGCACGCAGGTCTGGGTCAGGTCGCCGACGGCGGCCGCGAGGTCGTGGCAGAGCGCGGTGTCGGCCTCCCCCATGTGCATCGGCAGGAACAGCAGCCGCGAGCCGGACGCCTGGGCGACCTCGCGGACCGTGCTGCGCAGCGACGCGAGGTAGGCCTCGTGCCGCTCGTCGCCGACCGTGACGTCACGACCGAGACGCCGCAGCAGCGCCTGGCGGTACTTGAACGGCAGCAGCCCGCTCTGCTTGTAGTGGAACCAGTCGCGCGGGCCGATGCAGACCACGTCGTCGAAGAAGTCGTCGGCGAGGCCGTAGGTGGCCACGAGCGAGGCGCGCAGCTCCTGCGACATCGGCTCGGGGCGGGGCAGCACGGCCGGGTCCGACGCCGCGAGCACCCGGTCGGCGTCGACGCCCCAGCCGAGCAGCTTGTCGCGCGACTCGTCGTCGCGGACGATGAAGCGGCGGCAGCGGCCGACGACGAGGGCGATGAGCCGCCGGCTCGACGCGGACCGCGTGGGGCCGATGCCCTGGAACGCGCCCACGACCTTGCGGTTGACGAACGAGAGCATCGTCATCTTGACCACCCAGTACCAGAGGGCGGCCTTGTTCGTGTAGTCCTTGAGGATCTCCCCGCCGCCCCAGAGCACGACGTCGTGACGCCGCGCCTCGCGCAGCAGCCGCAGCCAGGCGAACGGCGACAGCGACTGGAAGTCCATGTCGAGGACGTCGATGTCGTACCACCGGCCGTCGCGCTCGGGGTACTGCGAGATGCCGGTGATGCGGGCCTCGGGGTCGCGCGAGCGCACCAGGGCCACGATGCCCTCGGCGATCGCGCGGTCTCCTCGGTTGGCTGCGAGGTCGCTGTTCATCAGCAGGATGCGGCGAGCCACGGTCACACTCCTTCGTCCGCGAACAGGAAGTCGAGATGGGCACGGGCCACGGTGGGCCAGTGGAACTGTCGGGCGGTCCGCATCGCCTCGTGTCCCATGCGTGCGCGTCGTGCGTCGTCCAGGTCGACGGCGGCGGTCAGCGCCCGGGCCAGGGCGGCGCTGTCGCGCTCACCGACCAGGAAGCCGTTCTCGCCGTCGACGAGGAAGTCGTCGGCACCGCTCTCGGCGGTGGCGATGCACACCTGACCGACGGCGAGGCCCTCCATGAGCGCCACCGGCAGGCCCTCGGCGTCGCCGCTGTCGGTGATGATCGAGGGGACCACATAGGTGCCGTGGTCCGCGAGGAGGGCCGCCTTGTCGGCGCCCGTGAGGTAGCCGGTGAACCGCACGGCGTCGGCGCCGAGACCGAGCTCGACGGCCCGCTGCTCGAGGTCGGCGCGCAACGGCCCGTCGCCGGTGACGGTGAGCGAGACCTGCGGCCGGGTGCGACGCACCTCGGCGAGCGCCTCGAGGAGGTAGGCGACGCCCTTCTTCTCGGCCAGCCGGCCGACGAAGAGCACACGCTCGCCCGGACCGACGGACGGCTCCTCGGCGTCGGGCAGGTCGACCCCCATCGGGATGATGCGGGTGCGGGGCTCGAGCGCCGCCCAGGCGTCGTCGTCGAAGAACGCGCGGAGCTTGGCCATCGAGCGTCGGCTCACCGCCGTGATGCGCCGGGCGCGCACGGCGTGGGAGCGGACCACGCGGGGCCCGAGCCACGGGATCTTCCACCAGACGCTGACGTCGGAGGCGTGGGTGGTGAACACGAACGGCGTGCCGGTGAGCCGCCCGACCCAGCGCGCGACCACGGCCTGCGGGGTGAACCAGTGGGCGTAGACGACGTCGGGGCGCTCGCGGCGCACCAACGACCACAGGGCGAGGAACTCGCCGACGAAGAGCGTGAGGACGGTCGGCAGGAGCCAGGGCTTGGCCTGCAGCGTGGGCATGATGCCCCGACCGGCCAGCTGCTCCGCACCGCGCGGCCACGCGTAGTGGAAGCGGTGCTCGTCGTAGTCGGCGTGCCGGGTGGAGCTCTGCGTGCCCGACCGGCGGTCGTGCGGCGCCAGCACCGTGACCCGCAGCGACGGATCCTCCGCCCGCAGGGCGATCACCTGGTCGCGGACGAACGCGGGCACGGGGTCGGCGTCGTGCGCCGGGAAGGTGGAGGCGACCACGAGGAGGTGCACGCTGCTTCGTCCCCGTCCCCGGGCGTGCTGCGGCACGCCCGTCTCGTCTCGCTGTCACTCCCGCTGAACGGGCGGTCTGCTGGCTCTCCGACCGACGATCGGAGCCACCCCACCCTAGCAGCGCGGGCCCACGGCCCCGGGGACGCCGAAGGGCTCGCCGCGCCCCCGCAGGGCCGCCGGATAGCATCGTCGATGATCTTCACGACCTGACGAGGGAGCCGCCTTGCGCGAGACCACGCCGCAGCAGCAGAGCGGACGCGGCAGCGTCGACCGCGAGCTGATCGACCCCGCCGGCGCCACGCCCGCCCACGCCCGCTTCTGGTGGGTCGTGTCGGTGGGCCTGCTCGTCGGCCTGGTCCTGCTGAACCTCTACGTGGCCCTGTCCGCCGCCGCGCCCCGCACTCCGTACGACGAGATCGGCGTGCTGCAGGCGTCGAGGCTGCTGTCCGGCGAGGGGACGGTGACCAAGACCCTGTCGCTCGGCTACTACCCGGGCGCGGGCCTGTTCCTCGCCCCGATCTGGTGGTTCACGCAGGACGGCGCCACGGTCTACGCCGCGGCGATCCACGTCAACATCCTGGTCGGCCTGCTCACCGTCGTCCCGCTGACCTTCCTCGGCCGCCGCCTCGGCCTCACGACGCCGCAGGCGGTCGCCGCCGCCAGCGTCGTGATGCTCTTGCCCGCGCGCACCGCCGTCTCCGACTACGTCCTCGCCGAGCAGTCGCTCGCGCTGTTCGCGGCGTGGGCGATGGTCGCGGCGTACCGGCTGTGGGACCGCCCGACCGTCCCGAACGTCGGATGGTTCGTCCTCGCGACGCTGCTCGCCTACTTCACGCACGCCCGGGCCCTGGTGCTGGTGCTCGTCGCCGGCATCTGGCTGCTGCTGCTCGTGCGGCGCCGCTGGCAGACCGCGCTCGTCGGCCTGGTGCTCCTCGGCGTGGGCCAGCGCCTCGTCGCCTGGCTCGCCGGGCTCGTCGTCAGCGAGGTCACAGTCGACGGCTTCGGCCAGGGCACCTCGCTGCTCGGCAAGCTGACGTCGCTCGGTGGCATCTTCGCCCGCGTCACCCTGGTCCAGACGTGGGCGCAGCTGTGCGCGACGCTCGGCCTGGTCGTCATCGGCGGGCTCGTCCTCACGCGGCACACGTGGTCGGACCTGCGGCTGCGCCGTGCGGTCGGGCCCGACGGCTTCGTGTGGGGCCTGGGCGTGGCCGCCGCGCTGCTGTCGTTCGTGGCGTGGTCGTCGACCACGTCGCACGTCTACCCCGACGGTCCCCGCTTCGACTCCTGGACGTACACGCGCTACATCGACCCGTTCGTCACCGGCGTCGTGCTGGTGGGGCTGGCCGCCGTGATCCGCCGCCTCGACCGGCGGACCGCCGCCGTCGGCCTCGGTCTCTCGCTCGTCGTGGTGGCGGGCACCGTCGCGTGGGCGATCCGCATCGTCCCGACGTGGGGCTCGAACTACGGCCCGGCGAACAACGCCGGCATCTACCCGCTCCTGCGGTTCCGCGACCTCGAGCCGTTCCGGCTGCCGCTCTTCCCGACGTTCACGAACGACAACCAGATCTGGGCCTGGGGCTCGCTGCTGGTCGTGGTCTCGCTCGTCGTGATCCTGCTGCTGGCGTCGCGACCCCGCGTGCTCTTCGTCGTCCTCGCCGTCGGCGCCGTGGCGCTGTCCTGGTACGGCAACCCCTACCAGACGCGTGACGCGCCCTACCGGATCGAGCAGGCCCTGGAGAAGATCGACACCGTCGACGGTGGCGACACGCCCGTCTCGATGCTGATCGACTGCCCGGTCTCGAGCCAGCGCAACGTCGCCACCAACTGGGTCGGGTTCTGGTTCGCCGACCGCGACGTCGACCTGGTCGACGCGACCGACGAGCTCACCGGCGACGAGCCGGCCGTCGTGGCGTGCAACGGCTGGACGAACCCCACCGACGCACCGCGCATCGCCGGCTCGGACAACTACGGCTACTCGCTGTACGTCCTCGACCCGACGGTCGCGGAGCGCCTGCGCGAGCGCGGGGTCGAGCTGACCTCCCAGCCCTAACCTCCGGCCGAGGCACAGCACGACGACGCCCTCGCCGCGACCGTGGTCGCGACGAGGGCGTCGTCGTCGGTGCTGCTCGCGGCCTCAGGCGCCGAGCAGCGGCCCGACCTGGTTGCGGAACATCGACAGCGCCGAGCCGATGGCCATGTGCATGTCGAGGTACTGGTAGGTGCCGAGCCGGCCACCGAAGAACACGTCCTGCTCCCCCTCCGTGAGGGTGCGGTAGGCCAGCAGACGCTCGCGGTCGGCGTCGGTGTTGACCGGGTAGTACGGCTCGTCCGTGCGCTCGGCGAACCGCGAGAACTCCCGCATGATCACGGTCTTGTCGTCGGGGTAGGACGTCCGCTCGGGGTGGAAGTGGCGGAACTCGTGGATGCGCGTGTACGGATACTGCGAGTCCGGGTAGTTCATGACCGACGTGCCCTGGAAGTCGCCCGTGGGCAGCACCTCGCGCTCGAAGTCGAGCGTGCGCCACGACAGCTCGCCCTCGGCGTAGTCGAAGTAGCGGTCGACGGCGCCGGTGTAGACGACCGGCACCTGCCCGACGGTCGAGGCCTTGCTGACCGGCTGGTCGGCGTCGAAGAAGTCGACGCCGAGCCGCACCTCGATGTTGGGGTGGTCGGCCATGTTCTCGAGCCAGCGCGTGTACCCCTGCGTGGGCAGACCCTCGTGGGTGTCGTTGAAGTAGCGGTTGTCGTACGTGTACCGCACGGGCAGGCGCGTGATGATCTCCGCGGGCAGCTGCGTGGGGTCGGTCTGCCACTGCTTGGCCGTGTAGTCGCGGATGAACGCCTCGTACAGCGGGCGGCCGATCAGCGAGATGGCCTTCTCCTCGAGGTTGGCCGCCGACGCGGTGTCGAACTCCCCGGCCTGCTCCGCGATCACGGCGCGCGCCTCGTCGGGCGAGTAGGCGGCCGAGAAGAACTGGTTGATGGTGCCCAAATTGATGGGCAGCGGGTACACGACGCCGGCGTGGTTCGTGTACACGCGGTGCTGGTAGCCGGTGAAGGTCGTGAACCGGTTGACGTACTCCCACACCGTCTCGTTCGAGGTGTGGAAGAGGTGGGCGCCGTAGCGGTGCACCTCGATCCCGGTCTCCGGGTCGTCCTCGGAGTAGGCGTTGCCGCCGACGTGGTCGCGTCGGTCGATGACGACGACCTTGCGACCCAGCTCACGGGCGACCCGCTCGGCGATGGTCAGTCCGAAGAATCCCGATCCGACGACCACGAGGTCGGCGTCCATGTGCACTCCTTGCGTTGGTGGCGAGGGACGCTGCAGTCTACCCGGCGCCCGACGTCGTCCGACCCGCGTGACGCGCCGCGCCCAGCGCCCCGCAGGCTGGACCGGCGTGCTCCGGCCGGTAGGATCGTCCGGGCCGTCCCACGGCCTCCTGGAAGGAACTCATGCGACTGTTCGTG
Source organism: Aeromicrobium erythreum (assembly GCF_001509405.1). Classification (NCBI taxonomy): domain Bacteria; kingdom Bacillati; phylum Actinomycetota; class Actinomycetes; order Propionibacteriales; family Nocardioidaceae; genus Aeromicrobium; species Aeromicrobium erythreum. The sequence continues at coordinate 2,484,312 of NZ_CP011502.1, forward strand.
CAGGTCCCCTGCCTCAACGAGGAGGCGACCCTCCCCCTCGTCCTCTCGTCGATCCCGCAGCAGATCGACGGCATCGACGAGATCTTCGTCCTCGTCATCGACGACGGCTCCAGCGACCGCACGGTCGAGGTCGCCCGCGAGCACGGTGTCCAGCACTTCGTGTTCCACACCCGCAACATGGGGCTGGCCCGCTCCTTCCGCGACGGCGTCGACTACGCACTGCAGCACGGCGCCGACATCGTCGTGAACACCGACGGCGACAACCAGTACCCGCAGCAGAGCATCGCCGAGCTGGTGCAGCCGCTGCTGCGCGGCGAGGCCGACATCGCGATCGGCGACCGCCAGACCAAGACCATCGAGCACTTCTCGCCGTTCAAGAAGGTCATGCAGTCCTTCGGCAGCAAGGTGGTCAACTACGCGGCCGAGACCGACCTGCCCGACGCCGCCAGCGGCTTCCGCGCCTACTCGCGCGAGTCGCTGATCCGGCTCAACGTCGTCACGCAGTTCAGCTACTGCATGGAGACGATCATCCAGGCCGGCAACAAGCGGCTGCGCATCGCGAGCGTGCCGATCCGGACGAACCCGAAGACCCGCGAGTCGCGGCTGTTCTCCAACATCTTCCAGCACATGGCCCGCTCCGGTCAGGCCATCATCCGCAGCTACATCATGTTCAAGCCGTACGCGGTGTTCACGACGCTCGCGCTCGTGTTCTCCCTCGCCGCGGCGATCCCGTTCGTGCGGTTCCTGGTCCTGTACCTCCAGGGTGCGGGCTCCGGCAACATCCAGTCGCTGGTGTTCGGCGTCGGCATGCTCGTCGCCGCCCTGCTGTGCGTGGCACTGCTGGTCATCTCCGACATGCTGCGGACGAACCGGGTGCTGCTCGAGGACGCCATGGAGCGCATCAAGCTGGTGCAGTACGCCGACGAGCGGCTGCTCGACCCGCACCGTCCCGACGAGGTGCACGTCAGCCCGCGCGGGCTGCACCACGACTGAGCGCCGCTCGGGCCACGCCCGAGCACCGGCCCGCCCAGCGGCAGGTCAGGCCATCATGGCGTCGATGGCGGGCTCGATCGGCCCGTCGTAGACCTGCTTGCCCTGGCGGATGACGATGCCGCGGTCGCACACCTGGCGCACCATCTCCTGGTCGTGGCTGACGATGACCATCGTCTTGCCCTCGCGCGAGAGCTCCTCGATCTTGGCGCGGCACTTGGCCTGGAACGGTGCGTCACCGACCGACAGGACCTCGTCGACGAGCAGAATGTCGAGCTCGCAGTGGATGGCCACCGAGAACGCCAGGCGCATGAACATGCCTGAGGAGTAGTGCTTGACCTCCTGGTCGATGAACCGCTCGACCTCGCTGAACGCGATGATGTCGTCGTAGCGGGCGTCGATCTCGTCCTTCTGCATGCCGAGGATCGCGGCGTTCAGGTACACGTTCTCGCGCCCGGTGAGGTCGGGGTGGAAGCCCGCGCCGACCTCGATGAGCCCGGCGAGGCGTCCGCGCACCAGCACCGACCCGTCGTCGGGCTCCATGACGCCGGAGATGAGCTTGAGCATGGTCGACTTGCCCGAGCCGTTGAAGCCGAGCAGCGCGACGGACTCGCCCTCGTGGATGGTGAACGAGACGTCGTCGAGGGCGAGGAACTTCTCGCTCGAGACGTCCTTGCCACGCACCCAGCCGACGAACGCCTCCTTGAAGGCGTGCGCCCGACGCAGCAGGAACTGCTTGCTGACGTGGTCGACGATGATGCTGGGGCGGGCCTGCACGGCGGTGTCGCCGGGCATGGACGACGTCGTCTCCTGGGACATCACAGCTCCTGGGCGAATCGGCGCTCGAAGCGGCGGAAGACCATCTGGCCGATGACGAGGAAGACGACGCAGATGCCGAGCGCGATGAACGCGTTGGTCCAGAGGTGCTCGGGGTGCGGGATCTTCCCGTCGGAGGTCGGGAACCACATGCCGGCGTGGAACAGCTCGACGGCGGCCGTCAGCGGGTTGGCCATGTAGAGGTCGAAGAGCCAGCGCGGCACGGCGTCGCGCACGAACTGCCACGTGTAGAGCACCGGCGCGGCCCAGGTGGAGAGCATCTGGATCAGCTCGACCACGTTCTGCGCGTCACGGAAGGACACGTTGACGGCGCCGAACAGCATCCCGAGCCCGAGCGACAGCGCGGCGATGATGACCAGCCCGAGCGCGATGGCCAGCACGCCGCTGACCGACGGCGTCCAACCGAGGAAGAGGCAAGCGATGAGCAGGATCACGGCCTGGGGCACGAAGTGCACGAAGGCCACGATGATCGCGGCGATCGGGAACAGCTCGCGCGGCAGGTAGATCTTCTGCACCAGGGCGCCGTTCTCCAGGATCGATCGCGTGGCGTTGCCGAAGCCCTCGTTGAAGAAGTTGATGACGACGATGCCGCTGAAGAGGTACACGGCGAAGTTGTCGACGCCGCGGTTGAGCCCGAGGAACAGGCCCATGACCACGAAGAACACGCCGAACTGGAACGCGGGCTTGACGTAGGACCAGGTCCACCCGAGGACGGAGTTGCGGTACCGGGTCTGCGTGCCCTTGCGGACGAGGAGACGGAGCAGGTAGCGCCAGGTGAAGACGTCGAGGATCCCGCGGCCCCGGCCGGGGGTGCGGAACTCGCTCAGGTCAAGCGTGGTCACGGGGGTGGGCGGTCCTTCGACTCGGGAACGGGCGGAGCCTCCGCCCTCGGCATCGTAGCGTGCGGGTCCCGACGCCGTGGCTCGACCGGCCGCCCCGACCGGGCCCTCCCCGGGGACGCCAGTCGGTACGCTCGGCCCATGCGGCAGCTCCTCGTCACCGGCGGTGCGGGTTTCATCGGCTCCAACTTCGTCCACCACGTCGTGGCCCACACCGACCTCTCGGTGACGGTGCTCGACCACCTCGGCTACGCCGGTCACCGGGAGTCCCTCGCCGGGCTCCCCGAGGCGCGGGTCGGGCTCGTCGTGGGCGACGTCGCCGACGCCGAGCTGGTCGACCGGCTCGTCGCCCAGGCCGACGCGGTGGTGCACTTCGCGGCCGAGTCGCACAACGACAACTCGCTGTCCGACCCGAGCCCGTTCGTCACGACGAACCTCGTCGGCACGTTCACGCTGCTCGAGGCCGCACGTCGTCACGACGTCCGGCTGCACCACATCTCGACCGACGAGGTGTACGGCGACCTCGAGCTCGACGACCCCGAGCGGTTCACCGAGTCCACCCCGTACAACCCCTCGAGCCCGTACTCGGCCACGAAGGCGGGCTCGGACCTCCTGGTGCGGGCGTGGGTGCGCTCGTTCGGCGTCCGGGCGACGCTCAGCAACTGCTCCAACAACTACGGTCCGCGCCAGCACGTCGAGAAGTTCATCCCGCGGCAGGTGACGAACCTGCTCGACGGCGGCCGGGCCAAGCTCTACGGCCGTGGCCTGAACGTGCGCGACTGGATCCACGCCGACGACCACAGCAGCGCGGTCCTGGAGATCGTGCAGCACGGCCGGATCGGCGAGACCTACCTGGTGGGGGCCGACGGCGAGCGCAGCAACCGCGAGGTCGTCGAGCTCATCCTCACGCTGATGGGTCTGCCCTCGGACGCCTACGACCACGTGACCGACCGCGCCGGGCACGACCTGCGCTACGCGATCGACTCCACGAAGCTGCGCACCGAGCTCGGCTGGACGCCGCGGTACACCGACTTCGAGCAGGGGCTGGCGGCGACGATCGACTGGTACCGCGAGAACGAGGCGTGGTGGCGGCCGCAGAAGGAGGCCACCGAGGCCCGCTACCGCGAGCTCGGCCACGTCTGACCCGGGCCGGCAGCCTGCCCCGGGACCGACGGTCAGGACGTGGGCGTGCGCACGTCCTCGGCCTGCGGCGCGGTGGCGCTGTTCTCGGCGGCGAACGTCTGCGCCGCTCCCCCGCGCACGTCGGGGCGCACGAGGCGCAGGAGCCGGCCGCGACGCTGCGTGAGCCACAGCGCGGCGCCGGCGACCCGGTGCTCGACGGTCGCGAGCAGCGTGGTGCGCTCGGTGCCGTCCGTGAACGCGAAGTGCCGGTAGAGGATCCGCCGGAACCCGTCGCGCCACGACCCGGGCAGCTCGGGGTAGGCCGGCAGCCCGTCGGACCGTCGCTGCTCGACGAGCCCGCGGACCCGCTCGACCCAGGTGTCCTCGGACGGGTCGTGGAAGTAGTTGTCGACGCACCAGGCCGGGTCGGCGTGGGCGAAGCGCCCCGCCACCACGTCGTCGAGCGAGCCCAGCAGCCCGCTGCCCTGCAGGGCCAGGTTGATCTGCTCGACCCCGACGCCGAAGTCGTCGAGGGCCACGGCGGGCACCCCGCACGCGACGGCCTCGAGCAGCGCGGTGGAGCTGACGGTGACGAACGCCCCGGCGCGCTCCAGGTGCTCGTGCATGGGACCCGTGCGGACGACGAGGTTCGCCGGTCGGTCGTCGAGCGACTCGACGAGGTCCTCCAACGGCACCTGCTCGTGGTGGGTCTGCGCCTCGCCGCGGCGGGCCCGCACCTTGACCACGACCTCGCGGTCGGGGTGGGCGCGGGCGGCGTCGGCGAGCCGGGAGACGAGGTGCGTGCGCTCCGCGGCCGAGGCGGGCACGAGAGCCTGCGCGGCGAAGACCACCGGCCCGTCGGCGCGCGGCGGCACGGGCTCGTCCAACGTCGAGCGCCCCAGGTAGGGCAGGTGGCCGAGCTCGAAGCGGTCGGGCAGCTCGAGGCGCCGGCTCGCGTGGCGGAACTCGCGCAGCTCACGGCGGCTGTGCACGACGAACACGTCGGCGGCCCGCCGGAAGCCGAGCCCGTAGGGCAGCACGGGCACGCCGACGCCCGGCAGCCCGGTGACGATCACCGGGCGGCCGGGCACGTTGTCGACGACCGACGTGGCCGCCTGCACGGTCCAGCCACGCGCCGACAGCACGAGCACGTCAGGGCGCTCGGACTGCAGACGTCGCCGTAGGTCGGCGAGTCCGACCACGTCGGGCCTGCTGCCGGCGGCAGCGGTCCCGGCCAGCGCGTCGGCCAGCTGCGAGGCGCTCGGCGCCGCCGTGCTGCGGGCGACCACCAGGTCCACGCGCCAGTCGTCCGGGAACCGGTCCCCCAGCGCCGCACCCCACTTGACGTAGGAGTCGGTGTCGCAGAGGACCAGCACCCGGACGACGTCGGCCTGGCTCACGAGGCGGCGATGACCGCGTCCGTGTGGCGCCGCAGGCGGGCCATCGGCTTGTGCTCGCCCGGCATGACGCGCTTGACGCCGTCGCCGAGCGCGAGCTCGACGGTGCGGATGTCGCGGACGAGGTCGACGAACGGCTGCGGCTCCAGGCTGGCCGCCTGGTCCGAGCCCCACATCGCGTTGTCGAGCGTGATGTGCCGCTCGACCGCGACCGCGCCGAGGGCGACGGCCGCGACGGAGATCTCGAGGCCGGTCTCGTGGCCGGAGTACCCGACCGGGACGCCGTAGCGCTCCTGCAGCGTGTGGATGGTCCGCAGGTTGGCCTCCTCGGCCGGCAGCGGGTACGTCGACGTCGCGTGCAGGATGACGAGCTGGTCGGTGTCGAGCACCTCGACCGCACGGTCGATCTGCTCGAGCGTGCTCATGCCGGTCGACAGGATGATCGGCTTGCCCGTCTCGTGCAGGGCGGCCAGCATCTCCAGGTCGGTCACCGACGCCGAGGCCACCTTGTGGCACGAGACGCCGAGCTCCTCCAGGAACTCCACGGCGGGCACGTCCCACGGCGACGCGAACCAGTCGACGCCGCGGTCGGCGGCGTGCGCCGCGATCTGCGCGTACTGCTCGGCCTCGAACTCCACGCGGTAGCGGTAGTCGAGGTAGGTCATCTCGCCCCACGGCGTCTGCCGCACGACGTGACGCATGTCCTCGGGCGTGGAGATGTGCGGGGTCCGCTTCTGGAACTTGACGGCCTGCGCTCCCGCGCGGGCGGCGACGTCGATGAGCTCCTTCGCCACCTCGACGTCACCGTTGTGGTTGATGCCGATCTCGCCGATGACGTACGTGGGACGCCTCCGTCCGACGATCGCGTCGCCGATCTTCACCCATTCAGCCATGATCCGGTCCCTCCTGTGTCGTGTCCGTGACGGACGAGTCCTTCGCCGCGAGCACGCGGTCCGCGAGCTCGCGCACCGCGCCCTGCCCCCCGGGTCGACGCAGCACGTGGCGTGCGGCGACCCGGCAGGCCGGGTGGGCATCGGCCGGTGCGACCGGCCAGCCCACGGCAGCCAGGACCTCGACGTCGGTGACGTCGTGGCCCAGGTAGGCGATGTCCTGCAGCGCGACGTCGTGCTCGCGCGCCCACGTGCGCAGGGCCGTGAGCTTGTCGGGGGTGCCCTCGAGGTGCACGGCACCGAGGGCCTGGGCGCGGCGTGCCGCGACCGCGTCGGGTCCGTCGGTCAGCACCACGACGGGTCGGTCCGAGCGCAGCAGCCGCTCGACGCCCTCGCCGTCGGCGCGGTGCACGAGGGCCGTCTCGCGACCGTGGGCGTCGAGCGCCACCCGGCCGTCGGTGTGCACGCCGTCGAAGGCCGTGACGACGACGTGTGCCGCGACGGGCGACGCCGACGGGTCCGAGCCGACCGCGCGTCGGTGCTGCAGCAGCTCCTCGGCGAGGCGCAGGTCCTGCTCGGTGTCGATCTCGAGCGCGTCGGCCTGGTCGACCTCGACCATCGCGACCCGGCCGAAGAAGCGGTGGCCGTGCCGGCGGAAGCCCTCGGTCCGCATGACGTAGAAGGCGCCGGTCTCCTGGAACTGCGGCTCCATGTCCTGGCGGCGCTGCCGACGGTGCATGTCGTGGTTGACGCCCTCGGGGCCGTGCTCGCCGTGGCGCCACAGGTGCGCGTGGGTGCGGACCACGCTGAACGCGACGTCGTGGTCGCCGTCGCGGACCAGGGCCACGGCCTCCGCCACGCGCGCCGGGTCGACGAAGGGGCTCGTGGCCTGGGCGAACACGACGACGTCGGGCAGCCGGCCGATCGACTCGAGGTGGTCGAGCGCGTGGGCCACCGCCGACTCCGAGCTCGCCGTGTCGCCGGCGATCTGCTGGGGGCGGTCGACCGTGCGGGCACCCGCCGAGCGCGACGCGTAGGCGATCTCGGCGTCGTCGGTCGTGACGACCACGTGGTCGATGCCGTCGACCGCGCGCAGGGTGCGGACGGCCCGCACGACGAGCGGCTCGCCGCCGACCGGGCGCAGGTTCTTGCGCGGGACGCCCCGGGACCCACCACGTGCCGGGACGATGGCGCACACGCTGGCGTCGCCCGGGTCCGCACGACGGCGCACGGGCAGGGGGTGGTGGAGGGTCATAGGACGAGACGTTAGGGAGCCGGCCCGACGCGCAGGTGAACGAACAGGGCAGGTTCGGCGAACGTCGCGTGGCGTCCCGACCCCGTCAAGAGGGTTGTGGGACGAGGCGGTGGACATCCGGTGAAGCACCGACGAACCCCCGGACAACAGTGCCCGCAGGCGGCCGCTCGGCCTCGGAGCAGCGCCGTCGCCGGGGCTAGCGTGCCTACGTGCACGACACCACAGACTCCCCCACCGCGCTCGTCGTCGCGGCGTTCGACTCCCAGCTCAAGTGGGCCGCGGCGCTCTGGACGCAGCTGCGCGACCGAGGCTTCCAGGTCCGGGTCGTGGCGCCGCGCAGCATGGCCACGCTGTCACCCGCGCAGATCGCGGCGACGGGGGTCGACACCGTCGACGTCGTCCCCGACGACGACCTGGTCGCGCTGGCGCAGGCGCACGACGTGGTGGTCTTCGCGCTCTCCGGCCCCTCCGTGCACCGGTTCACGCTCGACCTCGCCGAGGCCGCGGGCGACGGACCGCGCCCGGTCGTGGTCGCGGGCTGGGTGGGCGTGATCATCGAGAAGATCACCGCCGGCTACCTCGACCGGTGCGCGGCCGACGTCGTGGCGGTCAACGCGCGCCACGAGCTCGAGCACTTCCTGCACGTGGCGTCACGGCTCGACATCGCGCCCGGCAACCTGCTGCTCACGGGGCTGCCCATCCTCAGCACCTCGCCCGCACCGCAGCAGACCGGACCGGTGCGCACGGTGCTGTTCGCCGACCAGCCGACGGTCCCGGCCAGCCCGGTCGACCGGTTGCACCTGTACCGACGCCTCGCCGAGCACGCCCGCCGGCACCCGGACCGCCAGGTCCTGCTCAAGCCGCGTCACCGCCGCGGCGAGGGCACCTTCCACCGGATGCACCACCACCCGGAGGACCTGCTCGCCCACGACGACCTGCCGCCGAACTTCGCCGTCACGTACCGGCCGGTGCCGGAGCTGCTGGAGGAGGCCGACCTGCTCGTGACGGTGTCGTCGACGGCCTGCCTCGAGGCGGTGGACCGCGGACGTCGTGTCGCGCTGGTGCTCGACCTCGGCGTGCACGAGCGGCTGGGCAACCACGTGCTCCTCGACTCCGGCCTGCTGCGCACCTTCGACCAGGTCGACGCCGACGACCTCGGCACGCCCGACCCCGACTGGGTCGACAGCTGGTTCGGCGGACGCGACGTCGCGCCGGCCGTGGCCGTGGTGGACCGGGTGGAGGAGCTGCTCGCCACGGGCGAGCGACCCTCGCGCGACGCGCTGCGCTCCGCCTACCTGCGCAGCGCCCTCGCGCTGCACCGCGAGCAGCGCGACGGCGGACGACCCGCACCCCCGACGGCCTGGGAGCGCCGCACCCGCACGCACGGACTGGCCAAGGGCGCCGCCGTCCACGTCGGGTTCGAGTGGGTGCCGCCCGCGGTGCAGAAGCCGGTCCGGCGCTGGTGGCGGGAGCACCGCCCCCTGGGGTGAGACCGACGACTCAGCCGGGCTCGACGGCGCGCTGCTCCGCCTTCCAGCGCCGGAACCCCTCCTCCGTCGCGCCGAGCCGCCAGTAGGCGGACACCGACAGGTCGCCTCGGGCGACGCGCTCGCGGACGTAGGGGCGCACGGTCTTCAGCAGCCGCGACTCACCGTGCACGAAGGCCTGGACCCGTCCCTCAGGCCACGGCCACGCCCGGACGGCGTCGTCGAGCAGCGTCGTCGTGCCGGCTGCGGCCTCACCGCGGTGCAGCCAGCGCAGGTCGACGTCGGCGACGGTGTGCACGTCGAGCTCGTCGTCGGGGCCGTCGACCTCGCAGAACACGGTGGCGCGGGCTCCGGCGGGCAGCGCCTCCAGGGTCGCGGCGATGGCGGGCAGGGCCGACTCGTCGCCGACGAGGAGGTGGTGGTCGGCGGCCGGGTCAGGCGCGTAGGCGCCGCCGGGACCGCGGACGTGGATGGTCGCGCCGGGACGCACCTGCGCCGCCCACGGGCCGGCCACGCCCTCGTCGCCGTGCAGCACCACGTCGACCCAGAGCTCGCGGGCCTCGAGGTCGAGCCGACGGACGGTGTAGGTCCGCAGCACCGGCCAGACGTCGCTCGGAAGGCTCGTCCGCACCTCGTCGAGGTCGAGCGGGTCGGGGTAGGTGACCCCGTCGGCCAGGAACACGAGCTTGACGTAGGAGTCGGCCCATCCGGACCACCGGGCGGCGAGCGCGTCGAAGCCGCGCGCGACGTCGCCGTCGCCGAGGACGAGGCGGCGCAGGTGCGGCCCCACGTCCTGCACGTCGAGCACGGTCAGATGGGCGGGGTGCGACACGGACACGCAGGTAGCCTATCCAGGTGACCGATGCCAGCGCCCCGTCCACCGAGTCCCCCTCCGCGCCGGCTGGTCCGGCCATCGACACCTCTGCGTTCGATCCCGCGACCCGCCCTCAGGACGACCTCTTCCGGCACGTGAACGGACCCTGGCTGCGCGACGCGCCCATCCAGCCCGACCGCGCCACGGCCGGCGCGTTCGTGACGCTGGTCGACGAGGCCGAGCGGGTCGTGCGCGGCATCGTCGAGTCCTGCCGCGACGCACTCGACGACCCGGCCGCCGACCTCGACGCCGACGAGCGCAAGATCGGCGAGCTCTACGCCAGCTTCATGGACACCGACCGCATCGACGCGCTCGGCACCGAGCCGCTGCAGGACGACCTGCACCGCATCGACGGCGTCGCCGACGTGCCCACCTTCGTCGAGGTGCTGGGCCACCTGGAGCGCTCCGGCGCGGCGAGCGTCGTCGGCCTGTACATCGCGCCCGACCGCGGCAACCCCGAGCGGTACGTGACCCACGTCGTGCAGAGCGGCCTGGGCCTGCCCGACGAGTCGTACTACCGCACCGACGAGACCGCCGAGGTCCGGGCCGCCTACCGCGACCACCTCGAGCGGATGTTCACCCTCGGCGGCTTCGAGTCGCCCGCCGACCGCGCGGCGCGCGTCCTCGACCTCGAGACCCAGGTCGCCGCGCACCACTGGGACCGGGTCGCGTGCCGCGACGCGCAGCGCACCTACAACCTCCTCGACCGCGACGGCCTGCAGGCCCTGCTCGGTCCGCTCGACCTGACCACGTGGAGCACGGCCGCCGACATCCCGGCGTCGGTGCTCGAGGAGGCTGTCGTGTCGCAGCCGTCGTTCCTCGAGGGCCTCGCCGGGCTGCTGACGGTCGAGCACCTCCCCGCGTGGCGCGACTGGCTGCGCTGGCAGGTGCTGCACGCCGCCGCGCCCTACCTGCCGGCCGCGTTCGTGGAGGAGAACTTCGCCTTCTACGGCCGCACGTTGAGCGGCACCGACGAGCTGCGCCCGCGCTGGAAGCGTGGCGTGGGCTTCGTGGAGTCCGCGATGGGCGAGGCGATCGGCCGCATCTACGTGCGCACCGAGTACCCGCCGACCGCGAAGGAGCGGATGGACGACCTCATCGCGCACCTCGTCGAGGCCTACCGTCGCAGCATCTCCGCCCTGCCCTGGATGAGCGAGGCGACGCAGACCGAAGCGCTGGCCAAGCTCGACGCGTTCACCCCCAAGGTGGGCCACCCGGAACGCTTCAAGGACTACACCGCGCTCGAGACCGACCCGACCGACCTCCTGGGCAACGCCCGTCGGTCGCTGACGGTCTCGATGGACCGCGAGCTGGCGAAGATCGGCCGGCCCATCGACCGCGACGAGTGGTACATGACGCCGCAGACGGTCAACGCCTACTACAACCCCACGATGAACGAGATCGTGTTCCCCGCCGCCATCCTGCAGCCCCCGTTCTTCCACCCCGACGCTGACGACGCCGTCAACTACGGGGCGATCGGCGCGGTGATCGGTCACGAGATCGGTCACGGCTTCGACGACCAGGGCAGCCACTACGACGGCACGGGCGCCCTGCGGAACTGGTGGAGCGACGACGACCGTGCCGCGTTCGAGAGCCTCACCGCGGCGCTCGTGGAGCAGTACGGCGCGCTGTCGCCCGACGGCGCCGACGGCCAGAAGGTCAACGGCGAGCTGACGATCGGCGAGAACATCGGCGACCTCGGCGGACTCGGCATCGCCTACCAGGCGTACCGGATCGCCACGGGCGGCGAGGCGCCGACGATCGACGGCCTCACCGGCGACCAGCGCTTCTTCATCTCCTGGGCGCAGGCCTGGCAGTCGAAGGTCCGCCCGGCCGAGACGGTCCGCCGGCTCACCGTCGACCCGCACTCCCCGCCGGAGTTCCGGTGCAACCAGGTGGTGCGCAACATCGACGCCTTCCACGAGGCGTTCGGCACCACCTCGGCCGACGCCCTGTGGCTCGACCCGGAGGACCGCGTCACCATCTGGGCCTCGTGAGCGCCGCGGAGGTCGCGCAGCGCCGCGTCCTGCGGGTGCTGGTGGTCGTGCAGGTGGTCGGCGGCATCGGCAGCGGCGCCGGCCTCGCGGTCGGCGTGCTGCTGCTGCGCGAGGTGTCGGGGTCGTCGGGCTGGGCCGGCATGGCCACCGTCATGCTGACGCTCGGTGCGGCGCTCGCGACCGTGCCGCTCGCGACCCTCGCCGTCCGGGCCGGCCGCCGGCCCGCCCTGACGGCGGGCTGGTTCCTCGGCGCGGCCGGCGCGGCGATCGTGGTGCTGGGGGCCACCGCCGACAGCCTCGTGCTCGTGCTGGTCGGCCTGCTGCTGTGCGGCGTCAGCACCGCGGCGACGCTGCAGTCGCGCTTCGCGGCCACCGACCTCGCGGCCAGCCACCAGGTCGGCCGCTCGCTCTCGCTCGTCACCTGGGCGACGACGGTCGGCGCCGTCCTCGGCCCGAACCTCACCGGCCCGGGCACGTCGACCGCCCGTGCGCTCGGCGTTCCCGACCTGGCCGGGACCATGGTCTTCGCCTGCGTGGCGTTCCTCCTGGCCGGCCTGATGAACCTCCTGCTCCTGCGGCCCGACCCGCTGCCGCCCACCCGACGCGACGGCATGGAGGTCGCAGTGCCGCGGGTGCGGTCCGCGCTCCCCCACGTCCGCGGCGAGACCCGCACGGCCGTCGTCACGATCGCGCTCGCGCACGCCGTGATGGTCTCCGTCATGGCACTGACGCCCGTGCACATGCAGGACCACGGCGCCGCGGTCGAGGTGATCGGCCTGACCATCAGCCTGCACATCGCGGGCATGTACGCGCTGTCGCCGGTGATGGGCTGGCTCGCCGACCGCTGGGGACCGGCCCGCACGATCCTCGCCGGTCAGCTCGTCCTGCTGCTCGCCGTGGTCGTCTCGGGCACGTCGGGCGACTCGCAGGTGCAGATCACCGTCGGACTGGTGCTGCTCGGCCTCGGCTGGTCGGCCGCCGTGATCGCCGGTGCCGCGCTGCTCACCGCCTCGACGCCGCCCGACGTGCGTCCGCTGGTCCAGGGGCTGGGCGACCTGACGATGAACCTGTCGGGGGCGGCCGGTGGCCTGCTCGCCGGCGTCCTCGTCGCGTGGCAGGGGTTCGGGACGCTGAACGCCGTCGCCGGCACCCTCGTCGTGCCCGTGGTGCTGCTGGTCGTGGCCGGTCGCCGTGCGGCGACTCAGGTCAGCGTCGGAACACGCTGAACCGGACGCGGTCCCACAGGCCCAGCACGCGGTCGTACCACCAGTCCGCGACGCGGTCGGCCACCGCGTAGCGCACGTCGGCGGTGCGGTCGAGCACGGGCCACGCGAGGTCGGCCACCCGCTCGCCGAGCGCCGCCCAGCGGTCGTCGCTGACGAACAGGCCGGTCACGGCGATGACGGCCAGCGACGACCACGGGGTCGCGAGGACGACGGCGAAGAGGACGTTCACGCCGATCGCGACCCCGGCGACGAGGTTGCGCGTCTCGCGACGCAGCAGCATCGGGGCGAAGAACAGCTGCACCGCCAGCACCGTCCAGGTGAGCAGCGCGAGCAGCACGGTCGCGTTCGAGAGCAGGTCCGAGAGCCACGGGAACGGACGGAACTCGGGCAGCTGCAGCGTCGTGTACAGGGCGGTGCCCTGCTGCCACACCGGCTGGGAGGCCTTGTCGAGACCGCCCGCCAGGTAGGCCAGCACCGTCTGCGCACCGAGGCCGACGAGACCGACGTTGTGCAGCCCCGTGCGCAGCCAGTCCGGTGCGACGTCGTCGCTCTCGCGCGGCTCGAGCCGGTTGGCGTCGAGCGACCAGACGTCGGCGGTGCGCATGAGCAGCATCCACAGCAGCGTGAGCCGCACGAGGTTGTCGCCGATCGACCCGAGCACCGGGTTCTGCGCCGTCACCGCGATGAAGCCGAGCAGCACGACGATGGTCATGGCCTTGGCCCGCCAGCCGAGGACGAGGCCCACGGCCGCGAGCATGACGACCACGTACACGACGGTGAGGAGGTCGCCGCTGACCCCGTCGAGCAGCGACACCTCGGGGAAGCGGCTGACGGCCCGCGCCGGCTCGGCCCACGCCGAGGCGTCGCCGACCCACACCTGACGGGTCGAGTAGTTGGTGACGAGCAGGCCGAGCACGGACAGACCCACGAGGATGCGCGCGAGCGCGACCGCGTGGAGGGCGTGCCGCTCCCCCGTCAGCCACCGCTCGGCGGAGCGGCGGGTGCGTGCCAGCGCGTCCCTCAGACGCCACAGCGTGCTCATCGGTCGACCCCCAGGTATCCGTCGAACGCGGACTGTGCCTCCGCCGAGCCCCGCACGGCGGCACGCCATCCGGCGTCGAACCACTCGAACGGCACCGACGACACCCGCTGGGCGTCGCGGTCGGCGTGCGGCGGGACGGTCCGGCGGGCCACGCGGTACTGCACCTGCACGACCCGGCGGTCGGTGTAGGCCTGCGTGTACAGCGACGCGAAGCGCGTCGCCATCGTGTCGAGGTCGGCGTAGGCGGCGACGTCGGCGGGGCGCACGCCGGCCGACGCCAGCGCGCCGCGCAGCGTCTCCGGCGGACGTCCGACCGTCGACTCGAGCACGACCTGGCGGCCCGAGCGGCCGAGCGCGAACATCGCGTTGTTGAGGTTGGTGGCGAGCCGGCGGCCGGCGAGGTGGACGCGGGCCGGCGCGACGTCGTCGCGGGTCCGGGTCAGGTCGGCCTTCGTGACGTCGAGCCAGGGCGTGAGCGCCAGCGTCTGCGGTCCGGTGCGCACCCGCGCACGCACCCAGAGCGCCTCGTCGACCCGTTGGGCGCTCGGCTCGAGCAGGTCCCACGACTGACGGAAGTAGGGGTCGACGTAGGTGGCGAGCAACGAACCGCCGGCGACGTCGCGCACGGGTCCGCGCGGGGCGAGCCAGAGTGCGACCAGCAGCGAATGCACCAGGGCCAGCACCGCGAGGGCCACGATCAGCGTCGCGCGCCAGTCGTGCCGGTCCTCCTCGGCCTGGCGTGCACCGTCGCCGTCACCTCCCGCCACCGCCATGCCTCCATCGTAGGTCCGGACAGACGCCTGCCCGGCGACCGCGAGCGGTCACCGGGCAGGCGTCGTGGATTGCAGCGTCAGAGCGACATGCGACGACGCTCGTTGATGAGCACCGCGGCGCCGAAGAGCACCAGGCCCAGACCCAGCAGCCAGAAGGGCAGCAGGTTCGGGGCGCCCGTGCTGGGCAGCGTGGTGGTCACGTCGGCGTCGGCCTGCGCATCGGCGTCCGCGACCGCGTCGGCCTGGGCGTCGGAGGCAGCGTCCGCGATCGCGTCGGCGTCGGCCTGGGCGTCAGCCTGGGCATCGGCCTGGGCGTCAGCCTGCGCGTCAGCGTCGGTCTGCGTGTCGGCCTGCGCGTCGGTGTTGTCCGCCGCGGTCAGCGCGACCTCAGCGTTGGCGAGGTCGACGCTGGCGAGCTGACCACCGAGCAGGTCGACGCGCAGCGCGCCCTGACGGTAGTACGTGCCGGTCGCGGCGGCGGCCAGGACGCCGGCGCTCTCGCCGCCCGCGGACAGCGTGGGCGTCGTGGACGTCGACTGCGTGTTGGCCGTCAGCTTCACGATCTTGGCCAGGTCGGGCGCGAGGTCGCCGAGCAGGTCGTCGATCGGCGCGCCGATCTGCTGCACCGCGTCGGTGACCTGCTTGAGGATCGCCGTCAGCGGGTCGGTGAGCGCACCGAGGTCGGACTCCGGGATGACCGTCGTGCCGGCCACCGTGACCTGCAGGCTGACCTTGCCGATGTTGGTGACGATGTCGTCGATCGCGTTGTTCAGGACGTTCGTGATCTTGCCGGCGATCAGGTCGCTGGTGATGTACTGCACGAGGTCCGTGTTCGGCGGGAGGTTGTTGATGTCGATGCCGGCCGCCTGCAGGATCTTGGCGAGGTCGAGCGAGATCGTGCCGTTCGCCAGGTCGACGGCCACGCCGTCGCTGGAGAAGCTCTTGAGGCCGTTCGTGACGTCCGCCAGACCCTTGACCTGGACGGTCACCAGCTGGGCGAGCGTCTCGTTCGTCAGGATCGCGCCGATCTGGGGCGGCAGGTTGCAGAGGTTGACGTTCGAGACGCCGAGCAGCGTCAGGACCGGCTCGAGCGCGTCGCCGACGGCGCCGAGGCCGAGGCTGTCGAGCTGCGCCAGGAGGGTGCTGGTCGTGACGTTCAGCGTGTTGCCGATCACCGGGCACAGCGAGGCCGGGCTGATGGTGATGTCGTTCGCCTTGTCCAGACCGCCGAGCGCGGTGGAGAGGTCGGGGATCAGGTCGGCGAGCAGCGGGACCTTGACGTCCAGCGTGGCGCTGCCGATCTGGTAGTCGCGCGTCAGGTCGCCCTTGTCGATGACCGCGGAGCCGGACAGCGCGCCGAGGGACAGGTCGACACCGGCGAGCTCGTCGTTGATGCCGTTCAGCAGGCCGCCGTCGAGCGAGATCTTGGCGTTCGAGGGGAACTCGCCGTTGCCGGGGGCCAGGATCGCGCCGGTGTTGTTCACGGCACCGCTGGCCGCGGCGGCGGAGTTGGTCTGCGGGGCGGCGGCGTAGTGGTTCGCGACGCCGGCCGAGCCGTTGCCCGGGCTCAGGAAGTCGGCCAGGTTGAGGTCGATCCCGCCGGGGATGTTGATCGGGATGGCCTGCAGCACCGTCAGCGACAGCGGGTTGGTGTTCGGACCCGGGTCGCCGGGGTTGTCGGCCGAGGTGCCCTCCAGCTCCGCGATGGCGTCGAGGTTGGTGCCGCCGATCGTGCCGCTGAGGAAACGGCTGGTCGCGTGCGACTCCGTCTCGTCGGCCGCGTTGGCGGAGAAGGCCGCCGCTGAGGTGATGAGCAGGGTGCTCAACCCGAGGGCGAGGGTGTTCCTGCCGAGCTTGTTCATCGTGGAGTGACTCCCATGTCGCTGTGTCTTGCGGTGCGCTTCTTGGGGGAAGAGCTGCGGACCGCGGGCCGGTGCAACGCCCGCCTCAGCGGTCGTTGCCGCACATCTTACGCAGATCTCAGGTCAGCGTGCGCATCGACTGTCACCTGAGACACATCACACAGCGTTGCGCAGATCAACCACGTGCGCGTCGTCGGGCCGGCCGCGACGTCGCGCCCACCATGCCCGGCACCACCGCCCGCCCCGCTGCCACGAGGCGTCGCTGACGAGCATCATGTCGACCGCGATCATGACGAGCGAGAAGTACATGATCCCCATGAACACGCCGATCCCGAGGTGCATGCCGGTGACGACCACGAGGGACACGGCCCGGGTGCTGCGGTACAGCAGCAGCACGGGGAACAGCAGCTGGACGACGATGGCGGTCCAGGTGGCGGCCATGACGACGGGTGACGCGCTCGAGAGCGGGTGCAGCAGGTCGCGCCAGGGCGAGTACGCCTCGGTCTGCAGCGGGTAGTAGACGGCCGTGCCGTCGAGCCAGAGGTCGCTCTGCACCTTCCACAGCGCCGAGCCCACGTAGACCATGACGACCTGGTGGATGATCAGGACCACGGCCACGTTGTGGAGCGTGGTCGAGAGCCAGCCGGGCAGCACCGGCCGCAGCTCCCCGCGTCGGGCGCGCAGCCAGGCGTCGACGGAGAGGTGCCGGCCGGAGTCGGTGAAGCAGGCGTACAGCAGCACCATGCGCAGTACCGCGTCGCCGCCGGAGCCGACGAACGGGTTGCAGACGTACAGCGACATCCACAGGAACAGCGTCAGCAGCGCCGACGCGCGGGTCCAGAGGCCCACCATGAGCAGCACGCCCGCCGCCACGGTGAGCAGGTACAGCGCGTCGAAGCTCGCGCCGTGGGCCTGCTGGAAGATGCCGAGGAATCCCGGCCAGGACTTCACGTCGCGCACGCCCTGCGTCCACGTCGCGCCGTCGCCCCACGTGTAGTGGCGGTCGGACCAGTTGGCGAGCAGCTGCGTCCAGACGATCAGACCGAGCACGATCCGCGTGATGGCGAGGCCGCGGGTGGCGTGCTTGCGGGCGGTCAGCCAGGTCCAGACCCGGTCGCCGACGCCGTTCACCGGTGCCTCCGCAGGAAGTCGGCGACCACGGCGCGCTCGGCGGCGTCGCCGCGCAGCGGGGTGCGCCAGCCGTTGATCCGCTGGACGGGTGTGGGACGCGCGGTCTGCCGCTCCGCGGCCGAGCCGTGCCGCGCCGCCCACGGCGTGACGTCCTGGCTGCGCGTCGCGTACCGGACGGCCACGAGGCGGCGTCCGGGGTGGGCGGCCTCCAGCGCGTCGGTGGCCAGCTCGGTCGTCGCGCGGTCGTAGGCGAGGTAGAGGGCCACCTGCGCGTCGTCGAAGCGGTCGTTCGAGCCCGCGCGCAGCTCACGGTCGAGCCGCCTCCAGGTCAGGACCTTGGCGGGGTCGACGACGTCGGCGACCTTGCGCTGGGGCTCGTCGAGCGCCGCGTAGCGGTTGGCCAGTGGACCGTAGAGCTTGTTGGTGACGTAGCCGGCGCGACCGCCGACGAGGCGGTGACGCACGAGGTCGAGCTCGACGTCGGTCCAGTCCAGCCATGGCGTGACCTCGGTCCGGCCGTCCTTCTCGTAGGCCCCCTGGAAGCGCACGACCCGGTCGGACGCGATGGGGTTCGGGGCGAACAGCCGCCAGTTCTGCGAGAAGTAGGCACCGAGGTAGGACGTCGCAGGTCGGGCGGCGTCGGAGTACGCGTTCGGCGGCAGGGCGGCCGCGGTGACGGCGAGCAGGTGCGCGGCACCGAGCGCGACGACCACGCCGACGACCGCGACACGCCACCGGGAGGGACGCGAAGGCGCGTCGACCGACTCGTGCTGCACCCGGTCACGGTACTCGCCGGACCCGCGCGAGGATGGCCACATGCACGTACGGACCGTCTCGCCCCACGACCCCGACGTCGCGGCGCTGCTCGACGAGCACCTCGCCGAGATGCGGGCGACGTCACCGCCGGAGAGCGTGCACGCCCTCCCCCACGACGCGCTGGCCCGACCCGACGTCCGCATGGTCGCCGCCTGGAGCGACGACGAGCCGCCCGTGCTGCTCGGGGTCGGCGCGCTGAGGACGCACGCCGGACTGCTCGGGGAGCTCAAGGCCATGCGGACGACGCACGCCGCCCGGGGTCGGGGTGTCGCGGCCGCCGTCCTGGAGCACCTGATCGACGTCGCCAAGGCCGCCGGGCTCCAGCGGGTCTCCCTCGAGACCGGCGCCGAGGACCACTTCGCACCCGCCCGGCGGCTCTACGCTCGACGGGGGTTCGTCGAGTGCGGGCCGTTCGCCGGATACGGACCGGACCCGCTCAGCGTCTTCATGACGCTCGACCTCGGGGCCGACGCGACCGCTCAGGCCTCGGGGCCGAAGCTGGCGTTGTAGCGGCGCAGGGTCTGCGCGACGTCGCAGAGGTCCTCGCGGCTCCAGTCCGCGAACCTCTCGCCGAGCATCTCCCGACGGGCGACGTCGACGGCGCGGACCCGGCGACGTCCCTCGTCGCTGACCGACAGGAGCGTCGCGCGGCCGTCGTCCGGGTCGGGCGTCCGGTCGACGAGCCCGAGGTCGAGCAGGTGCTGCACGGAGCGGCTCACCGCGCCCTTGTCGAGGTGGAGGACGTCGCACAGCCCGCTCCCCCGGACCGGGCCGTCTGCCTCGACCTGCACGAGGACGAGGTAGCCGATGGCCTGGAGGTCGGGGTGCACGAGCCGCGCGCGCTCGGTGAGCGCGCGGCGGGCCCGTCGCATCAGCACCCCCACCTCGTGCTCGACGAGCCGGAGCGCGTCGAGCGACGAGGCGGCGGGGGGCACCGTGCCGGCGGTCATCGCAGGCTCGCCACCGTGTCGGCCGGCTGTCCCTCGGTCTCGAGCACGTCCACGTCCTTCTGGATCGTGGTGCGCAGCGGGACCTCCTTGATGAACAGGATGCACACGAGCGCGGCGACCGCGAACGGCGTGGCCACGAGGAAGATGTGCCCGAACGCGTCGCCGAAGGCGGTCTCGTACAGCGTCCGGAACGGCCCCGGGAGCGTGGACAGGTCGGGGATCTGGCCGGTCGAGTGGCTCAGCCGCTCGAGGTCGGCGCGGTCGAGCTGACCGGAGGCGGCGAGCTCGCGGACGCCGTCGGAGACGTTGCCCTTGACGTCGTGGCTCAGGATCGTGCCGAGCACTGCCACGCCGGCGGACCCGCCGAGCGAGCGGAAGAAGGCGACGACGGAGCTGGCGGCGCCCATGTCCTCGAGCCGCGTGTTGTTCTGGACGGCGAGCACCAGGTTCTGCATGGTGGCGCCGAGGCCCAGACCGACGAGCGCCATGTAGAGGCCGACGACGTACAGCGGGGTGCTCGCGTCGATCGTGCCGAGCAGGCCGAAGCCGATCACGACGAGGAGCATGCCGCCGACCAGCCAGCGTTTCCAGACACCGGTGCGGCTGATGATCCGCCCGGAGGTGATGCTCGAGACGAGCAGGCCGCCGACCATGGCGATCGACATCAGGCCGGCCTCCGTCGGCGTCATGCCGCGCGAGTACTGGAAGTACTGGCTCAGGTAGACCGTGGCACCGAACATCGCGACGCCGATCATGACGGAGGCGAGGGTGGCCAGCGACGTCGTGCGGTCGCGGAAGAGTCGCAGCGGGATGATCGGCTCGCGGGCGAACCGGGCCTCGACGACGAGGGCGAGCGCGATGAGCAGCACGCCACCGACCACGA
This sequence comes from Aeromicrobium erythreum, assembly GCF_001509405.1. Classification (NCBI taxonomy): domain Bacteria; kingdom Bacillati; phylum Actinomycetota; class Actinomycetes; order Propionibacteriales; family Nocardioidaceae; genus Aeromicrobium; species Aeromicrobium erythreum. The sequence continues at coordinate 2,504,683 of NZ_CP011502.1, forward strand.
GCAGGGCCGACGTGGCGGAGACCCACGCGAAGTGCGCACCGGCGAGGGAGATCCAGACGAGCAGGAGGCTGACGCCGCCCATGATGAGCGTGGCGCCGAGGTAGTCGATCGAGACCTCGCGGCGCACGACGGGCAGGTGCAGCGTGCGCTGCAGCAGGACGAAGGCGGCGACGGCGAACGGCAGGCCGACGAAGAAGCAGCCGCGCCAGCCGAGCGGGCTGTCGACGATCACGCCACCGATGAGCGGTCCGCTGACGGTCGCGAGGGCGAAGACGGCGCCGATGTAGCCGGAGTAGCGGCCGCGCTCGCGCGGGCTGACCATCGAGGCGATGACGACCTGCACGAGGGCGGTCAGACCGCCGACGCCGAGACCCTGCACGGCACGGGCGCCGATGAGCACGCCCATGCTCTGGGCGGAGGCGGCGATGAGCGAGCCGATCGTGAAGATGATGAGCGCCACCTGCACGAGCAGCTTCTTGCTGAACAGGTCGGCGAGCTTGCCCCAGATGGGCGTGGTGGCCGTCATGGTGAGCAGCGTCGCGACGACGACCCAGGTGTACCCGGTCTGGCTGCCCTTCAGATCGGTGACGATCCGCGGCAGGGCGTTCGTGACGACGGTGCTGGACACCATGGCGACGAACATCGCGAGGAGGAGGCCGCTCAGCGCCTCGAGCACCTGGCGATGGGTCATCTCCCCGCTGTCCTCGGACGACGGTGGTGCGGTGGCGGTGGTGGGTTCTGGCACGGCTGCTCTCTCTGCTCGGCTGGACTGGTTGACGACGACAACCATACTCCGATGGTTGTCGACTGCAACCAAGCCTGGCGTGACCTCGGCCACCTCGTCCCTGCGTCGGCCATGATGGGCCCATGACCGCGCTCGGAGTCGCCCTCGTCGCCCTCGCAGCACTGCTGCACGTGTACATCTTCTGGCTCGAGTCCTTCGCGTGGACGACCCCGCGGGGACGCCGCACCTTCGGCCTGCGCCCCGAGGAGGCCGAGGCCACGCGCGAGCTCGCCTTCAACCAGGGCTTCTACAACCTCTTCCTGGCCGTGACGGCCGGCGCAGGAGCCGTGCTCGTGGCGCTCGACGTCACCACCGTCGGCGCCACCCTGGCGTTCACGGGCGCGGGCTCGATGGTCGCCGCCGCCCTCGTCCTCCTCGTGTCGAGCCCCGACAAGGCGCGCGCCGCCGTCGCGCAGGGCACGCTGCCGCTGCTCGGCGTCGTCGCGCTGGCCGTCGGCCTGCTCTGAGCACCCCCGCTCCGCCGCACCGGCCGCGGGTCGGCAGGGCGTCGGGGGCCCGCGCGGGGTGTGCGTCGCGGGTACGCACCCGTTCCTGAATCGACCCGGATCGTCGGGGCCAGAGGGGTCCGAGACCACGTCGGATGGGACGGACGACCCATTCGAGGCGCTGAACGGGATCGCGATGTTTGGCGTTCTGCACCTCGGGTATGGCTCCCGTCACACACGCCAGCATTCGGGGGGATGCATGCCAGGGATCGACAACGCCATCGTCCACTACTACGACCGCCTACGACCTGGCCCGACCGAGGGAGCGGGCCCGACCGAGGGACCCTCGTTCGAGCTGCCCGACCTCGACGAGCGCTGGCGGGAGTTCTTCGCCGTCTCGAGCATCGCCGCCGCCCCGCTGCACGCGCCATCGGCGTTCGACGGGCTGGACGTGGTGCTGCTCGACCTCATGGGCAATCCGCGGACGCGCACCACGAAGACGAACCCGTCGCTGCTCATGGTGGCCCGCGCCGTCGTCCACGTCACCTCGACGGGGCGGCCCCTCACGATCGTCACCCCGTCGTCAGCGAACAAGGCGACCGCCCTGCGCGACGCCGTCCTCCGCGCCTACGAGTGTGGTCTCGTCTCGCCCGAGGAGCTCAACGTCGTCTGTCTGGTGCCGCCCTCCTCGGTGGAGAAGATCTGGTCGTCGCCGCTCGCCACCCACCCGGAGTGGGCTCGCCGGAACCCGGTGCTGGTCCTGGACGAGGGCGCGCGCTCGTCGGTCAAGCAGGTCGTCGAGGCCCTCCGGGTCCACCACCAGCAGGGTGCGGACCACCAGGACGACGCCACCTGGTGGTTCACGATGCAGCTCGACAACTACACGTTCGCGGATCGCCTGCGGGCCTGGTTCGAGACCGACCTCCTCCCGACGGACGGGCGCCGCTGGCACTCCCACGCCGTGTCCAGCGCCTTCGGCCTCCTGGGTCACGCGCGGGGGACTCCCTCGACCGGTCCCCACCCGGGGTACCTCCTGGTCCAGCACCTGGCGACGCCGGACATGGTCCTGCACCTGCGCACCGGGTCCTTCGACCGAGCCGGCCTCCCCCGCTACGACCTCACGCCGAGGGGGTTCGCGCAGCAGGGTGACCCGCACTTCCCCGGGGTGACGCAGTCCCTCGACGAGGTCCTCGAGCCCACCTTCTACACCCACGCGCCGCCGACCCAGGAGCGCATGCAGCGACTCATCGAGGAGCGCGGCGGCGACGGGATCGTGGTGTCGCTGCAGGAGTGCCTCGAGACCTACGACGTCGTGCGGGGACTCCTCCGCGACCTCGTGCCCCTGCCCGCGGACCCTCGCGACCTCCGCGAGTGGTCGTTGTCCATGGCGATGACCGGCAGCCTCCTGGCGGCACGGCGGGGACTGCTCGACGACGTCGAGTCGCTCGTGGTCCACGCCAGCGGCTCCTACGCGGTCGGCGACTACGTCCCCGTGCCGGCGCACGTCACCGCGACGGTCGGCTCCGCGCAGGAGCTGGCCGACGTGGTCCGGACGACGCAGGCCCGCACCTCCACCAGCACGTCCGCACGACCCACCAGCAGAAGGAGAAGCACCATGACGCACTGCCCCATCAGCATCCTGTCCGCCGTCGACTTCAACGACGAGGTGATCCCGCGCGACGACCTGGTCCGGACGGCGCGCGAGATGCTCGACGAGCACGGGTACGTCCAGCTGGTCAACGTCCCCGACGACTTCCACTACGTCGACTTCGCCTCGGAGTTCGGCGACTTCGTGCCCAACTACGGCGGTCCCGTCGTCGGCGACGTGCGGCCGGAGCCGGGGATGGAGGACGTCTACCACGCGGGGAACACCAGGCCGCTGACCCCGCACACCGAGGGGTACGACTTCACGACGCCACCTCCGCGCTACCTCATGCTCTGGTGCGTCACGCCCGCCTCCGGCGAGGGCGGTGAGACGACCATCGGTGACACCAAGCCCTGGATCGAGGCGCTCGACGACAGCGACCGCGAGCACCTCTACTCCACCGTCTTCCACTGGAAGACGACCGACGGCATCGCGCGCAAGGGGCTCGACCTGCACACCGAGCACCCTGTGCTCGAGGACATGGGCGCGCCGACCCCCACCGTCCGCTTCTCCTGCAACAACCTGCTGCACGAGGACGACGACGTCGCCGTGCGTCTGCAGGCCGAGTGGCAGCGCCGCTACGCCGACGAGGCCGTCTGGATCCGTTACCACCGCAACGACGTCCTGCTGTGGGACAACTGGCGCGTCCTGCACGCACGCAACGCCTTCTCCGACCCGCAGCGCCACCTGCGTCGTCTGCAGATCCGACCGGCCGGCGTCCTCGCCGGCGTCCAGGGCTGAGGTCACGCCATCAGCGCGCACGCCAGGACGGTCATGGTCATCGGGACCGGCCGCTTCGCGACGCAGCTCGTCCGGCGACTCACCACCGTCGTCGACGTCCCGCTGCACGTCGTGCAGTGCGGTCGCGGGCACCGGACGTCACAGGAGGAGGTCCACGCCGACGACCTCGTGCAGCACACCTACGCCCGGACCCCGACCCTGTCCGGGCCCCGGGGCCGCGAGGACCTGCAGGCTCTGCTCGAGCGGTGGGGACCGTCGGTCGTCGTGGTCGCGACGTCGCACTACTCGCCCTACGCGGGGGGCGTCGGGGGTGTCCCGTTCGGCTCCTCGCTGGCGCAACAGCTGCCCGTCGCCCTCACGGTGGCCGAGGTGGCCCACACCCGCTCCCGGCCACCGCTGCTGCTCAACGCCTGCTACCCCGAGCTGGTGAACACCGTGTGCTCGATGCTCGAGCTGCCGTTCCACGCCGGTCTTGGCAACGCCCAGACCCTCAACTGGAGCGAGCGCGCGGACGAGGCGACACGAGTCCTCGGCCATCACGCCCACCTCGGCTCGGGTGACGTCGCCGCTCCTCTCGTGGCGGCGACGGACCTGCGGACCGTCCACGAACCCTCCCGATCCGAGCTGGACCGCATCGCCCGTCGCCGCGCACTGCCGCGGGAGCAGCGCAACGCGTTCGGGGCGACGGCAGCCGGAGACCTCGTAGCGACGCTGGCGGCGTCGGGGACCTGCACGGACCTCCTCCCCGGCGTCGGCACGTTCGGCGGCGCGGTGCCGGTCTCCCTCTCTCTCGGGTCCGGAGCCGCCGCCTCGGCGGAGGCCGACGTCCTCCTGCGCCCGGAGGACGCGACGCTCGCCCGCGCGCGTCACCGAGCAGCGAGCGCGTCGGAGGGGTGGACGTTCGACGAGGGTCGGCTCGAGCTCTCGGCGCAGGCGGCGGAGGGCATGGGCGCGTGGGCGCCGTCGAGCACGATCCTCGACGCCGCCGGCCTTCGAGCGTGGGCCACGAGGACCATCGCCTCGCTCCACGGCACGCTCGCGCAGGGAGCCCACCCGTGAGGGCCGACCGGATCCTGCGAGCGCGAGTCCGCCACGCCTGGGACAACACGGCGAATCCGGTGGTCGGCCGAGCCCACACCCAGTGGGACGTCGTCCGCGGCGTCCCCCACGTCGTCAGCCGCGTCGTCGACGACCCCGCGGCGCCCACCGTCGGGTACCGCGGCTTCCACCAGGGCCTCGCCAACGTGCTCCAGCTGACCGACGTGCTGCGCGCGCGGTCGTTCCCGGGCCGGGTCGAGTGGACCACCGAGGCCCCGTCGCGGTCGGCACGCCGCGCCTCCCGGCAGGAGACCGCCGACATCGAGCTCGTCGGCGCGCCGAGCGGGACGGTCCTGTCGTCGCCGGGAGAAGCGACCGTCGTCCTGCCCTTCCGCGTCCACCTCGTGGTGCGGACGCCCGACCTGGCGACGGTCCGCGCCCACGTGTCGAAGCGGGAGCGGCCTCGCTTCAACGAGTCCCTGCGCCACGAGCGCTTCCGACCACGGATCGTCCGCGACGAGGCCTCGGTCGTCGACTTCTTCCATCGGATGCACCGTCCCACGATGCAGGCGCGTCATGCCGAGAAGTCCCGGACGGAGTCGCTCGAGGCAGCCGTGCTCCTCGCCTCGCGCGGCGGGCTCTTCCTCTCCGACGACGCCGACGGCCCCGTCGCCGGGTGCCTGTACACGGTGCGTCGCGGTGTCTTCACCACGCGACTGCTGGGAGTGCGTGACGGAGCGGACGAGCACTACGACAGCGGCGCGTTCAAGGCGCTCTACCACCTCATGATGCAGCACTGCGCCCTCGCCGACGGGCTGGAGACCATGGACCTCTTCGGCACGGAGGCCTTCTGCTCGAAGGGCATCTACCAGTGGAAGCGACGCCTCGGTGCCGCCGTGGTGGAGGCTCCCAACCACTTCGGCTCCAAGCAGCTGCTGATGAGCGTCACCCGGGACCGGCCGGGCGTCCGACGCTTCCTCGTCGAGAACCCCGTCCTCGCCCGCATGCCGCGCGACGTGACCCTGCACGGGTCACCTCCGGCTGCCGACGCCGCGCTGAGGCCGCTGCGCTTCGTCGACACCGGCCTCTCGCCCGGGCACCCCGTGGCGACGACAGCGCGAGGGCTCGAGCCCGAGCTCACGGTCGACCTCGACACCTTCCTCGCCGCTCCGGCGAGCATCGCGCCGAGGAGGACCGTGTGACGAGCCGCCACGGCAGGGCAGGGCGACCCTCGGACCCGCCCACCGAGACGTCCCTCCGCTGGCGGCTGCTTCCCCACAGCGTCGTGCGCATGGCGGGGTTCGCGTTCGACCGCCTCGACGTCCTGCAGGACACGGCCGTGACGAGTGCTGCCCTGGCGGTGCTCGAGGCGCGTCGTGCCCGCCAGGACGCGGCTCGCGGTCGACGAGCCGGCGAGCGTGGTGCCCTCAGCGGCGAGCAGGCGGCCCGTCTGGTCACCGAGGCCGAGCGGGAGTACGAGAACGCGCACGCGACGAGCTGCGCCGCCACCGGGTCACGTCTGCACCGGGAGTTCGCCGACGACCCCCTGCTGCGTGCCACGGTGATGCTGTCGAACGAGGACCTCTGGGCCCGACTCCGGCCGTGGCTCGACCGGACGCCCCCGGACGACCTCACTCGACGGGATCGACGGCACGTCGACACCCTCGCCCTGTACCTGCAACGCTGCTGCGCCAAGAACGACACGGCGAGCCACCACGGGCCCTTCGCCCCGGGGAGCGTGCACCGTGGCGCCACCGGGCTGCGTCTCTCGGGAGAACGCCACCGCCTCCCTCTCCTGTCGCGTCGAGCGACGTACGAGATCTGCGAGACGCTCCGCGACGACGCCACCCTCCGCCCCCACCTGCCGGTCCGCGTCTCGCCCGCCGTCGTCCGTCCGTCCGACCTGCCGCCCGGCGACGACTCGGTGCGCACGTGGATGGTGGAGCTGGACCACACCCGCCGCGCGAGCAGACTGCACGACGTCGCGACCGTCACACCTCTGCACCTGACCGGCGGACAGCACGCCCTGCTGGTCGACCTGCTGCAACGTGCGCGGGACGCGCGGGAGGTGACGGTCCGCGACGTCGAGCGCATGGCGCGTCGGCGAGGTGTCAGCGGGACGGACCTGGACGCGCTCTACCGCGATCGCGCGCTCGAGGTCGGGCCGCACGTGCCCTACGGCGAGCCCGACCCGCTCCCCCACCTCCTCGCAGCGGTACCACCCGACCATGCGGCGTCGAGCCTGCTGCACGAGTGCGGCGCGGCGGTGCGTGCCTTCGGCGTACGCCCCGCACCGGACGACGACGCGGCGCTGACGGCGGTGAACGACGCAGTGCGGTCGATCGTCCGTCAGGTCCGACGACCTGCTCGGGCGGCGACCTTCTACAGCGACCGCAGCTTCGTGCACGAGGAGTGCATCGGACCGCTCGAGGAGCTCAGGACCGGCGCTCGGGCCCACGCGCTGCTCGAGGACGCCCTGCAACCGGTCCTCGAGCTGTTCATGGCCCGGGCGCACCTGGCCCACCAGGCCCAGGTCGCCGCCTTCGCCGCGTGGTTCGACCGCACCTTCGCCTCGTCCAGCGTGAGCGTCGAGACGTACGTCCGTGCACTCCTGGACGACGCGGCGGGTCTGGAGTCGATCGCGCACGAGGTCAGCAGCAGCGCGCTGCGCTCCGACGAGCGCCTCCGCGCCGTTCTCGACCTGGACCCGCTCGCCGCGCGACAGGTCCTCGACCCGGGCGTGATCCACCGGTTCCTGGACGAGGCGAGCGCCGGGACGCCCGTGCGCGGGCCGGCGATCTGCAACCCGGACGTGATGATCCACGCCGGCAGTGCCGGCGACCTGGACGCGGGTCGGTTCCGTCTCGTGGTCGGTGACCTGCACGCCGACGAGGACAACCTCACGCACGGACTCTTCGGGCCCTTCCTCGCCAGCCACGCGCCCGAGCTCCCTGACACGGTCCTGGCGGCGTACCGACAGCTCGTGGGTCCGTCGGAGCGACTGGTCGACGTGTGTCTCGCGCACCGCAACAAGACGTTCCTGCGTCAGCCGCTGGACCTCGTCGACCTCGAGCTGCAGGACCCGAGCCCGCGACCCTCGACCCGCCTCCGCCTCGACGAGCTGCTGGTCGTGCGCACCCCCCGGGGACTCGCCCTGCGCGAGCAGGGGCGTCCGGAGGACCTGCGGCTCGTGACGCTGCCCCTCGCGTGGTCCGGGGTGGAGATCAACCCCTTCGCCGTGTTCGGGTTCCCGCAGCGCGACGGGGCACCGCTCCTTCCCCTCGGGACGGAACGCCACCTCCCTCGACTCGAGCTCGGGCCCGCCGTCGTGCAGCGGGAGACGTGGGCCGTCGATCCGCGGACGGTGGCTCCCGGGTCCCCCACCACCCAGTTCCTCGCCGTCCAGCAGCTCCGACGCGACCACGGCATGCCCGCGCACGTCTACGCGAAGAGCGCCGACGAGCCGAAGCCCGTGTTCGTGGACCTCGACAGCCCGCTCCTCGTGAAGGCCTTCGCGGCGCTGTGCCGCGACACGAGCGAGGACGTGGTGGTCCAGGAGATGTTCCCGTCCCGCGCAGGACTGTGGGTGGACTGGGGCGACGGACCCGTCACGTCGGAGCTGCGGTGCACCGCCGTCACCGGACGAGCTCTCGACCCGGACCGAGGAGAGGAAGCATCATGATCACGCCCCCACGACCGTCGGCACCCCTGGAGCTCGTCCGCGGGACCGTCCGGGAGGGCACCGCGGACACCGGCATCCCGCCGCGCGAGGGATGCCCGCTCTCCCCCGTCGTCCTGCCGCGGGCGACCGAGCGCGAGGTCCAGCGGGCCGGTCTCGCTCTCCTCGACCTGTCGCGTCGCACTGTCCTCGACCTCGGCGACAGCACGCAGGCGCGGATGGAGGCCTTCGGGACCACGGCGGAGGACTACCCGTTGTTCAGCCGGGACCAGCAGTTCGAGGACCGCTTCTGCGACGTCTTCGCGCGTCCGGACTTCGTGGTCACGGACGCAGGCCCCCAGATCTTGGAGTTCAACGTGAGCGGCGCCGTCGGTGGTGTGCCGGAGCTGAGCACGTTGCAGAGCGCGCTCTCCGACGTCTACGCACGGGACGAGGGGGTCACCTGGGACTGGAGCGACCCGTACGACGATCGCGCGCGCACCTTCGCCGACGTGGTCCGCGCATGCGGCCTCGAGCCACGCGTGCTGGTGCTGGGCTCGGTGCGCGACCTCAAGCACACCGACAGCACCAAGATCTTCGACCTGGAGGTCGCCGCGTTGGACCGCGCCGGCCTGCAGGGCGACTTCGCGGAGCCGGAGGGCCTCGTGCCTCTGCTCGAGTCGCTCCCGGCAGGCGCCGTCTCGCACCCACTCAGCCTCAGGATGTTCACGGTCCCCGAGTGGGCCGAGCTCGGCATCGACCTGACGCCCGTCCGGGAGTGGCTCGACCGTGGCTCGTGGCTGCTCACCTCCCAGACGTCGTCGTTCCTCGCCAACAAGAAGACCCTCGCCTGGCTGTCGGAAGGACTGCCCTGGATGACCGCGCGCGAACGCGAGCTGGTCGACCGGTACGTGCCCTGGTCGCGGGTGACCGGGGACCGGGACACCTCCCTGCCCGACGGCTCCCGCGGCGCGCTCGGCGCCTACGCCTTGGCTCACCAGGACGACCTCGTCCTGAAGAAGGGCATCGGCATGCAGGGCCTCCAGGTCACCGTCGGCCGCGACACGACAGCGGCGGGGTGGTCCGACGCCGTCGAGGCGGCGGTCCGTGACCGCGACTCCGTGGTGCAGCGGTACGTCGAGCCGTCGCTCCAGGAGGTGTGGATGAGCCACGGGCCTGCGGAGGACGAGGTGGAGCTGCTGCGGACGCGCCCCATCGTCAGCTACTTCCTGTTCGGTCGTCGCGCCGGGAGCGGGTGGGCCCGCTTCCGACCTGACGACACCTTCGGCGTGGTGAGCCGCGAAGGGTTCAACGCCTACGAGACCGCCATCGCACCCCGCGAGGAGACACCATGAACTCGACCACGGCACCACCGACGACGCCGCCCCGCCCGCCCGGCGTCGCGGAGCCATCGGGCTTCGCAGCCTCGGCAGCAGCCCTCTACGAGGACCTCGTCGCGGACGGCGCGACGTCCCACGTCGGCACGCCCTGCGGCATCCTCGCGCCGCTGTGGACCCAGGCGGAGAACGATCCTCGGGTGACGCTGACGACGATCTCGCGGGAGGACACCGCGCTCGCCTTCGCCGCGGGCCAGGCGCTCGCCGGGGGACGGCCGGTCGTGCTGATGCAGAACTCGGGCTTCGGGAGCTGCGTGAACGTCATGGCGTCCCTGGTCTGCGCCTTCGAGCTGCCAGTGACGCTCGTCGTGAGCCTGCGCGGCACCGGGGTCGACCACACGGCCGAGAACCGCGGCATGGGCGCTGTGACCCGGACGCTCCTCGATGCGTGGCGCGTCCCGTGCGTCGCGCTCGACGAGCCCGGCTCACGGGCTCCGCTCCGCCGGCTCGACCCGGTCGGCCCTCGGGCGGTGCTCGTGGGTCCCAGCTACTTCGGATGGCGCCCGTGAGCCGCGACGGCGAGACGCTCCGCCCCGACCTGCCGTGCCTGACCAAGGACGAGCTCGTCGCGCACGTCGTGGAGAGGTACGAGGACCGGCCGATCGTCCTCACGACGGGCTACGTCTCCCGCATCGCCTACGGACTGCGCCCCGGTGCGCCGAACCACTTCTACATGGTCGGCAGCATGGGCATGGCGGCCGCGATCGCGCGTGGTGTGTCGTCGCGGTGGTCGGACCCGGAGCGCGCGCCGGTGGTGCTCGACGGCGACGGTGCGGTGCTCATGGGTCTGCACGGGTTGTTGCTGGAGCAAGAGACCACGGGCTGCCCGATCCTCCACCTCGTCGCCGACGATGCTGCGTACGCGTCCACCGGTTCCCAGGCGGTCCCCTCGAGCCGTCGCCGCATCAGGGACCTGGCCGATGCCGCCGGCTACACCCGTCCGGCGCTGGTGTCGGGCGACGAGGTCGATCTCGAGCGGGTGCTCGACACGGCCGATGCGACGGTCGCGGGCGGGCGCAGCACCTTGGTCCAGTGCCTGGTGCGCTCCGGGCCGCCGCCTCGCGCCCGCGTCGAGTCTGCACTCCCCGCGGTCGCCGAGGCCTTCGGCTCGTTCTGCCGGGACAGGGCGGACGGCCGCGCCCGCGGCGCCGACACAACCCGAAAGACGGACCGCCGGTGACGCGACGAGGACACCGCCGACGACCGGACGTCGCGGAGACGGGAGCGGACACGGCCGACCGGCAGCCAGCACGCGCCGACGAGGTCCCGCCGCGGTCCTACACCTCGCTGCTGCGTGATCCCCAGTTCGCGGGTCTGTTCCTCACCCAGGTGTGCACCGTCCTGGCGACGTCCGTGAGCGGTCTCTACCTCGGCACCATCGTGAACGAGGAGACGGGATCGCCGTTCCTCACGTCGTTCGCGATCTTCGCGCCCTCGCTGGCCAACCTGGTGAGCGCGGCGAGCCTCATGTCGGTCGCCGACACGCGGGCACCGCGTCGCACGATGACGCTGCTGCAGGTCGGGATCGCGGTCACGATCGGGGCACAGGCCCTGCCCGTCCCTCTCTGGGCACGGTTCGCGCTGCTGCTCCTGAGCGGCGCCCTGACCGCCCTGAGTGCAGGCATCCGACTCGGCCTGGTGAGCCTGACGGTCGGTCGGGCGGGCTACGCGCCGGCGAGGAGCCTGCTCAACCTCACCAACGGGGCGGTCCAGGTGACCGGGTACGCGTTCGGTGCGCTCCTCGTCCGCGTCGCGAACGCTCCCACGGTGTTCTGCGCGCTGGCCGCGCTCATGGCCCTGGCCGCGGTCGCGGTGGTCCTCTGCGTCCGCAGGCTGCCCCCTCGGTCCCCCGCGGGCCGGCCCCCCACCGACGCAGGCACCCGGAGCGCACGAGGTACCCGCTCGGCCCTCGGCAGCACCCACGCCGTCAACGCCTGGGTCCTGCGCCAGCCACGGACGCGCGTCCTCCTCCTCGCGTTGTGGGTGCCGAACGGTCTGGTCGTCGGTGCGGAGAGCCTGTTCATCCCCTACGCCGGCACGCACGCCGGCTTCCTGCTGGCGGCGGGGGCAGCGGGCATGATGGTCGGCGACCTGGTCGTGGGTCGCTTCGTCTCCCGTCGCGGGCGGGGTCGGATCAACGTCGCCCAACGACTGCTCCTCGCCGTTCCCTACCTCTTCTTCGTGCTCGTCCTCCCGTGGCAGCTCGCGACCGTCCTGGCCTTCGTCGCCAGCCTCGGCTTCTCGGCGTCGCTCCACCTGCAGGAACGCCTGGTCGAGGCCACGCCCGACGAGCGAGCCGGCCAGGTCCAGGGCCTGGAGGCGTCCGGGCGGACGGCCGGCCAGGGCGTCTGCGCCCTGGCTGCCGGAGCACTGGCCGAGCTGGTCGGCCCGGGGGCTGCGATCTCGGTGTTCGCGACGGCGTCGCTCGCGGTCACCCTCGTCCTCTCCCCGCTGCTGCGCCGCTCCGCCTCCGACTGACGACGCAGGAGGGCCCGGACCGTCGCGGTCCGGGCCCTCCTGTGCGTGCAGGGTGCGTCAGCGGTGCAGGTCGAAGCGGTCGGCCTCCATGACCTGGACCCAGGCGCCCACGAACTCCTCGACGAACGCGTCGGCGCCGTCGTCGCTCGCGTACACCTCGGCCACGGCCCGCAGCTCGGAGTTCGAGCCGAAGACCAGGTCGGCGCGGCTGCCCGTCCAGCGGACGGCGCCGGCGGCGTCGCGGCCCTCGTAGATCCCCGCCTCCGGGTCGACCGAGGTCCACGTGACGTCCATGTCGAGCAGGTTCACGAAGAAGTCGTTCGTGAGCGTGCCCGGGGCGTCGGTGAGGACACCGAGCGTCGACCGGTCGTACGTGGCGCCCAGCACCCGCAGACCGCCGACCAGCGCGGTCAGCTGCGGGGCGCTGACCCCGAGCAGGTTCGCGCGGTCCAGCAGCAGGTGCTCCGCCGGCAGCCGGTTGCCCTTGCCGAGGTAGTTGCGGAACCCGTCGGCCCGCGGCTCGAGCCACTCGAAGGACTCGACGTCGGTGTGCTCGAGGGTCGCGTCGACACGGCCCGGCGTGAACGGCACCTCCAGCTCGCGACCGGCCGCCTTCGCGGCCAGCTCGATGCCGACACCGCCCGCGAGGACGATGAGGTCGGCGAGGGAGACGTCGGTCCCCGACTCCGCCTGGATGCCCTCGAGCACGCCGAGGACACGACGCAGCTCGCCCGGGTTGTTGACCTCCCAGCCGACCTGCGGCTCGAGGCGCACCCGTGCACCGTTGGCGCCACCGCGCTTGTCGCTGCTGCGGAACGTCGAGGCCGACGCCCACGCGGTGCCGACCAGGTCGGTCACGCTCAGGCCGGAGTCGGCGACACGCTGCTTGAGGTCCGCGATCGCCGCGGCGTCGAGCGGGGCGCCCGTCGCCTCGGGCAGCGGGTCCTGCCAGATCAGCGTCTCCGCCGGGACCTCGGGGCCGAGGTAGCGGTCCTTCGGGCCGATGTCGCGGTGCGTGAGCTTGAACCAGGCCCGCGCGAACGCGTCGGCGAACGCGGCCGGGTCGTCCTTGTAGCGGCGCGAGATCTGCTCGTAGGCCGGGTCGACGCGCAGCGCCACGTCGGTGACGAGCATGCGCGGCTTGCGGTTCGGGCCGCCGTGGGCGTCGGGGATGATCGCCTCGGCGTCCTTGGCCTCGAACTGCCAGGCGCCGGCGGGGCTCTTGGTCAGCTCCCACTCGTAGCCGAAGAGCAGCTCGAAGTAGTCGTTGGACCACTGGACGGGCGTGCGCGTCCAGGTGACCTCCAGGCCCGACGTGATCGTGTCGTTGCCGTGGCCGGCGCCGAAGGAGTTCTTCCAGCCCAGGCCCTGCTCCTCCAGCGACGCGCCCTCGGGCTCGGCGCCGACGTACTTCTCGGGGTCGGCCGCACCGTGGGTCTTGCCGAGCGTGTGGCCGCCGGCGATGAGGGCGACGGTCTCCTCGTCGTTCATGGCCATGCGGCCGAACGTCTCGCGGATGTCGCGGGCCGCGGCCAGCGGGTCGGGCTCGCCGTTGGGGCCCTCGGGGTTGACGTAGATGAGGCCCATCTGGACGGCGGCGAGGGGGCGCTCGAGCTCACGGTCGCCGGAGTAGCGCTCGTCGCCGAGCCACTCGGTCTCCGGGCCCCAGTACACGTCGGCGTCCGGCTCCCACACGTCCTCACGACCGCCGGCGAAGCCGAAGGTCTCAAAGCCCATGGACTCCAGCGCCACGTTGCCGGTGAGCACGATGAGGTCGGCCCAGGAGAGGTTCTTGCCGTACTTCTTCTTGACCGGCCAGAGCAGACGGCGGGCCTTGTCGAGGTTGCCGTTGTCGGGCCAGCTGTTCAGCGGGGCGAAGCGCTGCTGACCGGCGCCCGCGCCGCCGCGGCCGTCGTGCACGCGGTAGGTGCCGGCGCTGTGCCACGCCATGCGGATCATGAGACCGCCGTAGTGCCCGAAGTCGGCGGGCCACCAGTCCTGCGAGGTCGTGAGGACCTGCTCGATGTCGCGCTTGACCTCGGCGAGGTCGAGCGACTCGAACGCCGCGGCGTAGTCGAAGTCGTCGCCGAGCGGGTTGGCGACCGACGGGTTCTTCGCGAGGATCTTGAGGTTCAGGCCCTCGGGCCACCACACCTTGTTGGCGTCCTGGCGCGTCGGGTACGGCAGGCTGTCGTGCGCGACGGGGCACTGGCCCTCCGGCGCACCCTTGGCCTCCAGGGGGTCGTTCATCTCGCCGACTTCGGCGTTCGGCTTGTCGTGCTCGCTCACGATGTTCCTCTCAGGTGGGTGGACGGTGCGGACCGCTGCCCTCAGGCGGGCGCGGGAGTCTGGGGGTCGCGCGGGGTCTCGGCCGACCCGGCGCGCGCACAGGCGGGGCAGGTGCCCCAGAAGATGACCTCGGCCTCGTCGATGACGAAGCCGTGGTCCTGCGACGGGACGAGGCAGGGCGCCTCCCCCGTCGCGCAGTCGACGTCGGCGATGGTGCCGCAGGTGCGGCACACGACGTGGTGGTGGTTGTCGCCGACGCGCCGCTCGTACCGGGCCGTGTGGCCGTGCGGCTGGATACGACGCACGAGACCGGCCTCGGTGAGCGCGGCCAGCGAGTCGTAGACCGCCTGGTGCGAGACGTCGGGGACGTCTCGCCGCGCGGCGTCGATGACGTCGCCGGTGTCGGCGTGCGGCAGCCGCTCGAGCGCCTCCAGCACGGCCACCCGTGGACGGGTGACACGCAGACCGACCCCGCGGAGGAGCTCGGCGACGTCGAGGTGCGGCATGACCTCGACTCTACCGGCTTTCTTGAACGAGTCAAGAAAGGACACGCGGTGTTCACCTGCTGCCCGCGTCCCCGTTCCTCGCCCGCGCGGACGAGCCGACGCCCCCGCCTGCACCTACCCTGGTCCGATGACGATCAGCGGCGCTCGTCGAGCCGAGTTCATCGAGTCCTTCGCCCGCGCGTGGACGTCGCGGGGCGCCTCGCGCACCGAGGGACGGATCGCCGCGTACCTGCTCCTCGACGAGTCCGACGGCGTCACGGCCGCCCAGATCGCCGCCGACCTCGACGTGAGCACGGGGTCGGTCTCCAACGCCACGCGCAGCCTCGCCGACGCCGGCTTCCTCCACCACGAGCGACGTCCCGGCGAGCGCGCGACCCGCCACTTCATGGCGCGCGACGTGTGGGGCCGCTTCCTGCAGCACGAGCGGCCCTACCTGCAGGCCCAGCGCGACCTCGCCGCCCGCGCGCTGCCCGACGTCCCCGAGGGCAGCCCCGCCCACGAGCGGCTCACCCACATGCACCACTACATGGCGTGGCTGCTCGACGACGTCCGCCTCGACGAGCGTTGGCAGGAGGTCAAGGCCGGGCGCGCTGATCCTGCAGCGGGATCATCAGCGGAGTAGCCGACTCGGGGTCCTCGACCAGGCGGCATCGGACCCCGAAGACCTCCTCGACCTGGGCGCTCGTCACGACCTCGCGCGCCGTCCCCTCGGCCACGACGTCGCCGTCGCGCATGAGCACGACGCGGTCGGCGTAGCGGGCCGCCTGGTTCAGGTCGTGCAGCACCGCCACGACGGTGCGTCCGGCGGCCCGGATCTCCTGGCACAGGTGCAGCACGTCGAGCTGGTGCGCGAGGTCGAGGAACGACGTCGGCTCGTCGAGCAGGACGAACTCGGTCTGCTGCGCGAGGACCATGGCGATCCAGGCGCGCTGGCGCTGCCCTCCTGAGAGGTCCGCCACCCGGCGACCTGCCAGCGCCTCGACGCCCGTGGCCGTCAGTGCCGAGGCGATCGCCTCGTCGTCGCCCTCGCTCCACTGCCGCAGCGGCGCGTGGTACGGGTGCCTGCCCCGCGCGACCAGCTCCTCGACGGTGATGCCGTCGGGCACCACGGGCTCCTGCGGCAGCAGGCCGATGCGTCGGGCGACGTGCTTGGAGCGGTGCCGCTCGAGGGGCACGCCGTCGAGCACGACCTGGCCCGCGGTCGGCCGCAGCGTCCGGGCGAGGGTCTTGACCAGCGTCGACTTGCCGCAGCCGTTGGGCCCGATGACGGCCGTGAAGTGGCCGCGGCTCACCGTGAAGTCGAGGTCGCGCAGCACCGGGGCGCCGCCGTAGCCCACGGTGATCCCGTCGGCACGCAGGGATGACTCGTTCATGTCGTGACGTTCCTCCAGTGGACGAGCAGCAGGTAGCCGAGGTAGGCGCCGCCGACCCCGATCGTGACGACCCCGACGGGCAGTCCCTCCGCGGCGGGGACGTGCTGGGCGACCACGTCGGCGGAGAGCACGATCAGCACGCCGACGAGCGCCGAGGCCACGAGGTTGGGGCCCACGGCGCCGGTGAGGCGTCGGGCGACGTGCGGCGCGGTCAGCGCGACGAACGAGATGGGCCCGGACACCGAGACGGCGACGGCGGCCAGCAGCACCGACAGCACGATGGCCCAGGTCCGGGTCGCCGACGCGCGGGCACCGAGCGCGTCGCAGAGCTCGTCGCCCATGTCCATGACGAGCAGCCGGTGGTGCAGGGCGGCGACGCACGGCAGCAGCAGGAGCAGGCCCCCCGCGATGGTCGCGGCGTGCCCGAGGTCGCGGGCCGACAGCGAACCGACCGTGTAGGCGGCCAGGGCGTGCGCGCTGTCGCGCATCTCGACGGCCACCACGTACTGCGTCACCGCGGTGCACATGGCTGCCACGCCGATGCCGGTGACGATGACCCGCGCCGGCGACGCGAAGCCCGAGCCGTTCGCCAGGTACACGACGCCGATCGCCGCGCCGGCTCCCAGCACCGCTCCGACAGGGGCGGGCACGGTGGAGCCGAGCACCACCGTCACGGCCACGCCCGCCCCCGCGCCGGCGGCGAGGCCGATGACGTCGGGGCTGCCCAGCGGGTTGCGGGTCACCGTCTGGAACAGCGCGCCCGCGACACCGAGGGCGACCCCCACCCCGACCGCGACCAGCAGACGCGGACCCCGCAGCCGCTCGAGCACGAACCGCGACCTCGCGTCGAGGTCGCCGGTGACGGCGTCGCGCAGGTCCGCCACGGACAGGCCCAGCCGGCCGAGCGACAGCGTCAGCAGCGAGAGCACCACGCTCACCGCCACGATGCCCAGGCAGACGGTCAGGGTGCGGCGACGCACGGGCACGACCACCCGCCGCACGGTCGCGCTCACGCGGCGACCCTCGTCCGTCGCACGGCCGCGAGCAGGAACGGCGCGCCGAGGAACGCGGTGACGACACCGACCATGAGCTCGGTGGGTCGCGCCACGACCCTGGCCAGCACGTCGGAGCCCACGAGCAGCGTGGCCCCCAGCAGCAGGGCCACGGGCACCTGCCACCGCAGGTCGGAGGCGACGAGCGCCCGCACGACGTGCGGGACCGCCAGGCCGACGAAGACGATCGGCCCGGCCGCCGCCGTGGCCGCCGCCGCGAGCAGCGTGGCCGCGGCGAGGGCCCCGAGCCGCACCCAGGCGACCCGCACGCCGAGCGAGGTCGCGACGGCGTCGCCGAGCTGCACGGTGTTCAGGCCGGGCGCGACCAGCACCGTCAGCAGCAGACCGACGAGCATGACGGGGGCGACCATGGCCAGCGTCTCCCACCGCACCCCAGCGAGGGACCCGACCACCCAGAAGCGGTAGGAGTCGAACGCGTCGGGCCGGGTGAGGATCATCGCCTGCACGTAGGCGCCGAGCACCGCGCTGACGACCGCGCCGGCGAGGATCAGCGGGACGACCGACTCACCGCCGGCACGCCGCCCCAGGGCGTAGACGACGGCCACGGCGAGGAGGGCACCCGGGATCGCGACCCACACCATCGCCGTGCCGGTGCCGAGCCCGAGGAACGCCGTGGCGGTCACGATGGCGGCCGACGCGCCCATGCTGACGCCGAGCAGTCCCGGCTCGGCGAGCGGGTTGCGGGTCACCGCCTGGATCAGCAGCCCGGCCGTGGCCAGCGCGGCTCCCACCACCGCGCCGACCACGGTCCGCGGCACCCGGGCCCCGACGATCCGGCCCAGGTACTCGTCGCCGCGACCGGTGAGCACGTCCCAGACGTCCGACACCTCGTTGGCGCGCACCCCGAGCACGACGCTGAGCGCCGCGGTGCACGCGAGGACGACGACCAGGCCGAGGAGCAGAGCCCCTCGACGCATCACGCGTCGGCCCGCGCCAGGGCTCGGTCGATGATCGGCCGGTAGCGCTCGAGCGCCCAGGGCACGGTCAGCGGCGTGATGATCGAGGACGCCGTCACGAAGGACTGGTCCGTGGGCGCGACGAGCGCACCCTTCTCCACCGCGGGGATCCCGGCGTACAGCGGCTGGGACTCGGTCTCCTTGCGGCTCTTCTCGTCGGCGTAGAAGGTGAAGACTAGGTCGGAGTCGTCGAGCATGTCGGCGTTCTCGAGGCCGATGAGCGCGGAGTCGGTGCCCGGCTCCTCCCAGTCCTTCAGCTCCTTCTCGCTCAGCGCGGGCTCGAGGCCGAGCGCCGAGACGAACGTCACCCGCTGCTCGCCGGGGTAGAACACGCCGAGCGTGCCCGGTCCGTTCGTGTAGATGAAGGAGAACGTGCGGCCCTCGTACCTCGGGTCGGCGGCGGAGGCGAACTGCTCCTCGATGTCGTCGACGAGTCCGGCGGCGGCCTTCTCCTCGCCCAGCGAGCGGCCGATCGTCGCGATCTGGTCCTCCCAGGTGATGACCCACGGCTCCTTCTCGTAGGCGACGGTGGGGGCGATGTCGCTGAGCAGGTCGTACTGCTCCTGCGTCACGCCCGACCACGGGGCCAGGATGAGGTCGGGCTCGAGCTCGAGGATCGCCTCGATGTCGAGCTCGGTGCCTCCGGTGAACTGCTGCGGCAGCTCGTCGCCGCGCTCGGTGACGGCCTCGTGGATCCACGGCAGGTAGCCGGTGTCGTCGGCACCCCAGGGGTAGGACTCGATGCCGACCGGGGTGACGCCGAGCGCGATGGCCGTCTCGGCCGACCCCTGGCCGAGGGTGACGACCCGCTCCGGCTTCTCGGTGATCTCGGCCGTGCCCAGCGCGTGCGTGATCCGGACGGTCTCGAAGTCGCTCGAGGCGGAGTCCTCGGCCGTGGACGACCCTCCGCAGGCGGACAGCAGCAGGGCGGCGCACAGCGCTCCCACGACGCTCGTGAGCACGGGACGGACGGACGACATGGGACCTCCTGGTCGACGGGCGGCACGACGCGCCACTGATCACTCAGGTGGACCTTAGTTGATGTTCAAATTTTATGAAACACTCAGCGGTGCGACGTGGGACACGCGTTCGGCCGACGACCGCCACCTCGGCATCGCCGCCCCCTGGTGCCGAGGGACCAGGTCTTGCGCACTCGGCCCCGACGCCTCTACGGTACGAGCCGTTAGGACAGCCTAACCTTACCGAAGGAGCACGATGAGCACCTCCCTCCCCCGCCGCCTCCCCCTCGCCCTGGGTCTCGCCGCTGCGGCGGTGACCCTCGCCGCGCCGACCGTGGCGCACGCGGCCGGCACCATCTCCGTCACGCCGAGCACGGGCCTGTCGTCGAGCGCCAGCGGCTCCGTCGTCACCGTCACCGGCTCCGGCTACACCGCCAACGGGACCTACAAGGTCGGCACCTGCTCGACGAAGTCGTACGGGATCCTCGGCGTCCCCGCGTGCTCGTCCGGCGTGGAGACGACGGCCGACGCGAACGGCAACATCTCCGTCAGCTACACCGCGAAGAAGGTCAACTCCAACGCCCACTACGGCATCCCGGTGGCCGGCGCGGGACAGCCCGCGTCGTTCACCTGCAAGGGCAGCGCGGCCAACGACCAGTGCGCCGTGACGATCACCTCGCACAACGGCACGTCCTCGACCGTCGAGGC
Organism: Aeromicrobium erythreum; assembly: GCF_001509405.1. Taxonomy (NCBI): domain Bacteria; kingdom Bacillati; phylum Actinomycetota; class Actinomycetes; order Propionibacteriales; family Nocardioidaceae; genus Aeromicrobium; species Aeromicrobium erythreum. The sequence goes on from NZ_CP011502.1 coordinate 2,524,734, forward strand.
GCAGGCCAACATCACCTTCCAGTGAGCCCCGGACGGGGGCGCGGACCGACGTCCGCGTCCCCGTCGCGCTCGCCCCTCCTCCCCTCCCCCTCCCCCTCCCCCTCTCGAAGGACCGTCATGGCTCCCGTCCGCCTCCTCCCCCACGTCGCCCTGACGGCGCTCCTCGCCGGGCTGCTCGTCGCGCTGCCGACCACGGCCCCCGCGGCCGCGGCGGGGTCGTCCAGCACGATCACCTCCGGCTCCGTCGTCTGGGGCCTGAAGGACTCCTGGCGCTCCTACATCGGCGACGGGTCCGAGGCCGGGGACGGCGCGACCGTCACCGCGTGGAAGGGCACCACGCCCGTCGCCTTCCGGTTCCCGGTCGAGTCCGGCAGCTACGACCCCGAGACCCGCACCACCACGCTCGACCTCGCCGGGTCGGTCCACTTCCGCAGCTGGTACGGCCAGGTCCAGCCGGGCAAGTGGGCCCTCGACACGACGTACTCCGATCTCACCGTGACGATCAGTCCCACGGTCCAGGAGATCCGCGGCACCCACACCGGCTACACGCGCGACGACCCCGGGGGCGAGCTGCACCACGACGTCGACGTCGTCCTGGCCCAGCTCGACGTGACCGACGTCGCCCCGACCACCGCGTCCGGCACCACCACCTGGACCGACGTCCCCGCCGTCGCCGGCCCGGGCTTCTCCATCTACGGCCAGGGCACGACCCTCGACCCCGTCTCGATCGAGTACGCCGGCGACGGCGGCAAGCCCGACCTCACCGAGCGCTTCGACCGTCCCGGCGTTCCGGCGCTGCGCGAGGACGGCCGCTGGATGTCGGTGAGCACGACGTCCGGCCTCGGCTCCGCCAGCCGGGCCTTGGAGGTCTCCCCGCGCGGCGACGTCGTCTACGTCGCCGAGATCGCGCCCGAGATCGGCGACACGCTCGTCGTCCGTGCGCTCGACGCCCAGACGATGACGCCGGTGGGCCGGCCGTTCGAGCAGCCCGTCGCCCCGGAGGAGGTCTACACGGGTCGCTACCTGCGCACCGCGATCGACCCCGCCACCGACACGCTGTTCTACGTGACGAGCCGCGACGGCGACCCTGCCGTCCGGACGACCGTGCGGTCCCTCACGTTCGACCGCGGGACCGGCACGTTCACGTCCGCCGTCGTCGGCCGTCTGCACGACGGCCGCACGGACGACGAGGGGAACACCCAGGTCCCCGGCGTCGGCTCGCTGGCGTGGAACCCGGTGGCCCAGGAGCTCGCCGTCCTCTCCGACGACCCGGAGGCGACCGACCTGGCCGGCAAGGTCACCCTCTTCCGCTTCAGCCGTGCGGGCGACGGCTGGACCCGGTCCGCGGGCACGATGACGTTGCCCACGACCGGCGAGTACGCGGGCGCCATCGAGTACGCGGGACCGTTCACGAGCGGCGAGATGGACACCGACCCCGATCTCGCGGCGCTGGGCGACGGCTCCTACGTGCTGGCCACCGGGACCGGGTACGGGTACGTCGACGACGAGGTCCGCTACCTGCCGGCCCTGCACCTGCGCCCCTCCGGCGACACCGTCGCGGTCACGCCCGTCCCGGGGACGCGCCACACGAGCACGGTGTTCGGCACCTACTACGGCTACACGTCGGCCACGCCCGGCCCGGACGGCTCGGTGCTGCTGCACGGGTCGGGCCAGTCGATCGAGGACTACGTGCGCGTCGACCTCGTCGACGGCGTCGCCACGGCCCGCGAGCCCTTCCGCGGCCCCGACGTCTACCCGGACTACGGCTACTCGGTGTTCGCGGCATCGATGGTCTACGACGCCGGCCGCGACCTGCTCTGGGCGACGGACAACGCCGACACCGACGGCGAGGCCGTCCAGCTCGTGCGTCGCGACGGGTCGACCGTGGGCTACCGCGTGCCCGACTACGCGACCTACTCCTTCGGACGCGCCCTCCTCAAGGTGGGTCCCGACGGCTCGCTCTACGTTCCGCTCAAGAAGGACGGCTTCGGCTACGCACGGCTCGCGTTCGGCGGAATCACCCCGACGGTCGACGCGCAGCCGCAGGACGTGTCGGTCCGGCTCGGCGCCGACGAGACCGCGCGTGACGTCACCTTCCGCGCCGAGGTATCCGGCGCCTCGAGCGTGCAGTGGCAGCGACGAGCCGTCGGCGCCTCCCGCTTCACCGACGTCGAGGGCGCCGCGGGCTCCTCGCTGACGGTGGCGGCGTCACCCACCACCGCCGGGAGCACCTACCGCCTCACGGTCGTCAACGACGCCGGCACGGTCGTCTCCGACGAGGCGCAGCTGACCGTCACCTACCCGCCTCGGTTCGCCGTGCAGCCCCGGGACGTCCGCACCCGTCCGGGCACCGTCGCGAACCTCGATGCCGAGGTGCTCGCCTCCCCCGAGGTCACGTCGAGCACCTGGCAGCGTCGCGTGGACGGGTTCTGGACGACCGTGGGCACGGACGACGACGACCTCGTCGTCGGCGACACGTCCCTCACGGTCCGCGAGACCAGCGCCGACCAGACCGGGTCGCAGTTCCGGCTCAAGGTCACCAGCAGCCTGGGCACGACGTACTCCCGCACCGCGACGCTGACCGTCGAGGCGCCCGCGTCGCAGGCAGGCACGGTGAGCGGCGCGAGGCTCGAGTGGTCGGGCTCGCAGGAGCTGCAGAAGGCACCGCCGTTCGGCGGGTCGTCCTACTTCTCGGCCGGTGTCTCCGACGGCAGCGAGGGCACCTACCAGGCCGAGGCCGGCAGCGTGTCGGTGCTGCAGCTCGACGGCGAGGAGCGCATCCCTGCTTCCTGGGCCACGCGCGCGGCGCACGTCGACGCCGACCCCGGAACCCGTCAGGTCGTGACGCTGGACGACGGCCGGGGGCGCGTGGAGCAGGACGGGTCGGCGACGATCGCGTGGTCGGGCGCCTGGACCGTGAACTTCTACGGCGGGCTCGTGCCGTTCACCCTCAGCGACCCGGTGCTCACCGTCGACGACGAGGGCGTCGGCCGCCTCACCGCCGACCTCTCGGGCTACGGGTCCTCCCAGGAGAACCCCGGCGAGAAGACCCCGATCGCGCCCGTCGAGGACGTCGTCGTCGCCACCTACCGCGACGTCGAGGTCGACCCGGACGGCTTCGTGGTCGAGCCCGACTACGCGGGCGTCGAGGTGGACGTCCCCGCGGGTGCGAGTGCGCAGCTGCGGACGGGTGACGCGTGGGGCTCCTGGCCCCAGCCGTTCGTCGACTTCCACGCCCGCACCGGCCTGACGTCGTACTGGTACAGCTCGGGAGGCGCGGCCGACCCGGACAAGCCCCCCGCCCCGATCACCGTCGGCGCGTTCGAGGTCGACGGCACCGAGCCGGTCGCGGAGCCGCCGACGATCCTGACCCAGCCGAGCCCCATGACCGCCACGGTGGGCCGTCAAGCCCGGTTCGCGGTGACGGCATCGGGCGAGGACCTGTCGTACCAGTGGCAGCGCAAGGTCGGCTCGAGCTGGCTGGCCGTCGCAGACGCGGACGGACCGACGCTCACGCTCGACCGCGTGGTCACCGCCGACCGGCGTGCGACCTTCCGGGTACGGGTCGCCAACGCGAGCGGCACGGTCGTCTCCCGGGCCGTCCGGCTCGACGTGGCTCCGGCCCGGACGGCGGCGCATGTGTCGCTCTCGCGCGCGTCGCAGACGTCGAGAGCCCCCGCGTCGAGGCGGGCGCTGGTCCGCGTGCGGCTCACCGCGTCCAACGGGACGACACCCGTCGGCACCGTCACCGTCCGGCTCGGCAGCCGCAAGGTCGCGACCGCACGCACCAGCGGCGGCCGCGCCACGGTCCGCCTCCCGGCGGGCCTCGCCCGCCGCGGCTACGCCGTCCGTGCCACCTTCACCCCCCGCGACCCCGCCTCGTTCACGACGGCGACGAGCCGGCCGGTGGGGTTCCGCGTGCGCTGACTGGGCGGTAGGTGCGGCGCGGAACCTGGGTCAGCGGTAGGTCAGCCGCCCCACCGGGCCGAGATCGCGCGTCTCACCTACCGCCGACGGAGGAAGCTCCCGACACCACGAGAAAGGCCCCCAGTCTCATGGACTGGGGGCTCTTCTTGGTCCGAGTGGAGCATAGGAGATTCGAACTCCTGACCTCTTCCATGCCATGGAAGCGCGCTACCAACTGCGCCAATGCCCCTCGCGGGTGGTTCTCGCACTCGTCGATCACCGAGTAAGAACTCTAGACCCTCCCCCTGGGCGGGTAAACACCGGGGGTCACCCGTCGTCCGACATCACCGGCTCGGGCAGCGTGCCCGCGTTCCACTCGGTGAGCCGCCACCGGGTGTCATGCTCCGGCGAGATCTGCTCCAACGCGATCCACGAGCAGTTCGACAATCCCGCGAACGTGCGCCAGGTGGCCTCCGGGAACCCCAGGAACGTGCACACGCCCACGCGCAGCACGGCGCCGTGCGCCACGACCACCAGCGTCTGCTCGTCCTCGAGCGTCTCCAGCGCCTCCGTCACGGCGGCCGACAGGCGGGCGCCCGCCTCCGCGTGCAGCTCCGCGCCCGGGAACCGCTCCTCGCGGTCCTCCAGCATGGCCTTCATCAGGTCGGGGAAGCGCTCCCACGACTCCTTCCACGTCAGGCCCTCGCGCTCGCCGAAGTTCATCTCGCGCAGCCGCTCGTCGAGCTCCACCGGCACCCCAGTCAGCCGCGACAGCTCCTCGGCCGTGTGCCGAGCACGCTGCAGGTCCGAGCTGAGGATCCGCACCGGCCGCAGCGACGCGAGGCGTGCAGCCGCAGCCGCGGCCTGCCGGACTCCGACCTCGTCGAGCGCCGTGTCCGTCTGGCCCTGCACCCGACCGGCGACGTTCCACTCCGTGCGCCCGTGGCGCCACAGGACGACCCGGCGGGTCACGCGAGCTCGAGGTCGATCGTCGGGCAGTCGCTCCACAGCCGCTCGAGGGCGTAGAACGCGCGCTCCTCGGTGTGCTGCACGTGCACCACGACGTCGGTGAAGTCGAGCAGGATCCAACGACCCTCGCGGTCGCCCTCGCGGCGCACCGGCTTCGCGCCCTGCTCCAGCAGCTTCTCCTCGACCGCGTCCTTGATGGCACGGGCCTGCGGCTGGTTCGCGGCGCTGCACAGCAGGAACACGTCGGTGATGAACAGCTGCTCGGAGACGTCGAAGGCGATGATCTCCGTCGCCAGCTTCTCGTCCGCGGCAGCGGCAGCCACCCGGGTCAGCTCGACGGCACGGTCGGTTGCGGTCATGAGGGGTCCTCGGAGTCGGAGGCGGAGTAGAGACGGTGCTTCGCGATGTACTGCACGACGCCGTCGGGGACGAGGTACCAGACCGGCTCACCCGACGCGACGCGTCCACGGCAGTCGGTCGAGGAGATCGCGAGGGCCGGGATCTCGACCAGCGTGATCCGCTCGGCCGGCAGACCGGCGAGCGTCTGCTCGTCCATCTCGTGCCCGGGACGCGTACAGCCGACGAAGTGGGCGAGCTCGAACAGCTCGTCGTGGTCGCGCCACGTCAGGATCGCGGCCATCGCGTCGGCACCGGTGATGAAGTACAGGTCGGCGTCGGGCATGGCCGCGGCCAGCTCGCGCAGCGTGTCGATCGTGTAGGTGAGTCCGTCGCGGTCGATGTCGACCCGGCTCACCTCGAAGCGCGGGTTCGCCGCCGTCGCGATCACCGTCATCAGGTAGCGGTGCTCGGCCGGCGAGACCTCACGGTCGGCCTTCTGCCACGGGCGCCCGGTGGGGACGAAGACGACCTCGTCGAGGTCGAACCACGACTGCACCTCGCTCGCGGCGACGAGGTGCCCGTGGTGGATGGGGTCGAACGTGCCACCCATGACGCCGACGCGACGTCGGCGGATCGGTGCGTGCTCGGGGGCCACGTCGACGACCTGGGGCCCGTGGGTCGTGCTCAGGAGTGCTCGCGGCCCTTGCCGAAGGCCAGCAGCGCGATGAGCAGGACCAGGAGGATGCCCAGGGCGGTACCTCCGATGAGCATCGCCGTGAAGAGGAAGCTTCCTTCTTCTCCGGACTCCTCCATGGCGGCCAGGATCTCGAGCATGGCCGCAATCTACCAGCGTGCCCGCGAGCCCGACGATCCGGCGTGCGTCAGCGCACGTGCCCGTCGCCCGTGACCACGTACGTCGTCGTGGTCATCTCCGGCAGCCCCATCGGTCCGCGCGCGTGCAGCTTCTGCGTGGAGATGCCGATCTCCGCACCGAACCCGAACTCCCCACCGTCGGTGAAGCGCGTCGACGCGTTCACCATGACGGCCGCCGAGTCGACGCCGAGCGTGAACCGTCGCGCCGCGTCGATCGAGCGGGTGACGATCGCCTCGGTGTGGCCCGAGGACCAGGTGCGGATGTGCTCGACGGCGTCCTCGAGGGAGTCCACCACCTTCGCGGCGATGTCGAGCGAGAGGTACTCGGTGGCCCAGTCGTGGTCGGAGGCCTCGAGCACGCCGGGGGCGACCGCGGCGAAGGAGGCGTCGCCGTGGATCGTGACCCCGGCCGCCTGCAGCGCCTTCGTCACCCGCGGCAGGAAGTCCTCGGCGACGTCGCGGTGCACGAGCAGCGACTCCGCCGCGTTGCACACGCTCGTGCGGTGGGTCTTGGCGTTGAGGACGACGTCGAGCGCCATGTCGAGGTCGGCGTCGGCGTCGACGTAGACGTGCACGTTGCCCGTGCCGGTCTCGATGACGGGCACGGTCGACTGCTCCACGACCGTGCGGATGAGGCCCTCGCCGCCGCGCGGGATCACGAGGTCGACGAGACCACGAGCCTGCATCAGGTGCGTCGCGCTGCTGCGGTCGTCGGCGGGCACGGCCTGCACGACGTCGGCGGGGAGCCCGGCGGCGGCGATGGCCTCGCGCATGACGTCGACGATGGCCGCGTTGGACCGCGCCGCCGAGCGCGACCCGCGCAGCAGCGACGCGCTCCCGGCCTTCAGGCAGATGGCGGCGGCGTCGGCGGTGACGTTGGGCCGCCCCTCGTAGATCATGCCGATGACGCCCATGGGCACGCGGACCTGCTCCAGGCGCAGGCCGTTGGGCAGCGTCGAGCCGCGGACGACCTCGCCGACCGGGTCGGGCAGTGCGGCGACGTCGCGCACGCCCTGGGCGAACGCGGCCACGCGGTCGGGGTCGAGCAGCAGCCGGTCGACGACGTTCTCGGGCGTGCCCTCGGCACGCGCGGCCTCGACGTCGAGCGCGTTGGCCGCGACGACGCGCTCGGTCGCCGCCTCCAGGGCGTCGGCCGTGGCCAGCAGGGCCGCATCCTTCTGCGCCCGCGACGCCAGCGCCAGCGACCGTGCCGCCGTGCGGGCCCGGCGGGCGAGCTCGTGCACCTGATCCTTCACGGCTGAAGCCTAGTGCGTGCTCTCCCACCCTCCCGCTGAGCGTGACGTTCGCGGGCCGTCTCTACGGGAAGGAGCCCGCTAAAGTCACGCTCAGCGGGGTTCGGGGGTCACCTGGCGTTCACCGGGAACGTGCACACTGATCCCATGATTCGGGGGAATCGGCTCGTCGCCGCGCTCGCACTCGTCCTGGTCGGTACGGTCCTGGCCGTGCCCACCACCTCCTCGCCCGCCGACGCGCGCGACGAGCGCGGTCGCGTGGAGCCGACCGTCCGGTTCGCGACGTTCAACGCGTCGCTGAACCGGCCGGCTGCGGGCGACCTGCGCCGCGACCTGTCGACACCGTCGAACGCGCAGGCGCGCGCCGTCGCGGAGATCGTCCAGCGCACCCGCCCCGACGTGCTCGTGCTGCAGGAGCTCGATCACGACCCGGAGGCGCTGCGCCTCTTCCAGCGGAACTACCTCGAGCGCGGGCAGCAGGGCGCCGACCCGATCCGCTACCGGTACACGTTCACGGCACCGGTCAACACGGGCGTGCCCACCGGCCTCGACCTCAACGGCGACGGTCGCACCGACGGTCCCGACGACGCCTACGGCTTCGGCGCGTTCCCCGGCCAGTACGGCATGGCGGTGCTCAGCCGTTACCCGATCGACGAGAAGCACGTCCGCACCTTCCAGAAGCTGCTGTGGAAGGACATGCCCGGCAACCGCATGCCGGAGGGCTACTACTCCCCCGAGGCGGTCGACGTCCTGCGCCTCTCGAGCAAGTCGCACTGGGACGTGCCCGTGAAGGTCGGGCGACGCTCCGTCCACCTCCTCGTCAGCCACCCGACCCCGCCGGTCTTCGACGGGCCCGAGGACCGCAACGGTCGCCGCAACGCCGACGAGATCCGCTTCTGGGCCGACTACACCGGCCCCGCCCGGGAGGCTCGGTGGATCAGGGACGACCGCGGCCGTCCCGGCGGACTGCAGCGCGGTGCGTCGTTCGTGATCGCGGGCGACCTGAACTCCGACCCCGTCGACGGCGACTCGCTGCCGGGTGCCACCCACCAGCTCCTCGACCTGCGCCGGGTGAACACGTCGCTGACCCCGTCGAGCGACGGTGCGGTAGAGGCGGCGCGTCTGCAGGGCGGCGCCAACCTCTCCCACCGGGGCGACCCGCAGTTCGACACCGCCGACTTCTCCGAGCCGCCGGGCAACATCCGCGCCGACTACGTGCTCCCGAGCGCCGACCTGGACATCCGCGACGCGCGGGTCTTCTGGCCGGTGCAGGCCGATCCGCTCTCGCGCCTCACCGGCACCTACCCGTTCCCGGCCTCCGACCACCGGCTCGTCTGGGTCGACCTGCGCCACCCTCCCCGCTGAGTGTGACGTTTGCGGGCCGGAAGAGCCCGCTGAGCCCCGCGAACGTCACACTCAGCGGGGTGGGGGGCGGTCAGTGGGGGTGCAGGACGACGAGGTCGTCGCGGTGGACGACCTCGCGCTCGTAGTCGGCGCCGAGGTCGGCCGCGAGGTCGGGTGTGCTGCGCCCGAGGAGCGTCGGGAGCTCGGCACTGTCGTAGGTGACGAGGCCGCGCGCGACCACGGTGCCGTCGGGCGCCACGACGTCGACCGGCTCCCCCGCTCCGAACTCACCCTCCACGCCGACGATGCCCGCCGCGAGGAGCGACGCCTTGCGCACGGTGAGCGCCCGGACCGCGCCGTCGTCGACGAGCAGCCGGCCCTTGGTCTCACTGGCGTGCTCGAGCCACAGCAGACGGGTCGGCCGACGCCGGCCGGTCGGGTGGAACCGCGTGCCCACCTGCTCGCCCAGCACGGCGGCGCGCGCGTGGTCGGCGCGGGCGAGCACCACGGGGATCCCGGCGCCCGTCGCGATCCGTGCCGCCTCGACCTTCGTCACCATGCCGCCGGTGCCCACCTTCGAGCCCACGCGCGCGACGTCGACGTCGTCGAGGTCGTCCGGGCCGTGCACGTCGGTGATCGGCCGCGACTCCGGCAGCGACGGGTGCCCCGTGTAGAGCCCGTCGACGTCGGACAGCAGCACCAGCAGGTCGGCGTGCACCAGGTGGGCGACGAGCGCGGCCAGCCGGTCGTTGTCGCCGAAGCGGATCTCGCTCGTGGCCACGGTGTCGTTCTCGTTGACGACGGGCAGCACGCCGAGCTCGTGCAGGCGCGCGAACGTCTGGTGCGCGTTGCGGTAGTGGCTGCGCCGCGTGACGTCCTCGACGGTCAGCAGCACCTGCCCGACGGTGATCCCGTGCGCCGCGAACCGCTCGGAGTAGTGCGCCACGAGCGCGCCCTGGCCGACGCTGGCGGCCGCCTGCTGGGTCGGCAGGTCACGCGGGCGCGTCGTCAGACCGAGCGGGCCCAGTCCCGCGGCGATCGCACCCGAGCTCACCAGCACGACCTCGTCGCCACGGCGGCGTGCCGCGGCGAGGGCGTCGACGACGTGGCCGACCTTCTCCGGGTCGAGGTGCCCCGCCGCCGAGGTCAGCGACGACGAGCCGACCTTGACGACGACGCGCCGCGCACTCACGACCGGTCGTCCGCCGTGACGTCGGCGGGGCTGTCCTCGCCGGACTCCGGCCCGTCGTCGAGGTCGAGCAGGTCGTCGTCGTCCTCGAAGGTCCAGTCGGGCGCCGCGCTGGGCTCCTCGCCCCGCGCACGCGCCTCGCGCGCCTCGGCCTCGTAGGCCCGCTTGGCCGCGAGCTGCTCGCGTCGCTCGACGTTGGTGCGACGGTCGTCGCGGTCGAGGCGCTGGTCCTCGCCACGACGGCCGAGCATCTCGGCACCGGCCTGGATGGTCGGGTCGAAGTCGAAGACGACCGCGTCCTCCCAGCCCTGGTCGGCGGTGCCACCGATGACGACGTCGTCGCCCGGCTCGGCACCCTGCTTGGCGAGCGCCTCCTCGACGCCGAGCCGCGCGAGCCGGTCGGCGAGGAAGCCGACGGCCTCGTCGTTGCTGAAGTCGGTCTGGCCGACCCAGCGGGTGAGCTTCGCGCCGCGCACGATCCACTGGCGCTGGCCGTCGGGGCCCCGACGCTGGTCGACCGTGAACTCCGCGCCGACCCCTGCCGCGGCCTGCGGACGCAGCACGATGCGGGTGATCTCCTGCGTGGGCGTCTCCGCGCGACGCCGCGCGACGATCTGCGCCATGGCGAAGGACAGCTCGCGCAGTCCCTGGTGGCTCGCCGCCGACACGTCGTACACGTCGTAGCCGCGCTCCTCGAGGTCACTCCGCACGAACTCGGCGATCTGCGCGGCGTCGGGCACGTCGGTCTTGTTCAGGGCCACCAGGCGCGGCCGCTCGAGCAGGTCCTTTCCGGTCGCACCCTCGGGCAACGCCTCGGCGTACGCGCGCAGCTCGGCCTCGATGACGTCGAGGTCGGTCAGCGGGTCGCGCCCGGGCTCGACCGTCGCGCAGTCGACGACGTGCACGAGCGCGGCGCACCGCTCGACGTGGCGCAGGAAGTCGTGACCGAGACCCCGACCCTCGCTCGCACCCTCGATGAGACCGGGCACGTCGGCGACCGTGAAGGTCGTGGACCCCGCGGTGACGACACCGAGGTTGGGCACGAGGGTGGTGAACGGGTAGTCGGCGATCTTCGGGCGGGCACGCGACAGCGCGGCGATGAGGCTCGACTTGCCGGCGCTCGGGAACCCGACGAGACCGATGTCGGCCACGACCTTCAGCTCGAGCACGATCGTGCGCTCCTGGCCGGGCTCGCCCTTCAGCGCGAAGCCGGGGGCCTTGCGCTTGCTCGACGCGAGCGCGGCGTTGCCGAGGCCACCGCGGCCGCCCGCGGCGATCACGACCTCCGTTCCGACGCCCACGAGGTCGGCCAGGACCTCGCCGGTGCCGTGCGGGCCGCCCGAGCGCACCACCGTGCCGTCGGGCACCTTGAGCACGAGGTCCTCGCCGTGGGCGCCGCTCTTGTTGCTGCCGCCGCCGGGCGCACCGTTGCCGGCCTTGCGGCGCGGCTCGTGGTGGTAGTCGACGAGCGTCGTCACGTCGGCCGCCACGCGGAGCACGACGTCGCCGCCGTGCCCGCCGTTGCCGCCGTCGGGGCCGCCGAGCGGCTTGAACTTCTCGCGGTGCACCGACGCGACGCCGTGGCCGCCGTTGCCGGCGACGACCTGGAGGGTCACGCGGTCGACGAAGGTGGGGACGGCCATGTCAGGTGCTCCTGGGGTGGTGTGGGGACGTCGAAGGGGTGGCCCGCATGCGCGGACCACCCCTTCGACGGATGTTCTGCCGGTTACTCGCCCGGAACGATGTTCACGACCTTGCGGCCGCGACGCGTCCCGAACTCGACCGAGCCGGCCGACAGCGCGAAGAGCGTGTCGTCGCCGCCACGGCCGACGTTGGTGCCGGGGTGGAAGTGGGTGCCGCGCTGGCGGACGATGATCTCGCCGGCGTTGACGAGCTGGCCGCCGAAGCGCTTGACGCCGAGGCGCTGTGCGTTGGAGTCGCGGCCGTTCTTGGTGGAGGCTGCGCCCTTCTTGTGTGCCATGAGTTCAGTCCTCTACTTCGCGATGCCGGTGATCTTGACCTGGGTGTACTTCTGACGGTGACCCTGGCGCTTCTTGTAGCCGGTCTTGTTCTTGTACTTCTGGATGATGATCTTCGGACCCTTGGTCGCGCCGATCGCCTCGGCGGTCACGGAGACCGTCGAGAGGCTGTCGGCGTCGGCCGTCACGGCGTCGCCGTCGACGTACAGGACGGCCGGCAGCGAGACGGACTCGCCCTCGGCCAGGCCGAGCTGGTCGATCTCGATGACGTCGCCGACGGCGACCTTCTGCTGCGTGCCGCCACTGCGCACGATTGCGTAGACCACGGGATTCCTCACTCGGTTCTTGCTGGAAGCTGTGTGTGCCGGGGGCCGGGGGCGTCCGGGTCCGACGGGGCCTGGGCTCAGCGGCTGCGCTGGACCGGGCCGGTGCCGGGCTCACACCCGGACAGGACGATCGGCGCGCACGGCGCGCCGAGGATCCATACTACGGACCCTCCCCCGGCTCGGTCAAAGCGGGGGTCTCGCCGGTCGGCTCGTCACCCTCGTCACCGGCGTCCGGCGCCGACTCGAGCTTCGGCTCCGGCTCGACGGTCGCGGGGACCTGCTCGGCCTCGGGCGTCGGCAGGGCGTCCTGCACCGGCTGCGGCGCCGAGGCGACGATCGGCTCGGGGACGTCGGACGGGACGGGCTGGGCGGCCTCCTCCGCGTCGGCAGCGGCCTCCTTCGCGGGGCTCTCAGCCTCGTCCGCCGGGCTCGCGGCCGGGGCCTCGTCGGTCGGCGTCGGCTCGAGGACGGCGTCGACCGCAGGGGCGGGCGACTCCGTCAGCGCCTCCTCCGACGTGCCCGTGGACGCGTCGTCGCTCGTCGCGGACTCGCTCGCGGCAGCGTCGGCCTTCGCGCGCGACGAGCCGCGACGCGAGCGCCCACCGCGCGACGACCCGGAGGTCGAGCCGCCGGAGGTGCCGTTCGAGGTGCTCGTGTCCGCACCGGGCGTCTCGTCCGCCGTCGTCTCGTCGGTGGTCGTGTCGGCGGCGGCCTCGTCGTCGCGGCCCCGGCGGTTGCCGTTGCCGTTGCCGTTCCCGCCGTTGCCGTTCCCGCCGTTGCCGTTGCCGTTGCCACCGTTGCCACGCCCACGACGGGAGCGGCCGCGCGGCTCCTCCTTCTTGGGCTCGACCGGCTCGGCGGTCACGACCACGCCGCGACCGTCGCAGTGCTCGCACTCGGTGCTGAACGACTCGAGCAAGCCCGTGCCGATCCGCTTGCGGGTCATCTGCACCAGGCCGAGCGACGTCACCTCGGCCACCTGGTGGCGGGTGCGGTCGCGACCGAGGCACTCCACGAGGCGGCGCAGCACCAGGTCGCGGTTGCTCTCGAGCACCATGTCGATGAAGTCGACGACGATGATGCCGCCGATGTCGCGCAGCCGCAGCTGGCGCACGATCTCCTCGGCGGCCTCGAGGTTGTTCTTGGTCACCGTCTCCTCGAGGTTGCCCCCGGAGCCGGTGAACTTGCCGGTGTTGACGTCGACGACCGTCATCGCCTCGGTGCGGTCGATGACGAGCGAGCCGCCGGACGGTAGCCAGACCTTGCGCTGCAGCGCCTTCTGGATCTGCTCGTCGATGCGCAGCACGTCGAAGGAGTCGCGGCCGTCGTGGTCGGCGGGCGACCACTCCTGCAGCCGCTCCGCCAGGTCGGGCGCGACGTGGCGGATGTAGCCGGAGATGTTGTCCCAGGCGTCGGAGCCCTCGACCACGAGCGACGCGAAGTCCTCGTTGAACAGGTCGCGCACGACCTTGATGACGAGGTCGGGCTCGGCGTACAGCAGCTGCGGGGCCTTCGCCTTCGGCGAGGCGTCGTCGTCGAGCCCGGCCTTGACCTTGATGTCCTCCCAGCGGGCCGTCAGCGCCGTGACGTCGCGGGTGAGCTGGTCCTCCGTGGCCCCCTCGGCGGCCGTGCGCACGATGACGCCGGCGTCCTCGGGCAGCACCTCCTTGAGGAGGGCCTTGAGCCGCGAGCGCTCGGTGTCGGGCAGCTTGCGGGAGATGCCGTTGGACTGTCCGCCGGGCACGTAGACGAGGAAGCGACCGGGCAGGCTGATCTGGCTCGTGAGCCGGGCGCCCTTCTGGCCGATGGGGTCCTTCGTGACCTGCACGAGGATCTGCTGGCCGGGGCTCAGCGCCTCCTCGATCTTGCGCGCCTTGCCGTTCTGCACGCCGCTCCAGTCGACCTCGCCGGCGTAGATGACGGCGTTGCGACCGGCGCCGATGTCGACGAACGCGGCCTCCATGCTCGGCAGCACGTTCTGGACCTTGCCGAGGTAGACGTTGCCGATGAGCGACGTCTGGCTCTCGCGGGCCACGTAGTGCTCGACGAGCACGGAGTCCTCGAGGACGGCGATCTGGGTGTAGTTGTCGGTGGAGCCGTGGCTGGTCGCGCGGTGCTGACGCACCACCATCTGGCGGTCGACGGCCTCGCGGCGGGCCAGGAACTCGGCCTCGGAGACGATCGGCGCACGACGACGACCGGCCTCGCGACCCTCGCGACGGCGCTGCTTCTTGGCCTCCAGACGGGTCGAGCCGGACACACCGGCGATCTCGTCCTCGGGGTTGCGGCCCTCACGGACCCGCACGACGGTGTTCTCGGGGTCGTCGGGCGACGCGGACGGCTTGTCACCGGCGCGTGCACGGCGACGGCGACGGCGCGTGGTGCCGCCCTGGCCCTCACCCTCCTGGTCGTCGGAGTCGGCAGCGGCCTGGTCATCGGAGTCGTCGGTCTGGGACTCGGCGGCGGTGCCGTCCTGGCCCTGGCTCTCGCGCGGCTCGTCGCTCTTGTTCCGGCGGCGTCCGCCACGGCTGCGGCGACGGCGCTTCGAGCCGCCTCCCCCGCCCTCGCCGGACTCGTCCTGGTCCTGCTCGGGCGCCGTGGTCGCCTCGGCCGTGGTCGCGTCGTCGGTGGACGTCTGCTCGTCGTCCTCGTCGTCGTCCTCGACCTGCGCCGCGGGCGCGGCGACCGGCTCGGGGGCCTGGAAGGCGACGGCGACGGGCGAGACCTCGTCGGCCGGGCGAGCGGCGCGGGGGGCGCGCTTGCGCGCGGGACGCTTGGCGGGGGCCTTGGCAGGCTGCTCCTCGCTCGCACCGGCCTCGTCGGTCACCGGCTCCTCGGCGACGGTCTCGTCGGCCGTGGAGTCCGTCGGCGCGTCCTCGGCGGCGGGCTTCGGGGCGGCCTTCTTGCGCGGCGGACGCTTGCGAGCCGGCTTGGCAGCCGGGGCCGCAGCGGCGTCGGCCGTGGTGTCACCGGCGGTCGCCACGTCGTCGGCCGGGGCCTGTGCTGCGGCGTCATCGGCGACGGGTGCCGGCGGCGCGGCCTTGCGGGTGGAGCGTCGCGCGGGCGTCTTGGTGACGACCGTGGCGGTCGGTGCCTTCTCGGCCGGCGGGATGGTCGGCGCGGCGGGGGCGTCCGAGGCGGGCGCCGCGAAGATGTCGGTGCTCACCGCGGCAGGTGGCCCGGCGGGCCGGCCGGCGGCCCGGCGCCTGGTGCGCACCGCGGGGGTGGACTCGGTGGTCGGAGTGTTCGTGTCGTCGTCGAGCATGTGCTCTCCTCAGTCCCCGGGTACGCCGCAGGGCGGACGGGGTTCTGCGTCTGCGGCTCCCGCCCCGAGGGGCCGGTGCCGAAAGTCTTCTGTCGGGCCCGGAGCGCTGGCGCGTCCCGGGGTGGTCGACGTGCGGCCTGTCACTGGCTCCTCGCCCGGCCCGCCGCGGTCAGCACCCGATCAGGGTGCGTCGCGGTCGAGGGCGAGCGGATCGCCGACCGTCCCGGTCCCTGCGTCCAGAGGACCTTGGGCCGAGCGGGTCGCCAGCGGCGTCTGCTCGAGCGTCAGGTCCCCGCGGATGCGGAGTCCGGAGAGTACGTCGTCCGGTCGTACCGACGGGTTCTGGTGCCGGACGACCACGGTCAGTATCGCATACGCCACACCCGGACCGTCGGACGAACCGACCGACAGCGACTGGACGGCGGCCCGCGCGTCGAAGGTGCGCATGCCGCGCTTGGTCATCCGTTCGACGTCGACCTGCTCCGCCGCGAGGAACGCGTCGGCCGCCTCCTGGGCCCGCTCGACCGGCGTGTCGCGCAGCTCGATGACCCACTCGCTGGCCTCCAGGCGGTCGGCGAGCGAGCCTGCGCCCTGCCGTGCCGCGACGACCTCGAGGATGTCGATTCCCGGTGGGAGCGCGTCGTCGAGCGCGGCGCGCACGGCCTCGGGGTCGCGCGTCTCGGTGAGGCCGATCTCGAGGAACTCCGCCTCGCTGGCGGCACCCGTGGGGGCCGCTCCCGCGAAGGAGATCTTCGGGTGCGGCGTGTAGCCGGAGGAGAAGGCGATCGGCACCCGCGCGCGGCGCACGGCGCGCTCGAACGCGCGGCCGAAGTCGCGGTGGCTCGTGAACCGTAGCCGACCACGCTTGGCGAAACGGATCCGCAGCCGCTGCACGATGGGCAGCTGCGGGTTGGGCGCCTCGGGGTTGGGGGTGCCGCGCAGGGTCGTGCTGCCGTCGGACATGTCGTCGAGGGTACCGAGCGACGTCGCGCCGCGGGTCGGGTCGGGTCGCCCGCGCGACGGCCGGGACCCTGGCGTTGGATGGGTCGGTGACCTCCCCCGCCGACCCCACCTCGCCTGGCACGACCTCTTCCGGCACGACCTCGTCGACGCGCAGCGGTCCGGCCTGGTTGGTCGGCGCCGCGATCGTGCTGCTCGCCCTGAACCTGCGGGTCGCCGTCGGCAGCGTCGGCGTGGTGGTCGACCCCTTGCGTGACGACCTCGGGATGAGCGCGACCGTCGCCGGCGTGCTGACGACGCTGCCGGTGCTGTGCTTCGCCGTGTTCGGGGCGACGACGTCGCGGGTGGTCCGCGTCCTGGGCCTCGACCGCACCGCCGCGACGCTGCTCGTGGTGCTGGCGCTCGGCCTGGCGTCCCGCGCGACGGTCGGCTCCACCGTCCCGTTCCTCGTCCTCTCCGTGGTGACGCTCGCCGCCTGCGCGGTCGGCAACGTGATCCTGCCGGCCCTCGCGAAGGAGCACTTCCCGGACCGCCTGGCCCTCGTCGGGGCGCTGTACGGGGCGGCGCTCATGGCCGGCGGTGCGGCCAGCTCGGTGGTCACCGTGCCCGTGTCCGACGCCCTCGGCGACTGGCGTGCCGGTGTGGCCGTGTGGGCGCTGCTCGCCGTCGCCGCCCTGCTGCCGTGGCTCCCGGTGGCGCTGCGGTCGAGCCGGACCGCAGGGCTGGAGCGGCCATCGGGCATCCCGCTGTCGCAGGTAGCCCGCAGCCGGCTCGCGTGGGTGTGCACCCTCTGCTTCGCCGTGCAGGCCGCGCAGGCCTACGCACAGTTCGGCTGGTTCCCGACGATCCTCGCCGACGCGGGCCTCGCGAGCGGCACGGCCGGAGCGATGCAGGGCCTGCTCGCCGCCGTCGGCATCCCGATGACGCTGCTGCTGCCGCCGCTCGTCGCCCGGCTCGGCGGCACCGGCGTGCTGCCGTGGTCGTTCGCGGCGCTCACCGTCGCCGGCTGGGGCGGCGTGCTGGCCGCGCCGACGGCCGCACCGTGGCTGTGGGCCGTGCTGCTCGGCCTGGGCGGGTGCACCTTCACCTGGGTGCTGATCATGTTCGGTCGTCGCACCCGCACCACCGAGGGCACCGCCGCCCTCTCCGCCTTCGCCCAGTCCGTCGGCTACCTCCTCGCCGGCCTCGGCCCGTTCGGCACCGGCCTCCTCCACGACCTCACCGGCTCCTGGACCGTCCCCGTCGTCGTCCTCATGGCCGCCGCCGTCCTCATCGGCTTCCTCGGCACCCTCGTCGACCGTGGCGGCACCGTCGAGGACGACCTCGCGTCCGCGTCGCGGGTGGGGTGAGGGTCGGGCGGGGGGTCCGTTCCCGCTGGGAGCGCTGCCTGCGCTGCCGCAGGGGGCCACGACCTGCTGGTGCGCTGCCTTGGCCTTCGCTGTGTCTGGTCTCCGAAAGGGCCTCGACCGGGCGGCTGGCCTCCGCGCTGGTCTGGGGTCTCGGGCTGTGGCTCGGGCACGGAGTGGGCGCAGGGTTCTGCGTTTGCTATGGGATCCCGTCGTGAACGCAGAAGCCTTCGGACTTGAGCGCGCGAACGCAGAGACGTCTGCGCCAACAGCCCGCCAACGCCGAACCTTCGCCCGAGAACCGCAGAGACGAAGAATCCTGCGTCCAAGCGCGAGCCCAGACCAGACCCCGAGACCCGAAGCCATGGCCAGGACCGCTGCCGGTCGAGGCCCTTTCGGAGGCCACCCCAGCGTGAGCCGAGTCAGCGCACCAGCAAGACCAGACGCCCTGCGGCAGCGCACCAGCAAGCACAAGCCACCTACGGCAGCGCAGCAGCAAGAAGAGACCCCCGCAGCGCCACGATCACGCAGACGGCACGAGCCTCACACCACGGTGAGCGGCAGCAGCTTCTGGCCGGTCGGGCCGATCTGGATGTCGGTGCCCATCTGGGGGCAGACGCCGCAGTCGTAGCAGGGCGTCCAGCGGCAGTCCTCGATCTCGAGGGCCTCGGGGTCGAGAGCGTCCTCCCAGTCCTCCCACAGCCACTCCTTGTCGAGGCCGGCGTCGAGGTGGTCCCACGGGAGGACCTCGTCGTGACCGCGCTCGCGGGTGGTGTACCAGTCGAGGTCGACGGGCTGGTCGGCGAAGACGTCGGCCGCCTTCGACTCCCAGCGCTCGAAGGAGAAGTGCTCGCTCCAGCCGTCGAAGCGGCCGCCGTCGCGCCACACCTCCTCGATGACCCGGCCCACACGACGGTCGCCGCGCGAGAGCAGTCCCTCGACGATGCCAGGGCGCCCGTCGTGGTAGCGGAAGCCGATGGCGCGACCGAAGCGCTTGTCCGACTGCACCGACTCGCGCAGCTTCCGCAGCCGCTCGTCGGTCGTCTCGTGGTCGAGCTGCGCGGCCCACTGGAAGGGGGTCTGCGGCTTCGGCACGAAGCCGCCGATGCTCACGGTGCAGCGGATGTCGCGCCGCCCCGACGCCTCACGTCCGGCCTCGATGACCTTCTTGGCGAGCACGCCGATCTGGAGCACGTCCTCGTCGGTCTCGGTCGGCAGGCCACACATGAAGTAGAGCTTCACCTGCCGCCACCCGTGCGAGTAGGCGGCGGTGACGGTGCGGATGAGGTCGTCCTCGGTGACGGCCTTGTTGATCACCTTGCGCAGCCGCTCGCTGCCGCCCTCGGGCGCGAACGTCAGGCCGGAGCGTCGGCCGTTGCGGCTGAACTCGTTGGCGAGCGTGATGTTGAAGGCGTCGACCCGCGTCGACGGGAGCGACAGCGACGTGTTCGTCCCCTCGTACCGGTCGCCCAGCTGCTTGGCCAGGTCGCCGATCTCGGTGTGGTCGGCGCTCGAGAGGCTCAGCAGGCCGACCTCCTGGTAGCCCGACCGCTGCAGCCCGGTGTCGATCATCTCGCCGATGGTCTGCAGCGACCGCTCGCGCACCGGGCGCGTGATCATGCCGGCCTGGCAGAACCGGCAGCCGCGCGTGCAGCCACGGAAGATCTCGACGGAGTAGCGCTCGTGGACGGTCTCGGCGAGCGGCACGAGCGGGTTGCGCGGGTACGGCCACTGGTCGAGGTCCATCACGGTGTGCTTGCGGACGCGCCAGGGCACGCCGTCACGGTTCGGCCGGACCGACGCGATGCGGCCGTCGTCGTGGTAGTCGACGTCGTAGAAGCGCGGCACGTAGACACCGCCGGACGCCGCGAGGCGCAGCAGCAGCTCGTCGCGTCCGCCCGGACGTCCCTCGTCCTTCCACTCGCGCACGACCTCGCTGATCGCCAGGGCGATCTCCTCGCCGTCGCCGAGCACGGCGGCGTCGAGGAAGTCGGCCACCGGCTCGGGGTTGAAGGCGCTGTGCCCGCCGGCGAGGACGATCGGGGCGTCGTCGGTGCGGTCAGAGGCGTGCAGCGGGATGCCGGCGAGGTCGAGCGCCGTCAGCATGTTCGTGTAGCCGAGCTCGGTGGCGAAGGAGATGCCGAGCACGTCGAAGGCCCGCACCGGGCGGTGCGCGTCGACCGTGAACTGCGGGATCGCGTGCTCGCGCATCACCGCCTCCATGTCGGCCTGCACGGCGTAGGTGCGCTCGGCGAGCAGCCAGTCGCGCTCGTTGAGCACCTCGTAGAGGATCTGGACGCCCTGGTTGGGCAGGCCCACCTCGTAGGCGTCGGGGTACATCAGCGCCCAGCGGACGCTGACGTCGTCCCACTCCTTCACCGTCGCGTTGAGCTCGCCGCCGACGTACTGGATCGGCTTGCCGACGGTGGGCAGGAGGGGCTCGAGACGAGGGAAGACGGACTCGACGGACATGCCCTCCAGGGTACGGGGCGAACGGGCGTGGTCGAGACCCCGCGGGCTCGGCCCCTGCGTCCGACCTGAGAGAACCTGCCGCGGCTCTCAGTCTCGGCGTCTACAGTGGAGGCTTCGTCCCGGGCCCTTCCCCGCCCCGTCCCCGAGCCTGCAGGAGAGTGTGTGCGTCACGACGACACCGTCGACCGGTCGGGCGGTCGGCACCGGATGGCACGTCACCGCGCACCGTCGGCGTTCGAGCGCCGGCGTGATCGCGCCCTCGACACCCTGGCCGACGTCACCGACGCGCTGCCCAGCAAGCGCGCCCTCTCGGTGTGCGCCGTGGGCGGCGTGGTGGTGGTCAGCGGCCTGACCGCCGGTGCCCAGGCCGTGGGCTCCAGCCCCGCCGCCGCGGCCACCGAGGAGGCCGGGCTGCGTCCCGTCGCCGCGATCGCGACGCCCCTCGCCGCCGCACAGCGTGTGTCCGACGCGGTGCTCGTGCAGCAGGAGGCCGACTCGAAGGTCGATGAGCTGAAGGCGAAGGCCGAGGGCCAGCGGGCCGCCAGCGAGCGCGCCGCCGACGAGGCCCGCGAGGCCGCAGCCCGCGCGGAGGCGCGGCGCAAGGCCGCCGCCGAGGCGAAGGCGGAGGCCGCTCGCCAGAAGGCGCTCGAGGACGCCGACCCCCGCGCCGTCGCGCGTGCCATGCTCGCCGACTTCGGCTGGGACGCCAGCCAGTTCCAGTGTCTCGACAACATCTGGACGCAGGAGAGCGGCTGGCAGGTCGACGCCGAGAACCCCGGGTCCGGCGCCTACGGCATCCCGCAGTCGCTGCCCGGCTCGAAGATGGCGTCGGCCGGCTCCGACTGGCAGACGAACCCCGCCACGCAGATCCGGTGGGGTCTGGGCTACATCCAGGACCGCTACGGATCCCCCTGCGAGGCGTGGTCGTTCAAGCAGGGTGCCGGCTGGTACTGAGCCGACGTCCGTAGGCTCTCCTGCCATGGGTCTGTTCAACCGGCGCAAGCCACCGATCACGCTCTCCTACGTCCCGAAGTCGACCGATCCCGACGCACCGGACCAGACGGTCACGCTGCGCAACGGCTCCGAGGTCGGGCTGCGTCCGATCCTGCGCTTCGTCCCGCGCGACGTGTACGGCCGTGAGCTGCCGAACGTCGAGGTCGGCACCGTGCTCGGCATCGACCGCGGCGAGGTCGTCGCCCCACCGGGCGCGAGCGCCGTCGACGTGCTGCACTTCCACGGTCAGGGCGCCCGCAACGTGCGCGGCGTCGAGGTGCACGTCGAGTCCATGGAGCAGGTCGACCTCGACGGCGTCGTCGCTCCGGTCGAGGCCGTCATGGTCGATCTCGAGGAGCGAGCGACCCTCGAGCCGGCGGAGTTCTGGGGCGTCGGCCTCGTGAACCGCAACGAGGTGCCGATCAGCGTCGGCGTCACCCTCGTCGAGTACGAGGACCGGGTCGGCGACGCGCCGCGCCAGGCGGTCGACGCCGTGACCCTCCAGGGCACCGTCGACATCGCCTCGCAGTCGCACGAGGTCGTCTGGCTGCCCGAGGAGGTCCGCGGACGCTTCCACGGCGTCCTCGCCCACGTCGTCGTCCCCTGGGCCGGCCCCGCCGAGCCTCCCCCGCTCGACCCCGCCTGACCTGGCTGGTGGGGACGCACGATTCTGCGTTCCTGAGCGATCCTGCGCACCGGGCCAAAGAATGCTGCGTTCACGTCCGGATCCCGTCGCGAACGCATAAGCGCTCGAGCTCGGCACGCGAAGGCAGCATCGTGCGCGCGGTTGTGGACGGGCCTACGCCGACGACACGGTCGTCCACAGCTCGCCGACACCCGTCCCCGTCACAGCGCGGAGCCAGGCAGCGTGGACGCATGGACACGGTGTTGAGCATCCGCGAGGCGCAGGACCTCTTCGGCGCATGGCCCGTCCGGCGGCGCATCCGTGACGGCCTCTGGACCCGCCCTTGCCGCGGTGTCGTCGTCACCCACAGTGGACCACTGAGCCAGCACGAGCGCGACCTTCTGGCGCTCGCGTCGTCACCCCCGCGCTCGGCCCTCGGCGGGGCCGCGGCGCTGCGCCACGACGGGTTCGACGCCCGCGACCCGCGCCACCTCGTCGTGCTCCCGTCGGGGGCACGAGCACCGTCGTGGCCGGATGCGACCCCGCACTGGTCCGGCGCGCTCGATGACGACGACGTGCATCCCGAGCGTCGTCCACGCCGCACACGGCCCGCTCGGTCGGTGCTCGACGCCGCCTCGTGGCACGGCAGCGAGCGGTACGCCCGCTGGATCGTCATCAGCGCGCTGCAGTGCGGGCTCGTCACGCCCCGGCACCTGCGCGAGGCCCTGGCCCGACGCGGTCGGTGCCGCCACCGCAGCGTCATCGTCTCCTCGATCCTCGACGCGTCGGGAGGCATCCAGTCGGTGCCCGAGCGCGACTTCGCCGCGATCTGGCGCGCGAGCGGGCTGCCCCGAGCCAGCAGGCAGGAGGCAGTCCGCGGACCGAGCGGGCGCTTCTACCTCGACGTCTGGTGCGAGCAGCTCGGGTTCGGTGTGGAGGTCCACGGGATCCCGCACCTCGCGGTTGAGCAGTGGGACGACGACCTGGTGCGCGCCAACGAGGTGGTGATCACCGGTCGGCACGGCCTGACCTTCTCCTCCTACGCGGTGCGGAACCACCCAGGGAGCGTCCTGGACCAGCTCGACCGCATGGCTCGGGCGCACGGCTGGGAGGGCGCCCCGGCACCCGAGCTCCTGCCGCGCTCCCCGAACCGGCGCACGATGCGACGTTCCCGTGCGTGACGGTCCACGACGCTGCGTTCGTGTCGGGATCCCGTCACCGACGCAGCATCGTTCGGCCGGCCGCACACGAACGCAGAATCTTGCGCCGAGGTGGGGTCAGGCGAGGGACGGGAACCAGAGGGCGATCTCGCGGGCGGCGGACTCCTCGGAGTCCGACGCGTGGACGAGGTTCTCGCGGTTCGACAGCGAGAGGTCGCCGCGGATGGTGCCGGGGGCGGCGGCGCGGCCGTCGGTGGCGCCGTTGAGCGCACGGACGACGGCGATGGCCTCGTCGCCCTCCAGCACGAGGGAGACGAGCGGGCCCGAGGTCGCGAACGCGCGCAGCGGCGGGTACCAGGGCTGCTCGACGTGCTCCGCGTAGTGGGCGTCGGCCTGCTCGGCGTCGATGGCGCGGTGCTCCATCGCCACGATCGTGAGGCCCTTGGCCTCGTAGCGGCGGAGGACCTCGCCGACGAGGCCGCGGCGGACGGTGTCGGGCTTGAGCAGGACGAGCGTGCGCTGGGACATGCCCTCAACCTAGCGGGGGCGGGGCTCCCCGCCCGACCGTGGTGGCTGCGTCGGTAGCGTGGGACACGACCTCCGGCGGCGGGGGCGCGGGCCCTCACCCACCACCTGGCGGCGGCACGACGCGTCCTCGACCGTCGACCCGCGAGCCCCGGAGGAACCGTGAGCAACCAGCCGTGGTGGCGCCACGCCGTCATCTACCAGGTCTACCCGCGCTCGTGGGCCGACGCGGACGGCGACGGCGTCGGCGACCTGCCCGGCATCACGTCGCGCCTGGAGCACCTCGCCGACCTCGGCGTCGACGCGCTGTGGCTCTCGCCCTTCTACGTCTCCCCGCAGAACGACGGCGGCTACGACGTGGCCGACTTCCGCGACGTCGACCCGCTGTTCGGCACGCTCGCCGACCTCGACGCCCTCGTCGCGCGCGCCCACGACCTCCGCCTGCGGGTGGTCGTCGACGTCGTGCCGAACCACACGTCGAGCGAGCACCCCTGGTTCCACGCCGCGCTCGCCGCCGGTCCCGGCAGCCCCGAACGCGCCCGCTACGTGTTCCGCCCGGGCCGCGGCGACGACGGCTCCGAGCCCCCGAACAACTGGCAGTCCAAGTTCGACGGCCCGGCCTGGACCCGCACGACCGACCCCGACGGCTCCCCCGGCGAGTGGTACCTGCACCTCTTCGACGGCTCGCAGCCCGACCTCGACTGGACGAACCCCGAGGTGCACGCCGAGCTGGAGTCGGTGCTGCGCTTCTGGCTCGACCGCGGCGTCGACGGGTTCCGCATCGACGTCGCGCACGGCCTGGTGAAGGCCGACGGGCTGCCCGACGCCGACCTCAGCCTCGACGAGACCCGCGACCGCAGCAGCCTCCTGCCCATGTGGGACCAGCCCGGCGTGCACGACGTGTACCGCCGGTGGCGCGCGCTCGTCGAGGAGTACCGCGGCACGCAGACCGCGCTGTGGGGCGAGGACGACGACCGGATGCTGTGCGGCGAGGCCTGGGTGCAGCCCGCCGAGGCGCTCGCCGCGTACGTGCGGCCCGACGAGCTGCACCAGACCTTCAACTTCTCCTTCCTTATGACGCCGTGGCGGGCCGACGCCCTGCGCGCGTCGGTCGACGACGCCCTGGCCAGCGCCGGCGCCGTCGGTGCGCCGCAGACGTGGGTGCTCTCCAACCACGACGTCGTGCGTCACGCGACGCGTCTCGGCCGGTCCGACGCGACCCAGGTGGCCGAGGTCGAGGGGATCGGACCGCGCGACGAGCAGCCCGACCCCGTGCTCGGTCTGCGCCGTGCTCGCGCGGCCACCGCGCTCATGCTCGCGCTCCCCGGATCGGCCTACCTCTACCAGGGCGAGGAGCTGGGCCTGCCCGACCACACGCGGCTGCCCGACGAGGTGCTGCAGGACCCGACGTTCGCGCGCTCGGGCGGCACCCGCCACGGACGCGACGGGTGCCGCGTGCCCGTGCCGTGGGCGTCCGACGGCCCGTCGCTGGGCTTCGGGCCCGGCGAGCCGTGGCTGCCGCAGCCTCCCGGGTACGCCGACCTGGCGCCCGGTCGTCAGCGTGGCGTCGAGGGCTCGACGCTCGAGCTCTACCGCCGGCTCCTGCGCGTCCGTCGCGAGCTCGGGCTCGGCACGGCCACCCTCACGTGGCTGCCCGACGCCCCGCCCGACGTGCTCGCCCTGCGGCTCCTCGACGCCGACGGCACGGGCGTCGCGGAGGTGCGCACGAACCTCTCCGACGCCCCCGTCACGCTCCCCGCCGGCGAGGTCCTCGTGGCCAGCGGCGACCTCGACGACGGCCGGCTCCCGTCGGACACGACCGTGTGGACACGCCTCACCGGGTCCTGACCGATCGTCCCGGTCCTGGGTTGCGTCGTCGTCGGCGCGCCCCTACGTTGAGGAGTCCCGTGTGGCGCCGATCACCACGGGACGAGCGAACGGGAGGCAGCTCATGACGGGCAGACGACGACGGACCGCAGCGGTGGTCGCGAGCGTCGCGCTCGGCTCCTCGCTGCTCGCCGCGTGCGGCGGGTCGAGCGGGAAGCCGACGCTGACCTGGTACATCAACCCCGACGGCCAGGACACGCTGAACGCGCTGGCCGACAGGTGCAGCACCGACGACTACGACATCGACATCCGGCTGCTGCCCGCCAGCGCCACCGACCAGCGCACGCAGCTCGCGCGGCGGCTCGCGGCCGGCGACAGCTCGACCGACCTGATGAGCCTCGATCCGGTGTTCGTGCCGGAGTTCGCGAACGCGAAGTGGCTCAAGCCGTTCGAGGGCGAGCAGGCCGACGCGGTGCTCGACGACGACGTCCTCAAGGGCGCTGCCGAGACGGTCACGTGGAACGACGAGGTGGTCGCCGCGCCGCAGTGGGCCAACACCCAGGTGGTCTGGTACCGCAAGTCCCTCGCGCAGGCGGCCGGTCTCGACATGAGCCGGCCCGTCACGTGGGACCAGGTGATCGACGCCGCCTCGCAGGAGGGCGGCACCGTCGGCGTCCAGGCCAACAAGTACGAGGCGTACGTCGTGTGGATCAACAGCCTCATCCAGGGCGCGGGCGGCAACATCCTCGACCCGTCGACCGTCGAGGACGGTCGCGACGCCAAGGTCACCATCGACAGCGAGGCTGGCAAGGAGGCCGCCGCCGTCATCCGGAAGCTGGCGAGGTCCAAGGCCGCGCAGCCCGACTTCACGACGTCGAACGAGGGCACCAGCCTCGGCCAGATGTTCCCGGCCGAGGGGCCCGGTGAGTTCATGACCAACTGGACCTTCGTCTACAAGAACTACGAGGGACTCGTCGGCAAGGCGGGCGGACCGAAGGACGAGGACGAGCTGAAGGACCTCGGCTGGGCCCGCTACCCACAGACCGTGGAGGGCGAGGAGTCACGGCCCCCGATCGGCGGCATCGACATCGGCGTCGGCGCCTTCTCGAAGCACCCCGACTTCGCCCAGGAGGCCGCCGTGTGCGTCACGAACGCCGAGGCGCAGCGCGACCTCGCCGTCAACGAGGGCCTCATGCCGGCGCGCCAGTCGGTCTACGACTCCGCGGCGCTCAAGGACGCCTACCCGGCCGACCTGCTCGCCCTGTGGGCCGAGAGCATCGACACCGGCGGCCCGCGCCCGAAGAGCGCGTTCTACAGCCAGATCTCGAGCGCGATCCAGTCCGTCTGGCACTCCCCGCGCCAGGTCGACCCCGACACCACGCCGAAGAAGTCGGCCGACTTCCTGGGCGCCGTCCTCCGAGGGGAGGCCCTGCTGTGAGCACCTCCACCGCCACCCGCGCCTCCGACCGCAGCCGCGGCGAGAACCGGCTCGCCCTGAGGCTGGTGGCGCCGGCCGTCGCGCTGATGCTGCTCGTCACCGCGTTCCCGATGCTGCGTGCGCTCTACCTGTCGCTCTTCAGCTACTCGCTGACGGCTCCCGACGAGCGCGAGTTCGTCGGCCTCGACAACTACGTGACGGCCCTGACCGACAGCCTCTTCTGGCGCGACACCGCGAACACCGTCTTCATCATGGTCGTGACCGTCGCCGTCGAGCTGGTCATCGGCTTCGCCTTCGCGATGGTGATGCACCGGCTGATCTTCGCCCGCGGGCTCGTGCGGACCTCGATCCTCATCCCCTACGGCATCATCACCGTCGTCTCCGGCTTCGCCTGGCAGTTCGCGTTCTCCAACACCAACGGCTTCGTGAACCAGTGGCTGCCGTTCGTCGCCGACGACTTCAACTGGTTCGCGAGCTACGAGAGCTCGATGGTCGCGATCATGGTGTCGGAGATCTGGAAGACCACGCCGTTCATGGCGCTGCTCCTGCTCGCCGGTCTGGCCCAGGTGCCCGAGGACATGCTCGAGGCGGCCAAGGTCGACGGCGCCACGTGGTGGCAGCGGCTGTGGAAGGTGATCCTGCCGAACATGCGCGCCGCCATCATGGTGGCGGTGCTGTTCCGCGCGCTCGACGCCTACCGCATCTTCGACAACATCTTCGTCATGACCGCCGGCGCCAACGGCACCGAGTCGATCTCCTTCCTGACCTACCGGCAGGTGATCGAGCAGTTCCAGCTGGGCATCGGCTCGGCCCTCTCGGTGCTGCTGTTCCTCTCGGTGCTGGTGGTCGCCTTCCTCATCGTCAAGATCTTCCGCGTCAACCTCGCGGACGCGCGGCAGGAGGCGTGAGATGACCAAGAACCCCCTCACCCGCGTCGGCACGCTCGTCGGCTTCGTCCTGATCCTGCTGTGGTGCCTCCTGCCGGTGGCCTGGATCATCTCGTTGTCGTTCAAGAGCCAGGAGGCGGTCACCAACGGCAGCCCAGGGTTCCTCCCCGGCGACGCCTGGACGGGCCTCGACAACTACCGACAGGTGCTGCAGGACGACAACTTCCTGCTCGCCATCCGCAACTCGATCGTCGTGTCGCTGAGCGCCACGCTGATCTCCGTCGCCCTGGCCACGCTCACCGCGTACGCGGTCGCGCGACTGGAGTTCAAGGGGAAGCGGTTCGTCCTCACCACCGCGCTCGTGATCGCCATGTTCCCCGTGGTCTCGCTGGTCGGGCCGCTGTTCGACATGTGGCGCACGTTCGGGCTGTACGACACGTGGTGGGGCCTGATGATCCCCTACATCTCCTTCACGCTGCCCCTCGCGATCTGGACGCTCTCGGCCTTCTTCCGCGAGATCCCGTGGGAGATGGAGCAGGCCGCGCAGGTCGACGGCGCGACGTCGTGGCAGGCGTTCCGCAAGGTGATCGTCCCGCTGGCGGCGCCCGGCGTGTTCACCGCCGCGATCCTGACGTTCTTCTTCGCGTGGAACGACTTCGTCTTCGGCATCTCGCTCACGTCGACCGAGCGTGCCCGACCCATCCCCGCGGCGCTGTCGTTCTTCGTCGGCGCCGACCCGTTCAACCGGCCGGCCTCGCTGCTGGCGGCCGCCGCCGTCGTCGCCACGGTGCCGGTCATCCTCCTCGTCCTGTTCTTCCAGCGAAAGATCGTCGCGGGCCTCACCGCCGGCGCAGTGAAGGGTTGATCCATGGCCACCATCGAGATGAAGAACATCGTCAAGAAGTACGGTGACGGCTTCCCCGCGGTCAACGACGTCAGCATCGACGTCGCCGACGGCGAGTTCCTGATCCTCGTCGGCCCCTCGGGCTGCGGGAAGTCGACGCTGCTGCGGATGATCGTCGGCCTGGAGGACATCACCTCCGGCGACATGGTCATCGGCGGCGAGCGCGTGAACGACCTCGCGCCGCGCGACCGCAACCTGGCGATGGTCTTCCAGAACTACGCGCTCTACCCGCACCTCACGGTGTACGAGAACATCGCCTTCCCGCTGCGGCTGAAGAAGCGCCCCGAGAAGGAGATCGACGAGAAGGTCCGTCAGGCGAGCAGGACGCTCGACCTCGACGAGCACCTCGAGCGCAAGCCCGGCAACCTGTCCGGCGGTCAGCGCCAGCGCGTGGCGATGGGTCGCGCGATCGTCCGCGACGCGAAGGCGTTCCTGTTCGACGAGCCGTTGTCGAACCTCGACGCGAAGCTGCGCGGCCAGATGCGCACCGAGATCGCCCGGCTGCAAAAGCAGCTCGGCATCACCACCGTCTACGTCACGCACGACCAGACCGAGGCCATGACGCTCGGCGACCGGGTGGCCGTCATGAAGCGCGGCGTCCTGCAGCAGCTCGCCTCGCCCCGCGAGCTGTACGAGCAGCCCGTCAACCTGTTCGTGGCCGGCTTCATCGGCTCCCCGCCGATGAACTTCCTGCCCGCGACCGTCGAGGACGGCCAGGTCACGCTGCCGTTCGGCACGTTCCCGCTGCCCGCCGACAAGGCCGAGCGCACCGAGGGCAAGGGGCTGCTGCTCGCGGGCATCCGGCCCGAGCACTTCGAGGACGTGTCCGTGATGGCCGACGACGCGGTCGACGGCACGCGCACGTTCCAGGCCCACGTGGACGTGCGCGAGTGGCTCGGCGACCAGCAGTACGCCTACGTGCCCTACGACGCCGAGGCGCAGGTCCAGGACCAGCTGCGCGACCTCGCCCGCGAGGCCGACAGCGAGTCGCTGCGCACCCAGCTCGTCGTCTCGCTCGACGCGGCGAGCGGCGCGCAGGGCGACGACGACGTGACCCTGTTCATCGACTCCGACCGGCTGCACTTCTTCGACCCGAAGAGCGGCGAGAACCTCACCGTCGGCCTCTGACCGTCGTGGTCCGGTCGGCGGACCGGCCGCCGAGGCGCCTCAGCGTCGCGGCGGTCGGGACCGCACCCGCACCTGCCCCATGACCTCGGCGTTCCAGTCGTGCTCGCGGATGAGGCGGTACCGCTCGCAGGCCACCCGCAGGTACGCGGCAGCCAGACGCTCCTTGGGGCCGCGGACGCCGGCGTCCTCGATGAGCCGCGCGACGGGCTCGAACTCCTCGGCGTACCAGCGCGCCGCCATCGTCTCCTTGTCCATGTAGGCGCGCTCGGCGTGCATCGTCCGCGCTCCCCACGCCTCCACCGTCTCGGCGATCTCGCCGTACTGCTCGGGGTGGTCGAAGGCGATCGCCGCACGAGCCTCCCCCGTGAAGGGCACGCGCTCGAGCATGAGCCGTCGCCAGTGCTTGAGCTCGAGGTCGGACCGGACGTCGACGCCCGTCGGCGTGAGCAGCGTGTCGACGGCGGTCACGCGGGCCTCGATCACCGACTCCCCCATGCTCCGGGCCACGGAGACGCGGTGGTGGCCGTCGCGCACGAAGTAGTAGTCGCCGACCTGGTAGACCTCGATCGGCGGGATGACCTCGCCCCGCCGGCTGGCCAGCGCCAGCCTCTCCCAGCGCTCGCGGCTGCGCGTCGACGTCGGGCGGAAGCGTCGGTCGAAGTCGCGCTCCTTGTCCACCGACCCCACGATCGCGTCGAGCGGGATGACCTTCGTCCCGACGTAGTGCTCGCCGCGACGGCCGAGGGCCTCCACGACCTCGTCGAAGGACAGCGACCGCACGACGTCGTCGCGGTCGTTGCGCAGCCGCGCCGCGAGCGACGCGAGCACCTGCGCGCGGCGGGCGCGCAGGAAGTCGCTCTCGGCGTCCACCCGGGGCGAGCCGGAGTCACTGACCATCGGAGTCTCCTTCGACGGCGACGCCGACCGGCCGGCGGACCGGCTCGACGTCGATGAGCTGGTAGGGGATGACGTTGCGCAGCGTGGTCGGCCCGACGTGCCGGTCGGGCTTGGCCATGCCGTAGGGGTGGACGTGCCCGTGCAGGTGCCACGTCGGTCGCAGGACGTCGAGCACCTGGCGCAGCGCGTCGAAGCCCCGGTGGGGCGGGTCGTCCTCGTCGCCGAGGCCGCTCGGCGGGGAATGGGTGAGGAGGAGGTCGACGGGCTCCTCGCCGGCGCGGCGCAGGAGCCGTCGGGCGCGACGCGCGAGCTGGCGCTGCGTGTACTGGTTGGCGCCGTTGCTGTAGCGGATGCTGCCGCCGAGCCCGGCGATCCGCAGGCCCGCCGCCTCGACGACCCGTCCGTCGGCGCTCCTGCACCCGATCGGTCGCGGGTCGGCGTGCGGCATGCCGTCACCGGTCAGCACCGCCCGCCAGCCGGTCGCCCGCGTGACGACCTCGGGGTCGTGGTTGCCCGGGACGAAGACGACCGGGACGTCGAGCGCCGAGGCCAGGAACTCGAGGTAGTCCCACGGCAGGTCCCCCGTGCCGACCACCAGGTCGGGCGCGAGCCGACGCACCTGCGGGTGGTGGATCGAGTCCACCACCTCGTCGGACACTGCCAGCACACGCACCATGGCTCCACCGTAGGCAGGTCGGGGCCACGACGCGAGGGCGTCAGACCGGGTCGGGGCCCTCCTCGGCCCAGCGCCGCTTGTCCTCCTCGATCCGTCGGCCCAGCACGAACGCGCTGACCCAGAGCAGCGCGAACATGCCGCCCACGAAGAACATCGCCGGCACCAGGAAGCCGAGCGCGACCGACGCCACCTGGATGAGGTGCCCGACGGTGTAGCCCCACGGCCGGCGCAGCATGCCCGCGGTGAGGATGCACAGCACCGCCAGGCCGAGCCCGAGCGGGAGCGCGGTGGAGGCCGGCACGTCCTCGACGGTGATCATGACCGGGGTGCTCAGACCGAGGAGGATCGCCTCGAACGTGAGCATCGCGGCGCACATGCCCCTCATGCGGCACCGCCGGCCGGCCCGCCGCCGAGCAGGATGCGCGCCTCGCCGGCCGTCACGACGGACCCGATCACGAGCACGCCACCGCTGCCGATCGCTTCCTCCATGCCCTCGCCGGTCTCGGCCATGGCGATCGCCCGCACCAGGGCGTCGTCGAGGCTGCGCACGACCGTCACGCGGTCCTCGCCGAACACCTCCTCGGCCAGCTCGCCGAGCTCCTCGGCGCGCATCGAGCGGTCGAGGCTGTTCTGCGTGCACACGACGTGCGCCAGCACGGGCTCCAGCTCGCGCAGCATCTCCTCGACGTCCTTGTCGGCCATGGCGCCGACGACGCCGACGAGCGGGCTGAACGTGAACGCGTCCTGCACCGTCTCGACCGCCGCCCGCACGCCGTGCGGGTTGTGGGCGGAGTCGACGAGCACCGTGGGGCTGCGGCGCAGGACCTCGAGGCGACCGGGCGACGTGACCTCGCCGAACGCGGCGCGCACGAGGTCGCCGTCGAGCTCGGCGTCGACGAACGCCTCCACCGTCGCGAGCGCCACGGCGGCGTTCTGCGCCTGGTGGGCACCGTGCAGCCGCAGGAGCACGTCGTCGTAGCGCGCGTTGAGGCCCTGCAGCGCGACCTGCTGCCCACCGACGGCGTTGAGCCGCTCGACGACGCCGAAGTCGACGCCCTCGCGCAGCACCGTGGCGCCGACCTCGAGGCTGCGGCGCACGAGCACGTCGAGCACGTCGGGCTCCTGCGCGGCGAGCACCGCGTGCGAGCCGGCCTTGATGATGCCCGACTTCTCGACGGCTACCTCGGCGGCGGTGTCGCCGAGGTAGCGAGCGTGGTCGACGGCCACCGGGGTGACCACGGCGACCTTGCCGTGCGCGACGTTGGTCGCGTCCCACGAGCCGCCCATGCCGACCTCGACGACGGCGGCGTCGACCGGTGCGTCGGCGAACGCAGCGAACGCCATCGCGACGGTCAGCTCGAAGAACGAGACCGGGTGCGGCTGGCTGTCGTCGACGACCTGCGCGTACGCCGCGACGTCGGCGAACGCCTCGACGAACTGCTCCTCGGTGAGCGGCTCGCCGTCGAGGCTGATCCGCTCGGTCATGCTCTGCAGGTGCGGGCTGGTGAAGCGGCCGGTGCGCAGGTCGAGCGCCCGCAGCAGCGCGTCGACCATGCGCGCGGTCGAGGACTTGCCGTTGGTGCCGGTGAGGTGCACGACCGGGTAGGCGTCCTGCGGGTCGCCGAGCAGGCGGCACAGCGCGGTGATGCGCTCGAGCGACGGCTCGAGCCTGGTCTCGGGCCAGCGGCCCAGCAGGGCCGCCTCGACCTCGGCGTAGGTGGGGTTGCTCATCGCCCCCAGTATCCCAGGCCCGGCCCCGCGACCGCCGGTCGGAGCGTCGGTGGCCGCACCGGGGTCGTCCCAGGGGTTCCACCCATTCCCCGGGACCCCGACCCTGCGCCATGCTGGTGCGGCTGCGACGCGGGTCGCGGCCGTCACCCGAGGAGAGACCGGATGAGCCGCCAGGCCAGCAGCTGGATCGTGCACCGCTTCGGCACGTGGGGTGCGCTCGTCGTCCTCCTCGTGCTGCTCGGGGGCCTCGGGTCGTTCGGGTCGAGGCTGGGTGAGGTGCAGCGCAACGACGCGGCGTCGTTCCTGCCGGGCGGCGCGGAGTCGACCCGCGTGATCGACCAGGCCTCCACCTTCGCCGACCCCGACGTCGTGCCCGCCGTCGTGCTGCTCGTGCGCGACGGCGGCGCACGCCCCGACGACGTCCAGCGCCTGGCCGCCCTGAAGGAACGGCTCGCGAGCCTGCCGGGCGTGACCGGCGACGTCATCGGACCGATCCCGTCGCAGGACCGCGAGGCCGCCCAGCT
Source organism: Aeromicrobium erythreum (assembly GCF_001509405.1). Lineage (NCBI taxonomy): Bacteria > Bacillati > Actinomycetota > Actinomycetes > Propionibacteriales > Nocardioidaceae > Aeromicrobium > Aeromicrobium erythreum. The sequence continues at coordinate 2,558,270 of NZ_CP011502.1, forward strand.
CGTCGTCAACCTGCGCGTCGACCCCGACGAGGGCTTCGAGCAGCTGCCCGACACCGTCGACGAGCTGCGCGACGTCGCGGCGCAGGACGCCGGCGGTGCCGACGTGTACGTGGCCGGACCCGCCGCGCTGGCCGCGGACCAGGCGCAGGCGTTCGCCGGCATCGACGGCATCCTGCTCATCGCCGCGATCTCGGTGGTCGTCGTCATGCTGCTGCTCACCTACCGCAGCCCCGTCCTGTGGATCATCCCCCTGTTCTGCGGGGTGCTGAGCGTGTTCGCCGCGCAGGGCGTGGTGTACCTGCTCGCCAAGTACGCCGACCTGACCGTCAACGGGCAGAGCGCGGGCATCCTCTCGGTGCTCGTGCTCGGCGCCGGCATCGACTACGCGCTCCTGATCGTGGCCCGCTACCGCGAGGAGCTGCGCAACACCGAGGACCGGCACGCGGCGATGGCGCACGCCCTGCACCGGGCCGCCCCCGCCGTGCTGGCCAGCGGGTCCACCGTCGTGGTCGGCCTGCTGTGCCTGCTGCTCGCCCAGATGCAGGCCACCGCGGGCCTCGGCCCGGTCGCCGCGGCGGGCATCGTCGTCGCCCTGCTCACGATGCTCGTGCTGCTGCCCGCCCTCCTCGTCGTGTGCGGACGCTGGGTCTTCTGGCCCTTCGTCCCCCGGTTCGGCGACCCGCAGCCCGCCGAGGACGGGGTCTGGGGCCGGGTGGGTCGACGCATCGCCCGACGCCCGCGCGCCGTCTGGGCCGTGACCACCCTGCTGCTCGCCGGCTTCACCGTCGGCCTCGTGCAGCTCGACGCGAACGGCCTGTCCGACGCGGAGCAGTTCACGACCGAGCAGCCGTCGATCGTCGCCGAGGGGAAGCTCGCCGAGCACTTCCCCGGCGGCGCTGGCGCACCGGTGCAGGTCGTGGTCGACGCCGCACACGTCGACGACGCCGCCTCGACGCTGCAGGGCGTGCAGGGCATCGCCCCGGACTCGGTCTCGGAGCCCGTGGTCCGCGGCGACGTCGGCTACGTGGAGGGAACCCTCGAGGCCGCCCCCGACTCCCGGGCCGCGTTCGACACCGTCGACCGGGCCCGTGCCGCCCTCGCCGACGTGCCGGGCGACCCGCTCGTCGGCGGGACCACCGCCATCAACCACGACGTGCAGCAGGCGTCGGCCGCCGACACCCGGCTGATCATCCCGGTGGTGCTGCTCGCCGTCCTGCTGATCCTCGGCGTGCTGCTGCGGTCGGTGATGGCACCGCTCGTGCTGCTCGTGACCGTCGTGCTGTCCTTCGGCGCCGCGCTCGGCATCAGTGCGCTGGTGTTCCGGCACGTGCTGGGCTTCGGCGGCACCGACTCCTCGTTCCCGCTCTACGCGTTCGTGTTCCTTGTGGCGCTGGGCATCGACTACAACATCTTCCTGATGACCCGGGTGCGCGAGGAGTCACTCGTGCACGGCACCCGGCGGGGTGCGCTGATCGGCCTCGCCGCGACGGGCGGGGTGATCACGTCGGCCGGGCTGGTGCTCGCCGGCACGTTCGCCGCGCTCGGCTCCCTGCCCATCGTGTTCCTCGCCGAGCTGGGCTTCGCGGTCGCGCTCGGCGTCCTGCTGGACACGCTCGTCGTGCGGTCGGTGCTGGTCACGGCGCTCACCCTCGACCTCGGGCGCTGGATGTGGTGGCCGAGCGCGCTGTTTCGCACCGACGGCGGCCACGCGTCGTCGACCGGTCACCCGGTGGCGCACCACGCCGCCGACGCGGCCCACCCGGCCGACCACGTCGCCGGGCACCACGCGCCCGACCACCGGGATTAGTCGGCACGCGGTCCGGGGAGCAGACTCGACCCATGGAGCACGGGCAGGAGCTCGCCGAGGAGTACCGCGAGTTCGCGGCGCAGGCGGCCGACTCGGCCACCTTCATGGCGTGGTCGGCCGCGGTCGCCGACGACGCCGAGGTGCTCGACTGGCTCGCCACGCTGCCGCGCGCCAAGCAGCAGCCGAACCTGGTGCTCGCCGCCGCACGCCTGCACGGGGTCCCGGCACCCGGCCCGTACGCGGCCCTGCGCGAGGCGCTCCTCGCCGACGGATCCGACGGACCGATCCGCGCGACCGTGCTGGAACGGTCGACGCAGACCAACGAGGTCGGCCGGCTCGCGACGCTCGCCCCTGCGTTCGCGATCGTGGCGGCACAGCACGACGACGCCCCGTTGTCGCTCCTGGAGGTCGGGGCGAGCGCCGGCCTGTGCCTCTACCCCGACCGCTACACGTACCGCTGGCGCACGGAAGGCGGCGACGTCGTCGTCGGCACGGGTCCTGGGCTCGCCTGCGACGTCACGGGTCCGGCGCCTCTCCCCCAGCGTGTCCCCCGCGTCGCCGCACGTCGCGGGATCGATCTGAACCCGCTCGACGTCACCTCGCCGGACGACGTGGCGTGGCTCGAGACGCTCGTCTGGCCCGAGCACGACGACCGACGCGCCCGGCTCCGCGCCGCGCTCGAGGTCGCACGGGCGGACCCTCCGCACGTCGTCGCGGGCGACCTGCTCACCGAGCTGCCGCAGCTGGTCGAGGAGGCCGCGGCCGACGGCCCGGTCGTCGTGCTCCACAGCGCCGTGATCGCCTACCTCGACGACCACCAGCGCGTCGCGTTCGACGAGCTGGCTCGCGGCCTGGTCGCCGACGGCGCCTGCCACTGGGTGAGCAACGAGTCCTCACGTGTGCTCCCGTCGATCACCGCGACCGCCTCCTCCCCCGGTCCCGAGCGCCACGCCTTCGTGCTGGGCCTGGACGGGCAGGCCGTCGCTGGGGCCCACGGGCACGGACGCACGCTGCACTGGCTCGCCTGACCCCACCTGCCCCCACCTGACCTGGAGGCTTCACTCGGATCGAGAACCCCACTACGCTCCTGCCCATGAGCGAACCGGGGGGACGCGAGCCGTTCTGGGACGTGGTGCGTCGACGCCACCCCGACGTCGACGTCGTGCTGCTGCCGCCCGCCGAGGCCACGGCGCCTCCCGGGTCGGACCGGGACCCGGTCTCGGTCGAGACGGCACAGGAGCTGGCCGCCCGGCTCGACCAGGAGTTCGCGTCGGTGTGGGAGCTCCTCCTCGGTGGTCCGCCGGAGCCGTCACCCGTGCGCTGGACCAGCAGCCCGGTGCCAGGCACCGCGCGACCCGTCCGCTCCCAGCGCAGCCGGGACGAGCGGGGCGAGGACCTCGTCGGCACGAGCCGCGCCGTCCTCACCGACCTGGGCTGGACCACCTCCGAGCCCCAGGCCGGCCTGCCGCTGCTCGTCGCCGAGCGCGACGACCGCGACCTCCGGCTCACGGTGCACGACGGCGCCGTCCTCCTCGAGGTGCACGGCCCTGCGGTCCCGGTACGCCCGAGGACGCTCCGGGCACTGCGGGCGGAGGCCCGGTCGTGAGCGGCGCCTGGTCCGTCCAGCCCGGCTCCCTCATGCGCGCCTCCACCGACTGGCGTGACCGTGCCGACGCGCTGGAGGGCACCGCGAAGCGGCTGCGCCTGGCCGACCAGTCCGGCTTCCCGCCCTCCGTCGAGGGCGCCGCCGCCGCCTTCGTGAGGGAGTGGGCCACGATGGTCGACGACCTGGCCGAGACCGCCCGCGACTTCGAGGACAGGATGATGGAGGCGCACGGGGCCTACGTCGAGTCCGACGTCCGCAGCCAGGAGTCCTTCCAGGAGTGGCTGCTGCAGATGGGCGGGGGCGAGCGATGAGCACGGTCACGATCACGATCCCCGCCGCTCCCGTGGCGGTGGCCCCCGTGCCCGGCGACGCCGCCGCGCTCCGCGACTTCGCCGCGGACCTGCTCACCGTCTCCTCCGGTCTCGACGACCTCGCCACCTTCGCCGGTGACGTGCTGAGCGGGGAGCACTGGGAGGGCGAGGCCGCGGAGGCGTACCGGCGGGCCGCCGTCGGCACCGCCGACGACGCCGACGACCGCTCGCTCGTGCTGCGCAAGGTCAGCGGCCAGGTCGAGGACTACGCCACCGGACTCGCCGACCGCAAGCGTCGGCGCGACGGCCTCGTGGAGCGTCGGTCCACGCTCCTCTCGCGCCGCGAGGACCTCACGGCCGACGTCCGCGCCGCCGTCGACGTGAGCGACGAGGCGATCCAGACGCTCCAGCAGCGTGCCGAGCAGCTGCGGCTCGACGTCGAGGCGTTCGACCGCGACCACGCCGACCTCCAGCAGGACTGCCGCACCGCCGACGAGCAGATCGCGCAGAAGCTGCAGGCCGTCGACTCCTCGGCCGAGGTGACCCGCGCCGCCGTCGGCCTCGTCGACCCCGCCGACGCGCTCCTGGACCGCCCCGGGGCCCCGGGCACGGACGGCGCGACCCCCGCCAGCGTGCACGACTGGTGGACCTCGCTCGACGCGTCCCAGCAGCAGGCACTCATCGCCGCGCACCCGCAGATCATCGGCAACACCGACGGCATCCCCACCGCCGCGCGCGACGAGGCGAACCGGATCTCGCTCGCGCTCGACCTCGACCGGCTGGAGACCCGCGAGGACGACGGCGGGTCCCTGACCTTCGCCGAACGACGGCACCTCGAGCGGGCCCAGGCGGCCCAGACCGCGCTCGACGACGTGGCGGCCCGCAGGGACCCCGTGACGAACGAGCCGCTCGAGGGCTTCCTGAGCCTCTACGACCCCACGGCGTTCGGCGGGGACGGCGCCGTGGCCGTCTCGGTCGGCAACCCCGACACCGCCCAGAACGTGTCGGTGTCGGTGCCCGGCATGCTCAACGACGGCGCCTCCATCGAGGGTGGCACCGAGAGCGTGGGCAACCTCTACGCCACCGCGCGCCTGGCGAACCCCGGCCAGTCCGTGGCCTCCACGATGTGGATCGGGTACGACGCGCCCTCGAACTTCGGCGTGCACGGGCTCGACACCCTCCAGGTGATCGACGAGGGCCTCGCCGACGCCGGTGGCGAGCGCCTAGCGGACTTCCTGGACGGGATGCGCGAGGTACGCGACGAGGACGTCCACGGCCGCGCCCACCTGACGGTGATCGGCCACAGCTACGGGTCCACCACGGTCGGCAACGCCGCCACCGACCACGGGATCCCCGCCGATGACGTCGTGCTCATCGGCAGCCCCGGTGCGGGCCACGCCGCCGACCACGCCACCGACCTCGGTCTGCCGGCCGCCCACGTCTGGGCCGGGTCGGCCAGCGAGGACGCCGTCAGCCACCTCGCCCGCAACGGCTGGGTCGGGACGGGCCTCGGGCTCGACCCCACCGACGAGGACTTCGGGGCCCAGCGCTTCCAGGCCGAGAACGTCGCTCGCGGGACCCACGACTGGATCTGGGACCACAACCAGTACTACCAACCGAACACGGAGTCGCTCTACAACATGGGCCAGATCGTCGCCGGCAACGACGACGCCGTGCTGGACGCCGAGCACCGTCACGACCCGTGGTACGGGCCGATGCAGGACCCCGAGGAAGATCGACAGCCCGCGCGCCGCGACACCGGGTTCGAGCCGTGAGCCGCGCCATGAGAGGGATGATCGCGATGGGTCTCCTGGCCCTGCTGCTCTCCGCCTGCGGAGGCGGTGACGACGACGTGCCCGAGGGTCGCGAGGGGTTGAGCGTGATCAAGACCCGCGCCGACCGTGGCCTCGCCGAGGCCACCGACGCGGTGGGCGCGGTGGTCCGCGCCGAGCCCCGCGACGTCCGAGGCGCCTACGTCCAGGCCGGGTCCTCCGGCAGCACCCTCCTCTACGCCTACGAGGCCCAGGCGACCTTTCGCACGCAGCAGCCGGTCGACCCCGAGGAGGTCCGCACGACCCTCGTCGACCTCGGCCTCGAGACGTCGGAGGTGCTGGACGGACTCGACGGAGGACGCAGCATCACCGCGAGCGCCGACGACCACGTGGTGTCCGTCGACCTCGACGCCGGGCGGACGCGACTCACCCTGACGTCGCAGACCTCCGGAGCGGAGCTCCAGGCCTCCACCCTCTCCACCGAGGAGAAGGCGGACCTCCGCGAGCCCAAGCCGCTCTCCCTCGACCTCGACTGAACCGCGACGGCCCGGCACCCCCGCGCACCCGTCCGCCGCCCACGGCCCGGCGCCCCGCGCACCCCTTCGCCGCCCACGGCCCGGCACCCCCGCCGGGGCACCTCCTAGACTGTCCTCCCGTGACCACCGCACAGAACCGCGTCCCCGCCAAGCCCGCCCTCGAAGGTCTCGAGGAGCGCTGGAGCGGGGTATGGGCCGAGCAGGGCACGTACGCGTTCGACCGGACGAAGAGCCGCGACGAGGTGTACTCCATCGACACCCCGCCGCCCACCGTCTCGGGCTCCCTGCACGTCGGTCACGTGTTCAGCTACACCCACACCGACCTCGTCGCCCGCTACCAGCGGATGAGCGGCAAGGAGGTGTTCTACCCGATGGGCTGGGACGACAACGGCCTGCCCACCGAGCGTCGGGTGCAGAACTACTACGGCGTGCGCTGCGACCCGTCACTGCCCTACGACGCCGACTTCACCCCGCCCGCCAAGCCCGACACGGGTTCGAAGAGCGGGGGGAAGCAGGTGCCGATCAGCCGGCGCAACTTCATCGAGCTGTGCAACGAGCTCGTGGTCGAGGACGAGAAGGTCTTCGAGAGGCTGTGGCGCACCCTCGGCCTGTCGGTCGACTGGAGCCAGACGTACACCACCATCGGCGCCGACGCGCAGGCCACGAGCCAGCGCGCGTTCCTGCGCAACGTCGGCCGCGGCGAGGCGTACATGCAGGACGCCCCCACGCTCTGGGACGTCACCTTCCAGACCGCGGTGGCGCAGGCCGAGCTCGAGGCGCGCGACTACCCCGGCGCCTACCACCGGGTCGCCTACCACCTGCCCGACGGCAGCACGGTGCACGTCGAGACGACGCGCCCCGAGCTGACGCCCGCCGCCGTCGCGCTCATCGCCCACCCCGACGACGAGCGGTACTCCCACCTCTTCGGCGGCACCGCCACGTCGCCGCTGTTCGGCGTCGAGGTGCCCATCCACTCCAGCACGCTCGCCGACCCCGAGAAGGGCTCCGGCATCGTGCACTGCTGCACGTTCGGCGACCTGACCGACGTGCAGTGGTGGCGTGAGCTGCAGCTGCCCAACCGCACCGTGATCGGCCGCGACGGCCGCGTGCTGCGCGACGTGCCCGAGTGGATCGCGGGCGGCCCGGGCGAGCAGCTGTGGGCCGAGCTGGCCGGCAAGACGACGTTCAGCGCGCGCGAGGCGATCGTGCAGGCGCTGCGCGACAGCGGCGACCTCGACGGCGAGCCCCAGCCGACGCAGCGCGTCGCCAACTTCTACGAGCGTGGCGAGAAGCCGCTCGAGATCGTCTCCACGCGCCAGTGGTACGTCAAGAACGGCGGCCGCGACGCCGATCTGCGCGCGGCGCTCGTCGCTCGCGGCGACGAGATCCACTGGACTCCCGGCTACATGCAGAGCCGGTACACCAACTGGATCGAGGGTCTGAACGGCGACTGGCTGATCAGCCGCCAGCGCTTCTTCGGCATCCCGTTCCCGGTCTGGTACCGCCTCGACGCCGAGGGCCAGCCCGACTACGACGAGCCGATCTTCGCCGCCGAGGACACGCTGCCGGTCGACCCCGCGTCGCAGGCCCCGCCCGGCTTCGAGGAGTCCCAGCGCGGCCAGGCCGGCGGCTTCGTCGCCGACCCCGACGTGCTCGACACCTGGGCCACGTCGTCGCTGACCCCGCAGATCGTGTGCGGCTGGGAGCGCGACGCCGACCTCTTCGAGCGCACGTTCCCGATGGACCTGCGCCCGCAGGGTCACGACATCATCCGCACCTGGCTGTTCTCGACCGTCGTGCGCTCGCACCAGGAGTTCGGGCAGGTCCCGTGGAGCCACACGGCGCTGTCGGGCTTCGTGGTCGACCCCGACCGCAAGAAGATGAGCAAGTCCAAGGGCAACGTCGTCGTGCCCGACGAGATCCTCGACAAGTACGGCGCCGACGCCGTGCGCTGGCGCGCCGCCCTGGCACGTCCCGGCTCGGACTCCCCCTTCGACGAGACGCAGATGAAGGTCGGACGTCGCCTGGCGATGAAGGTGCTGAACGCGAGCAAGTTCGTGCTCGCGGCCCCCGAGGACTACGGTCTCGGCGCGACCGCCGCCGACCTCGACCTCGCCCGCGTGACCGAGCCGCTCGACCGGTCGGTCCTCGCTGCGCTCGGCCGGGTCGTCGAGCAGGCGACCGCTCACTTCGAGGCGTACGACTACTCGTCGGCGCTGGAGGTCACGGAGAAGTTCTTCTGGGACTTCTGCGACGACTACCTCGAGCTCGTCAAGGAACGCGCGCGCCGCGACGACGAGGGCGGGACGTCGGCGAAGGCCACGTTCGTGCTCGCGCTGTCGACCCAGCTGCGCCTGCTCGCGCCGTTCCTGCCGTACGTGACCGAGGAGGTCTGGAGCTGGTGGCAGGAGGGCTCGGTGCACCGTGCGGCGTGGCCGAGCGTCGACGACGTCGCCGTCGACGGTGACGTCGCCCTGCTGCCGACCGCCGCCGAGGCGCTCGCGGGCATCCGTGGCGCGAAGTCGGTGGCCAAGGTGAGCCAGCGCACCGAGGTGTCGGCAGTGACCGTCCGCGGACCGCAGACGTCGCTCGACCGCCTCCTGCTGGCCGTCGACGACGTGCGGGCCGCAGGTCGCGTGACCGGTGAGCTGACGACGTCGGCCGACGACTCGACCACCGAGCTCGTCACCGACGCCACCCTCGCCCCCACCGAGTAGCCCCTTCCCCTCGCGCACGTTTACGTGGGGCCCCACGCAAGCACGCACTTCTGGCGCATGTTTGCGTGGGGGCGAGCCGGTTTACGTGGGGCCCCACGTGAACGTGCACCTACGGCGCATGTTTGCGTGGGGGCGAGCTCGTTTGCGTGGGGCCCCACGCAAACGAGCAGAGTCCGCGCGCTCGGTCAGGCGGTCTCGAGGGTCTCGAAGCGGATGCCGGCGGCCTGGAGGCGCTCGATGAGCGGGCGGCCCATGGCGACGGCGGTGGTGGTCTGGCCGGCGACCTTCGGCACGTCGTCGAACGCGAGGCACAGCGCCGACTCGCTGAGCATCTTCGCCGTCTCGTCGTAGCCCGGGTCGCCGCCGCTCACCTGCGTGACGACCCGCTTGCCGCCGCCCTCACCGACCAGGCGGAGCGAGAACCACGACGACGCGCGCTTCTCCGGGCTGGGACCGTCGCCCTGCGCGCGCAGCTTCAGCAGCGCCTTGCGGGTCGGCGCGAGCTGCGAGCCCGCGAGCAGGACGCCCGCCCCGACCACGGTGCCGGCGAGGACGGGGAGCTTCGTGAACTGGGCGAAGTGGGAGTACGTGAACTGCGGGCCGTAGCGCTCGAGGGCGCGCGCCGAGCGCAGCACGACCTGCGGGTCGATGGTCGGGAGCGGGAGCGCCCAGCCCTTACCGCCGGCGCCTCGCCCGATCGAGCCGCCGCCGCGGACCGAGCGGCCCTGCGGACGCTGCTCGCGCTGCTTGCGCTCCTTGGCCGTGGCGGCCGACTGGCGCAGCCGCGAGAACGCGCCGATGGCCGAGTGGTACGTGCCGCCCGACGCCGTCCCCCCGGCGCGGATGTAGCCCTTCACGTCGATCGGGACGCCCTCCGGCAGCTGCTCGACGGTGTACAGCACGCCGAGGTCGTAGGGGATCGAGTCGAAGCCGCACGCGTGCACGAGCGTCGCGCCGGTGCGCAGCGCGGTCTCCTGGTGCTCCAACCAGGTGCGATCCACGAACTCGGGCTCGCCGGTCAGGTCGACGTAGGCGATGCCGGCCTCCGCGGCCGCCCTGACGGCCGGGTCGCCGTGCTGGACGTACGGACCGACGGTCGAGATGAGCACGCGCGTGCCCTCGGCCATCGCCCGCATCGAGGCGGCGTCGGACACGTCGGCCAGCACGATCTCGGGCGCCGTGCCGCCGGCGGCCTCGACCTCGTCGACCACGTTCTGCAGCTTGGCGGCGCTGCGCCCGGCGACGGCCCACGTCCCGCCCTCGGGCAGGTGGGTGCCGAGGTAGACGGCGGTGAGCGTGCCGGTGAACCCGGTGGCCCCGAACAGGGTGATGTCGACGGTCATGTCGCGACCCTAGCGCGCACCCGTCGAGCACCCGCAGGACGGCGGACGCCCTCCCCCGGCAGCAGCCGGAGGAGGGCGTCGACGAGACCTGGTCCGCTCAGGAGGCCTTCTTGGCCACCTCGTCGCGGGTGAGGACGGTCGGGCCCTCCTCGCCGCGGACGGTCGCGCCGGTGACGACGACCTTGGCGACGTCGTCGCGCGAGGGGATGTCGTACATGACGGGCTGCAGCACGTGCTCGATGATCGAGCGCAGACCGCGGGCGCCGGTGTCGCGGGCGAGCGCGAGGTCGGCCATGGCCTCGCAGGCGTCGTCGGTGAACTCCAGCTCGACGTCGTCGAGCTCGAAGAGCCGCACGAACTGCTTGGTGAGCGCGTTGCGCGGCTCGGTGAGGATGGAGACCAGCGCCGGCTTGTCGAGCTTGTCGACCGCGGCGATGACCGGCAGACGGCCGATGAACTCGGGGATGAGGCCGAACTTCAGCAGGTCCTCCGGCAGCACCTGGGAGAACAGCTTCTCCGGGGCGGTCTCGGGCTTCTTCTCCGCGACGCCGCCGGTGTTGAACCCCAGGCCGACCTTGCCGCTGCGCTGCTCGATGATCTCCTCGAGCCCCGCGAACGCGCCACCGACGATGAACAGCACGTTGGTGGTGTCGATCTGGATGAACTCCTGGTGCGGGTGCTTGCGCCCACCCTGGGGCGGCACCGACGCGGTCGTGCCCTCGAGGATCTTCAGCAGCGCCTGCTGCACGCCCTCGCCCGACACGTCGCGGGTGATCGACGGGTTCTCGGCCTTGCGCGAGATCTTGTCGACCTCGTCGATGTAGATGATGCCCGTCTCGGCCTTCTTGACGTCGTAGTCGGCGGCCTGGATGAGCTTGAGGAGGATGTTCTCGACGTCCTCACCGACGTAGCCGGCCTCGGTGAGGGCGGTGGCGTCGGCGATGGCGAACGGGACGTTCAGCATGCGCGCGAGGGTCTGGGCGAGGTAGGTCTTGCCGCAGCCCGTGGGGCCGACCATGAGGATGTTGGACTTCGCCAGCTCGACACCGTCGTCCTTGGCGCGTCCGGTGGTGGCCTGGGCCTGCACGCGCTTGTAGTGGTTGTAGACGGCCACCGCGAGGTTCTTCTTCGCGTTGTCCTGGCCCACCACGTAGCCGTTGAGGAACTCGAAGATCTCGTGCGGCTTGGGCAGCTCGCCGAGGCTCAGCTCGGCACCCTCGGCCAGCTCCTCCTCGATGATCTCGTTGCAGAGGTCGATGCACTCGTCGCAGATGTACACGCCGGGGCCGGCGATGAGCTTCTTGACCTGCTTCTGGCTCTTGCCGCAGAACGAGCACTTCAAGAGGTCGGCGGTCTCACCGATGCGTGCCACGGGCGCGCTCCCTTCCGTCGGACGAACACTCACGACGCGGACGTCGTGTCGCCAGCCTCACACTACCGGCCGGCTCGGACCACCACCTGCGAACCGGCGACGCCACGCGCGTGTCGTGGCGTCGCCGGGTCGGTCAGACGGCGGGGGTCTTCAGCGAGTCGAAGACCTGGTCGATGATCCCGTACTCCTTGGCCTGCTCGGCCGTCAGGATCTTGTCGCGCTCGACGTCCTTGCTGACGTCCTCGGGCGTCTTGCCGGTCGCGTCGGCGATCATCTGCTCCATCAGCGAGCGCATGCGCAGGATCTCGTTGGCCTGGATCTCCAGGTCGGAGATCTGGCCGCCGGTGCCCTCGGTGTACGGCTGGTGGATGAGGATGCGGCTGTTCGGCAGCGCGTAGCGCTTGCCGGGCGTGCCGGCGGCCAGCAGGACCGCGGCGGCGGAGGCCGCCTGGCCCAGGCAGACGGTCTGCACGTCGGACTTGAGGTAGCGCATCGTGTCGTAGATGGCCGTCATCGCGGTGAACGAGCCACCCGGGCTGTTGATGTACAGCTGGATGTCGCGGTCGGCGTCCATCTGCTGCAGGCAGAGCAGCTGCGCCATGACCGCGTTGGCCACGTCGTCGCTGATCGGCGTGCCGACGAAGATGATGCGGTCCTCGAACAGCTTCGCGTAGGGGTCGATGCGCCGGAACCCGTAGGACGTGCGCTCTTCCCACTGGGGGATGTAGTAGCTCATCGTGCAACCTCTCCGGCGCTCTTGATGACCTGGTCGATGAAGCCGTAGTCCTTCGCCTGGTCGGGCGTGAACCAGCGGTCGCGGTCGGCGTCGGCCTCGATCTGCTCGATCGACTGGCCGGTGTGCAGCGACTGGAGCTCGTTGAGCTGCTTCTTGAGCAGGATGGACTGCTGCGCCTGGATCTTGATGTCCGACGCGGAGCCGCCGATGCCGCCCGAGGGCTGGTGCATCATGATGCGCGCGTGCGGCAGCGCGTAGCGCTTGCCCGGCGCGCCGGCGGCCAGCAGGAACTGCCCCATCGACGCGGCGAGGCCCATGGCCACGGTGGCGACGTCGTTGGAGATGAACTGCATGGTGTCGTAGATGGCCATGCCGGAGTCGACCGAGCCGCCGGGGCTGTTGATGTACAGGAAGATGTCGGCGTTCGGGTCCTCCGCGTTGAGCAGGAGCATCTGTGCGCAGATCGCGTTGGAGTTGGAGTCGCGCACCTCCGACCCGAGGAAGATGATCCGCTCGCGCAGCAGGCGCTGGTAGATGTGGCCGTCGAGGTCGGAGGGCCCGACGTCGGTGCCGGCCATCATGCGCAGGCCCGACGCGTCCGGACCCGGACCGTGCTGGGTGCTGACGTCTGGTGTGTTCACGTTCTCGACCCTAGAGGGCGAAGGGGCGCGAGACACGCGCGAACACGCCCTGTTCGCTGACAGCGTGACACGCCTCGCGCCCCGACCCGGTCAGTCCGACGTGCCCACGACGGTCTGGTCCCAGTCCATGACCGAGCCCGTGACGACCCCGCTCGCGTCGCTCAGCAGCAGCACGACGATGCCCGCCGCGTCCTCGGGCGTCGCGAGCCGCCCGGCAGGCAGGCGCTTGGCTGCTTGCTCCCGCCAGTCGTCGCCGGCGTCGTGGAAGCGACGCTGGATGACGTCCTCGCCGTCGGAGTCGGTCCAGCCGATGTTCACGCCGTTCACGCGCACGCGGTCGAACCGGTGGGCGTAGGCGGCGTTCTTCGTCAGCCCGGCGAGCCCCGCCTTGGTGGCCGAGTACGGCGCGAGGTGGGGCTGCCCACCGTGTGCGCTCATGGTGAGCACGTTGACGACCGAGCCCGGCTCACCACGGCGGACCATGTCGCCGATCGCGGCCTGCATCAGGAAGAACGGGCCGCGCAGGTTCACCGCGACGTGCTGCTCGAACATCTCCGGCGTCGTGTCGAGCACGCTGCCGCGCTCGGTGAACCCGGCGGCGTTGACCAGTCCGTCGACCCGCCCGTGGGCGGTCACGGTGGCCTCGACGGCGGCGCGGCACGCCTCGACGTCGGCCACGTCGCAGCGCACGAACCGGGCGTCACCGAGGGCGGACAGGTCGGCGGCCGCCGCTTCGCCGACGTCGGCGCGTCGTCCGGTGACGACCACCCGGGCGCCCTCGCGGAGCGCGGCCTGGGCGATGGCGAGACCGACGCCCTGGGTGCCTCCGGAGACCAGGACGACGCGGTCGTCGAGGCTGCCCATCAGACGGCTCCGTCCGTGCGACGCCGCGCGGCGTAGGCGCCGAGCGCCTGGCCCACCTGGTCGACGTCGCGGCCCGCGGCGAGCGCCTGCTCGACGATCTCCGCCTGCGACAGCGGGGTCATGCCGTCGACCGGCTGGTCGAGGTCGAGGTTGGTCGGGAACGGGTAGCCCTCCGCGACCGACGCGACCACGCGACGCAGGGCGGCGTCGGACCAGCCGGCCGCCCGGCGCTCCAGCAGCGTCGGGTAGACCGCCGTCGTGGCACGGGCCCGGTCGACGGCCTCCATGGCACGCCCGAACGCCGACGAGACCTGCAGCAGGTTCGCGACGCGCTGCACGTCGGCCGAGACGTTGCTGCCCGCCCCGTGCAGCAGGGCCGGGTTGAAGAACACGGCGTCGCCCTTCTCCAGCGGCAGCTGCACGTGGTGGTCGGCGAAGTAGTCGCGCACGTCGTCGCGACGGTAGGCGAGGTAGCCGGGTCCGTACTTCTGCGAGTGCGGCAGGTACAGCGTCGGGCCGCTCTCGACGGGCATGTCGACGTGCGCGACCGCGCCCTGGAGCGTGAGGACGGGCGAGAGCAGGTGCACGTGCGCCGGGTACCGCGCCGCGACCTCGTCGGACAGGAAGCCGAGGTGGTAGTCGCGGTGCGGGTCCTGCGCCACCCCGCCGGGTCGGACGACGTTGACCTGCGACGTCACCTGGTAGGCGGGGCCGAGCCAGGCGGTCGAGACGAGGGCCAGGACGTCGTTGGCGTAGTAGTCGACGAAGGTGGCGGGGTCGGTGACGGCCAGCTTCTCCAGCGCGTTCCAGATGCGGTCGTTGGCGCCGGGCTTGGCGAAGTGGTCGCCCGCGGCTCCCCCGGCGGCCTTCTCCTGGGCGATGACCTCCTCGAAGGCGGCCGTGGCGCGGTCGACGACGTCGTGGTCGTCCCAGGCGCCCTTGAGCACGACGATCCCCGGTCCGTCGGTGAGGGCGTGGACGAGCTCGGCGCGCACGGCGTCCTCGCCCTCGGGCGACGCGACGGCAGCGCGCAGCGTCACCGAGGCGTAGACGACGACACCCTGCTCGACGCCGGCCGCGTGCGGGTAGTCGTCGGCGCGGGTGGGCTCGGACACGACCTCGACGAGGTCGGCGAGGCGCACGTCGTCGGGGGTGAACCGCGCACGGCGCGCGGCGCCTCGGTCGGCAGGGGCGGTGTGGTCGACGAGACTCATGCTCGGCTCCTCGGGTCGGGCGGGGCGGGTGGGTACGCCACCACGCTAGGTCCGTCCGTGGGTGCGTGGAGGGTCGAGAACCCCTCAAGAACACCTCAGGACGAGGTCGCGCGCACTAGGCTGCGCGGGTGCCCCACCGTCACAAGGTCCGCGAGATCGCGCAGCAGAGCGGGCTGAGCGAGGCCACGGTCGACCGCGTGCTGCACGGCCGCCCGGGCGTGCGCGCGGCCACCGTGGCCGAGGTGGAGCGCGCCGTCGAGGAGCTCGACCGGCAGGCGTCCCAGCTGCGGCTCGTCGGACGCACGTTCCTGCTCGACCTCGTCATGCAGGCGCCCGTCCGGTTCAGCACGGCGGTCCGCGCCGCGCTGGAGGCCGAGCTGCCGTCGCTGCGGCCCGCGGTCGTGCGCTCGCGGTTCCACCTGCGCGAGGAGGCCGGCGTCGCCGCCATGGTCGCGACCCTGCGCGACGTACGACGTCGGCGTTCCCACGGCGTCGTGCTGAAGGCGCCCGACCATCCCGACGTCGCGGCCGAGGTGGCGGCCCTGGCCGACGCGGGCGTCCCCGTGGTCACGCTGGTCACCGACGTGCCGCGCAGCCGCCGGCTGGCGTACGTCGGCATCGACAACGACGCCGCCGGGCGCACGGCCGCCTACCTGGTCGCGCAGGGCGCGCCGGCGTCGGGCGCGGTCCTCGTGACGCTGAGCCGCAGCGACTTCCGGGGCGAGGAGCAGCGGGTGTCGGCCTTCGTCGACGCGCTGCACGACCTCTCCCCCGCCCGTCGCGTCGTCGACCTGACGGACACCGACGGCCTCGACCCGACCACGGGCGCCGGTGTGCGGGCGGCGCTGGCCGACCACCCCGACGTCGATGCCGTCTACTCGGTGGGCGGCGGCAACCGTGCGACGCTCGAGGCGTTCGCCGACGCCGGACGCGCGCCGCGGGTCTTCGTCGCGCACGACCTCGACGCCGACAACACCGAGCTGCTGCGGACGCGCCGCGTCCACTACGCCCTGCACCACGACCTGCGCGCCGACACCCGACGCGCCTGCCGCCTCCTCTTGCAGCACCACGGCGCCCTCCCCGGCGCGCCGACGTCGGTGCCGTCGCAGGTCCAGGTCGTGACGCCGTTCAACCTCCCCCGCGCCTTCACCACCCCCTGACCACGCCCAGCCCCATTGAGCGTGACCAGCCCCGCTGAGCGTGACGTTTGCGGGGCGAATCCGGTCGATCCGCCCCGCAAACGTCACGCTCAGCGGGGGTGGGGAGGGCGCGAGGGGTGAGGGTCAGACGGTGAAGGCCTCGCGGAAGGCGTCCATCGCGCGGCGGCTGCCGTCGACGGAGGGGTCGCTCGCCCACGCCTCCATCGCCACGACGCCGGTGTAGCCGGCGTCGGCGAGTGCCTGCGCCACGAACGACCAGCGCACCTCGCCGGTGCCGGGCTCGCAGCGTCCGGGGACGTCGGCCACCTGCACCTCCCCCGTGAACGGGACGGCCTCGCGCACGAGATCGACGAGGTTCCCCTCGCCGATCTGCGCGTGGTACAGGTCGAGGTTCATCCGCAGGTGCGGGCTGTCGACCGCGCGCACGAGGGCGAGCGTGTCGGCGGCCCTCGCGAACGGCGTGCCGGGGTGGTCGACCGCCGTGTTGAGGTTCTCCAGCACGTAGGTGACGTCGTGCCGCTCGGCCAGCTCGGCCACCCGCTCGAGCGTGCGCACCGCTGCCACCCAGTCCTCCCCGGTCGTGACCTCGACGGGCCGCACCGGGAGGCCGCCCTCCCCCAGGCCCGTGCCGTGGATGTTGAGCGACGGGCAGCCGATCGCCTGCGCGAACGGGATCGACTCCTCGGCCGTCCGCAGCAGGTCGTCGGCACCGCCGGGCGTCGTCAGGTCGCCCGTGACGTAGCCGGTCATCGACGTGAACGACGCGCCGGTCGCACGCAGCGCCTCGGCGTCCTTCTGCGTCCAGTCCCAGATCTCGACCGCGAAGCCGGCGTCGTGGATGTGCTGGACCCGCTCGAGGTGTGGCAGCTCGGTGAGGACCATCTCCGAGCAGATCGCGAGGGTGAAGCTCATGTCATGCCTCCTGGAGGACGCTGGTGGCGACGGCCGCGCGGCCGCCGGTGGTCATGGAGTCGATGCACGCCTGCGCGACGGCGAAGGCGGCGAACGCCTCGTCGGCACCGACCGCCGGCGGGCGTCCCTCGCGGACGGCCGCGCACAGCTCGGCGAGCTCGGCCGCGTAGGCGTCGCGCAGCAGCTCCGTGTCGCTGTGCGCCGTGCTCGCGGTGCGACCGCCCTGCCCGTGCACGCGCAACGACGACGACGCACCCTCGCCCATCGTGACCATGCCCTCGCTCCCGAGCACCTCCCCGCGGACGTCGTATCCGTACACGGCGGCGAAGCTCGCCTCCGCCGTGCCGAGGGCGCCGTTGGAGTACCGCACGACCACGGTGGCGTGGTCGAGCAGCGTCGCGTGGCCGGGGAACAGCAGCGAGTCGGCCGTGGCCACGACGTCGACCGCGTGCGCCCCGGGGTTCAGGAAGTTGAGCGTGTCGAAGTCGTGGATCAGCGTCTGCGTGAAGATCGTCCACGGCGGGACGACGTCCGGGTCGGACGGGCCGCGACCAGGATCGCGGGTCAGCGAGCGCAGCTGTCGCACCTCGCCGAGCGTCCCGCTCTCGACGAGGTCGCGCGCCTGCGCGAACTCGCGGGCGAAGCGGCGGTTGAAGCCGACCTGGAACACCACGCCGGCCGCGGTAGCGGCCCGGCGTGCCTCGTCGATCTCGACGAGCGACATGCCGGCCGGCTTCTCGCAGAAGACGTGCTTGCCCGCGTCGGCGGCAGCCACGACGAGGTCGCGGTGGGCGACCGACGAGGCAGCCACGACGACCGCGTCGACGTCGGCGGCACCGAGCACGGCGTCGACCTCGGTCTCGGCACGCGCACCGAGGGGCGTGGCGACCGCGGTGGCGGCTCCGGGGCGGGGGTCGACGACAGCGACCAGGTGCGCGTCGGGCACGCGGCGCGCGAGCGTCTCGGCGTGGGCGGCGCCGATGCGACCGGCGCCGACGAGCGCGACGCGGACGGGGGTGGAGGTCATGGTGGTCCTTCGGACAGGGGTGCGGGGGTCGATGGTGCGGTACGTCGCGCCGCGACACTTCTCGCTGCGTCGCCTCTGCTGGGACACGTCCGGCACGACTAGAACGTTCTAGTAGAACGTTCTAGGGAAGGGTAGGGTGTGACCACGTCCAGCGTCAACGGGTAGCCCGCCCCGCACGCTCGACGTCCGGACGACAGGAGCAGCGATGGCGCGTACGACCCTCGCCGACGTGGCGCGCGAGGCGGGTGTCTCGGTGGCACTCGTCTCGATCGTCATGCGCGACGCCCCCGGTGCCAGCGACGTCACCCGCGCCCGCGTCCGCGACGTCGCGGACCGTCTCGGCTACGTGCCCGACCAACGTGCCCGCCTCCTGCGCAGCACCGACACGCGGTTGCTCGGTGTCACGTTCGACCTGCACCAGCCGTTCCACGGCGATCTCGTCGAGCACCTGTACGCCGCCGCCGCCGAGCACGGCTACGACGTCGCGATCAGCGCCGTGGCGCCCTCGCGCGACGAACGGTCGGCCGTGCAGGCGCTGCGCCGCGAGCGCTGCGACGCGCTGGTCCTCCTCGGTCCCGACCTCTCCACCGACGACCTCGCGGCGCTCGGCACCGACCTGCCGACCCTCGTCGTCGCACGGCGCAGCGGCACCCCCGAGGTCGCGGCCGTGCGGGGGGACGACGAGCTGGGGGTGGGCCTGGCGGTCGACCACCTCGTGTCGCTCGGTCACGTCCGGCTGGCGCACGTCGACGGCGGCTCGGCGCCCGGCGCCGAGGAGCGTCGTCGCGGCTTCGTCGAGGCGGCTCGACGTCACGGCCTCGACCCGTGGGTGCTGGCGGGCGGCGCGACCGAGCGCGACGGCGTCCGGGCCACCGCCACCCTGCTCGAGGCGAGCACGCCACCCACGGGTGTGGTCGCCTTCAACGACCACTGCGCGTCGGGCGTCCTCGACGCACTGCTGCGCGCTCGTCGCGACGTGCCTCGTCAGGTCTCGGTCACGGGGTACGACGACTCGCGCCTGGCGGTCGCTCGGCAGGACCTCATGACCACCGTGTCGCAGAGCGCACGGGAGATGGCCGAGCGGGCCGTGGCGGGAGCACTCGGACTCCTCGCCGGCGAGCCCGCCCGGGACGTGGTGCTGACGCCGGAGCTCGTGGTGCGCAGCACCACCGGTCCGGCGCCAGCCTGAGGCTCAGGCGTAGAGCGACGGACGCTCCGGCACCACGACGTCGCGCTTCTGCCCCGAGCGCAGCGCGTCGACGCCGGCCGCGGCCACGACGTTGGCCACGTAGCCGTCCCACGCGCTCGCGCCGACGACCTCGCCACGCAGCGACGCGTCGGCCCAGGCGGCCAGCTCGATCCGGTAGGAGTCGGCGAAGTGCTCCACGAAGTCGCTGCCGATCGCCGAGCCGCCCTGGCCCGAGACGCGGCGCAGCACGGGGTGGCGGGGCTCGAGCGACGCGGACCCGCCCGTGCCGACGACCTCGACGCGCACGTCGTAGCCGTACGCCGCGTTCACGAAGACCTCGGCGGTGGCCATCTGGCCGCCGTCGGTCCACAGCGTCGCGACCTGCGGGTCGCGGAACCCGTCGACGACCGGCGACTCGACGCGGATCGCGACGATCTCGCCGTCGAGCAGCCAGCGGAAGGTGTCGAGCTCGTGGATCATCGAGCCGGTCACGAGCGTGGCGTCGTCGGTGCTGGTGCTGTTCGAGGCGTTGCGGTGGATGCCGTGCAGCAGGCGCACGTCGCCCAGCGAGCCGTCGGTGATCGCGGCCTTCAGGTCGACGAAGCCGGGGTCGAAGCGGCGGTTGAAGCCCACCTGGACGAACCGCCGGCCCGCGGCGGCCTCGGCGTCGACCACGCGACGCGCGTCGTCCGCAGTCACGGCTAACGGCTTCTCGCAGAGCACGTGCTTGCCGGCCTCGATGCCGGCGACCGCGAGGTCGGCGTGCGTGAAGTCGGGCGAGGCGACGACGAACGCGTCGACGTCGGCCACGAGCGCCTCGGCGCTGTCGGCGGCCTCGGCGCCGACGCCGTGGGCCACCTGCTTGGCGCGCTCGGTGTCCATGTCGAAGACGCGCACGACCTCGGCGCCGGGCACCGACGTGGCGAGCGTGCGCGCGTGCGCCGCTCCCATCGCGCCGGCGCCGACGACGCCCACGCGCAGCCTGGTGTTGCTCACAGTCGTACCCACTTCTTCTCGTCGCTGGAGGTGATCATGGCGTCGACGACCCGCGCCGCCGACAGGGCGTCGTGGACGGTCGCGCCGACGGGCTTGCCGGTCGCGATCGACTCCACGAGCCGGCGGGCCTCCACGACCTTGAGGTCGTCGAAGCCCATGGGATTGTTGGCGCCGGGCTGGAAGACGCCCAGCTCGCCGTCGCCGGGAGTGGCGTAGCGCGTCGTGGAGAACGCGTTGAGGTAGGCGCCGTCGGCGCCCCGCGTGCTCACCTGGAGCTCGTTCATGCGGCGGAAGTCCCACGACAGCGAGCCCTCGGTGCCGTGCACCTCCAGGCCGTACCGGTTCTGCTCGCCCACGGCCACGCGGCTCGACTCGAGCACGGCGCGCGAGCCGTCGGCGAGGCGCAGGAGCGCGCTGACGTAGTCCTCGTTCTCGACGTCGCCCAGCTCCCCCGCGCCCTTCTCGTAGTGCATCGCACCGGCGACGGCCTCGCGACGCTGCGCGATGAACGTGGCGCGGTCGACGACGAGCTCCTCGACGTCGGCCACCACGTGGCGCAGCAGGTCGGCGGCGTGGCTCACCAGGTCGCCGAGCACGCCCGTGCCCGACGTCGCCGTGCGGAAGCGCCACGAGAGCGCGGCGTCCGGGTCGGCCGAGTAGTCCGCCAGGAAGCGCACGGTGGAGTGCTCGACGCGACCGATGCGGCCCGACGCGACGAGCTCCTTCGCGAGCTCGACCGCGGGCACGTTGCGGTAGTTGAAGCCGGCGGCGGCCTGCACGCCGGCCGCCTCGACGGCGGCGACGATCTCGGCCGTCTCAAAGGCGTCGCGTCCTGCGGGCTTCTCGACCCACAGGTGCTTGCCCGCCTGGGCCGCGGCCACCGCGACGTCGCGGTGGATGAAGTTCGGACCGGTCACGCACACGACGTCGACGTCGTCACGCTCGACGAGCGACTGCCAGTCGGTGTGGACGTGCTCGAAGCCGAGCGCGTCCACCGCCCGCCGCGTCCGCTCGTCGTCGACGGGCTCGGCCACGGCGACGAGCCGCGGCCGCAGCGGGGCGTCCGGGTAGTGGTGCAGCAGCCGGGTCATCGCCCGGGCGTGCACCTGCCCCATCCAGCCCAGCCCGACGACGCCGACGCGCAGCTCCGGGCGCCGCGTGGTCTCCTGCGTCACGCCCCCACCTCGTCCTTCAGCTGCTGCGCCACGGCCGAGTCGGTGCCCATGGTGCGCTCCAGCTCGTGCGCCAGCGACTCCAGCTCGGCGCCGCCGGCCATCATCGACGTCAGGTCGTCGAGCGTCATCTCGCTCTTCGGGAAGTCGCCCATGCTCTTGCCGCGACGCAGCAGCATGAAGCGGTCGCCGACCGGGTAGGCGTGGTGCGGGTTGTGCGTGATGAACACGACGCCGAGGCCACGCTCGCGGGCCTTCGCGATGTACTTGAGCACGACGCCCGACTGCTTGACGCCGAGCGCGGCGGTCGGCTCGTCGAGGATCAGCACCCGTGCGCCGAAGTAGACGGCGCGCGCGATCGCGACGCACTGGCGCTCACCACCGGACAGCGTGCCGATGGGCTGGTCGACGTCGCGCAGGTCGATCCCCATGGCGGCCAGCTCGGCCTTCGTCGTGCGCTTCATGAAGTCGACGTCCATGTGCTTGAACGGGCCGAACCCCTTGCTCGGCTCCGAGCCGAGGAAGAAGTTGCGCCAGACCGGCATGAGCGGGACGACCGCGAGGTCCTGGTAGACCGTCGCGATGCCCGCGTCGAGCGCCTCGCGGGGGTTGGAGAACGTCGTCGCCTTGCCATCGACCCGCAGCTCTCCGTCGGTGTGCTCGTGCGCACCGGCGAGGATCTTGATGAAGGTCGACTTGCCGGCGCCGTTGTCGCCGAGGACGCAGGTGACCTCGCCGGCCTTCACCGACGTGGTGACGTCGGACAGCGCGATGATGCTGCCGTACCGCTTGCCGATGTCGACGACCTCGATGAGCGGGGTGCCGGGAGCGGCGCCCTCCGGGGCGGTCGTGGTGTGCTTCGGGGTGTCGTTCGTCATCGTGAGGTCTCCGCTCGGGTCCGGACCCAGTTGTTGAGGAGCACGGCGGCCAGCAGCATGGCGCCGAGGAAGGTGCGCAGCCAGTTGGTGTCCCACTGCGCGAAGGTGATGCCCTGGAAGGTCATGCCGTAGATCAGCGCGCCGAGGGCCGCCCCGATCGCCGAGCCGTAGCCGCCGGTGAGGAGGCAGCCGCCGACGACGGCGCAGATGATGTAGATGAACTCCTGGCCGACGCCGGTGTTCGCCTGCACCGTGGAGGTGCGGAACAGCGAGATCATGCCGACGAGCCAGCTGGCGGCGGCCGTCGTCATGAACAGGCCGATCTTGGTCTTGAGCACCGGCACGCCGACCTGGCGGGCGGACTGCTGGGCGCCGCCGACGGCGAAGATCCAGTTGCCGGCCTTGGTGCGCAGCAGGACCCAGGTGGCGATCGCGGTGACCGCGAGCCACCACAGCACCGAGACGTAGAAGGTGCCGCCCGCGATCGTGAACGACGCGCCGAAGACCGGCTGGATGCTGTCGTAGAAGGGCACGTCGGTCATGCCCTGGATGGTCACCTGGCCGATGATCAGCTTCGTCACCGCGAGGTCGATGCCCTGGAGGATGAAGAACGTGCCGAGCGTGATGATGAAGCTCGGCAGGCCGGTGCGCATGACCATGTAGCCGTTGAAGGCGCCCACGGCGAGCGCGAGGAGGAGCGCGATGAGCACCGCGGCCCAGATGTTGAGTCCGTAGTTCGTGGTCAGGATGCCGACCACGAGGGCGGTGAAGCCGGTCATGACGCCGGCGGAGAGGTCGAACTCGCCGCCGATCATGAGCAGGGCCACCGCGACGGCCATGATGCCGAAGGTCGAGGCGGACTCCAGCCACACGCCGGCACCGGCCGTGGTGAGGAAGCGGTCGCTGTTGAGCGAGAAGAAGATCATGACGGCGATGGCCGCGACGGCGGCGCCCATCTCCGGGCGGGTCAGGAGACGCGACACCGTCGACGTGGTCGCCAGTCTCTCGTCTGGTGCTGCCGTGGCTGTCGTCATGACAGCTCCTTTCGTGGGGCCCGGCGGGGGCCGAGCGGGATCGTACGGGTGGGGCGGTGCGCGGGGTGCTGGTCGGCGGGCGGGGCCGCCGGGGTGGGACGGGGACGATCCCCCGGATCGTCCCCGTCCCCCGGGGTCAGCGCGTGCCCTGCGAGGCGAACTTCGCCACGTCGGCCGCGTTGTCCTTCGTGACGAACGCGGGGCCGGAGTTGATCGGCTGGCCACCGCCCACGTCGTTGCCGTTGATCGACTTCAGGTACAGCGTCGTGACGCCGAGGAAGCCCTGGACGTAGGGCTGCTGGTCGACGGCGAACAGGATGCTGCCGGCCTCGATGTCCTTCACGACGTCCTCGGAGAGGTCGAAGGTGGCGACCTTGGCGTCCGAGCCGGACTCGTCCACGGCGCCGACGGCGTCGATCGCGTACTGGCCGCCGAGCGTCAGCACGGCGTCGATGCTGTCGTCGGACTGCAGCTTGGACTTGATGGTCGCCTTGACCTCGGCGTCGTTCGTGCCGTCGACCTGGATGTTGGTCATCTTCCCACCGAAGGTCGACGCGGCAGCCTTGCAGCGCTCCTCCAGACCGACGTTGCCGGCCTCCTGGATGACGCAGATGCCGTTCTTCAGACCGGCCTCCTTGAGCTTCTCGCCGACGGCCTCGCCGGCGATCGTCTCGGACTGGCCGATGTGCGTGATCGCGCCGAACTCCTTGAAGCGGTCGACACCGGAGTTGATCGTCACGACGGGGATGCCCGCGGCGACGGCCTTCTTGATGCTCGACTCGAGGCCGTCGGGGTTGGCCATCGAGACGACGATGCCGTTGACCTTCTGCGCGACGGCGTTGTCGATCAGCTGCGACTGCTTGGCCGGGTCGGGGTCGGCGTTGTAGTCGACCTTGACGCCGTAGTCGTCACCGGCGCGCTCGGCACCGGACTTGACGCGGTCCCAGAACGCGTCGCCGGGTCCGGAGTGCGTGATGACCGCGTAGGTGAGGTCCTTCGTGTCGCTGGACGCTCCGGTGTCCTCCTTGCCGGTGCCCGAGCAGGCGGCGAGCAGCGATCCGGCGAGGATCACCGCGCCGATGACCTTGAGCTTCTTCATGGTGGGGGTTTCCTTCTCTTTCTGGGCCCGGCGTCAGTGAGCCGTCGGGAAATGGAGGGCGGCGAGGGACTCCTCGCTCACGTGCGGCCACCGGGCGGTGACCACCTTCGCGCGGGTGTAGAAGCGGATGCCCTCGGGACCGTGGACGTGGTGGTCACCGAAGAGCGAGTCCTTCCAGCCTCCGAAGGAGTGGAAGGCCATGGGCACGGGGACGGGGACGTTGATCCCGATCATGCCCACCTGCACCCGACGCTGGAACGTCCGGGCCACCTCTCCCGAGGAGGTGAACACCGCCGTCCCGTTGCCGTAGGGGTTGCTGTTGATGAGGTCGAGCGCCTCGTCGAGGCTGTCGACCCGCAGGACCGCGAGGACGGGTCCGAAGATCTCGTCGGTGTAGACGCTCATGTCGGTCGTGACGTGGTCGATGAGCGTCGGGCCGACGAAGAAGCCCTCCTCGTGGTCCTCGACGACGAGGTCGCGGCCGTCGACGACGACCTTCGCTCCGGCGGACTCGCCCTGCCCGATGTAGTCGACGATGCGGTCGCGCGACGCCTTGGTCACGACGGGACCCATGCCGGCGTCGGGGTCGGTGCCGACGCCCACCTTGATCTCGTGGGTGCGCTCGCGGATCTTGTCGACGAGGGTGTCGGCGGCCGGTCCGACGGCGACGACGGCCGAGATGGCCATGCAGCGCTGGCCTGCCGAGCCGTAGCCGGCGGCGACGATGTGGTCGGCGGCGAAGTCGAGGTCGGCGTCGGGCATGACCACCGCGTGGTTCTTGGCACCGCCGAGGGCCTGGACCCGCTTGCCGGAGGCGGAAGCACGCTCGTGCACGTACTTCGCGATCGGCGTGGAGCCGACGAAGGAGACCCCGTCGACGTCGGCGTGGTCGAGGAGCGCGTCGACGGCCACCTTGTCGCCGTGCACGACGTTGAAGACGCCGTCGGGCAGACCGGCCTCTTGGTAGAGCCGCGCGACCATGGCCGACGCGCCGGGCACCCGCTCGGACGGCTTGAGCACGAACGTGTTGCCGGTGGCGATCGCGACCGGGTGCATCCACAGCGGCACCATGATCGGGAAGTTGAACGGCGTGATGCCCGCGACCACGCCGAGCGGCTGGCGGAAGGAGTAGGAGTCGACCGAGCCGGAGACCTGGTCGTTGTACTCGCCCTTGAGCAGCTGCGGGATGCCGCACGCGAACTCGACGACCTCGCGACCGCGGACGACCTCGCCGCGTGCGTCGTCGAGGGTCTTGCCGTGCTCGGCGCTGATGACCTGCGCGAGCTCCTCCTCGCGCTCCACGAGCAGCTGGCGGAAGGCGAACATGACACGTGAGCGGGCCGTCACGGACGTCTCGCTCCACGTCGTGAACGCGGTGCGCGCTGCCTGGACGGCGGCGTCGACGTCCTCGACGGAGGCCAGGCGGACGCCCTTCTGCGGCGTGCCGAGGGCCGGGTCGTACACGTCGCCGACGCGCTCGGAGGTGCCGGCGACGCTCTGTCCGCCGATCCAGTGGTCGTAGGTGGTCTCGTACGTCATCGGGAGGTGTCCTCGCTCTGCTGTGCGGTGGAAGGGGTGTCGGTGGGCGCCAGGTGGTGGCGCTGGTCGGCCTTGTGCTGCTCGTAGGTGGTGCGGGCCTCGCGGGTGGAGTCGAGCGCGGAGACCTCGGCGACCGGCACGTCCCACCAGGCCGGGCTGGAGGGCGCAGGCACGAGCGGGTCGGTCTCGACGTGGATCACGGTCGTCCGCGGGGACTCCTTGGCCTTCACCACCGCCGAGCGGAGGTCGTCGAGGCTGCTCGCGACGACCACGTCGGCGCCGAGGCTCGCCGCGTTCGCCGCGAGGTCGACCGGCAGGACGTCGCCGTCGAGGCCGGTGTCGGTGCGGTAGCGGTAGCGGGTGCCGAAGCGCTGCGAGCCGAGGCTCTGCGACAGGGCGCCGATCGAGGCGTAGCCGTGGTTCTGCACCAGCACGACGATGATCTTCACGCCCTCGGCCACCGCGGTGACCAGCTCGGTGTTCATCATCAGGTACGAGCCGTCGCCGACCATGACGAACACGTCGCGGTCGTCGTCGGTGCCCTCGCGGGCCTGGTCGAGCGCGGCCATCTTGACGCCGAGACCGCCGGCGATCTCGTAGCCCATGCAGGAGAACCCGTACTCGACGTGGTAGCCCTTGCGGTCGCGCGTGCGCCACAGCTTGTGCAGGTCGCCGGGCATCGAGCCGGCCGCGCAGAGCACGACGTCGCGCGGGTCGGACGTCTCGTTGACGACACCGAGGACGGCGGACTGGACGAGTCGCGTGTCGCCCGAGATGGCCTGGTGCGACGCCTCGACGACCTCGTCCCACTCCTGCGCCAGGGCCGTGTTGCGCTCGGCGTAGGCGTCGTCGACGCGCCAGCCGTCGAGGGCCTCGGTGAGCGCCTCGAGCGCCTCGCGGGCGTCGGCCACGAGCGTGGCGGCCGACAGCTTGAGCGCGTCGATGCGGGCGACGTTGACGTTGACGAAGCGGACGCCCTCGGCGGCGAACACGGTGCGCGAGGCGGTCGTGAAGTCGCTGTACCGGGTGCCGACGCCGATGACGAGGTCGGCCTCCGCGGCCACGGCGTCGGCGGCGGTGGTGCCGGTGGCCCCGATCGCACCGAGCGCCTGCGGGTGGTCGTACGGCAGCGAGCCCTTGCCGGCCTGCGTCTCGCCCACCGGGATGCCGGTCGCCGCCGCGAACGCGGCGAGGGCGGCGTCGGCGCCCGCGTAGATCACGCCGCCGCCGGCGACGACGAGCGGACGCCGGCTGGCCTTGATGGCCGCGACGGCGCGCTCGAGCTCGGCGGGCTGCGGGACCGGCCGACCGACGTGCCAGACGCGGGTCTCGAACAGCTCGACCGGCCAGTCGTAGGCCTCGGCCTGCACGTCCTGCGGCAGGCAGAGGGTGACGGCACCGGTGTCGGCGGGGTCGGTGAGCACCCGCATGGCCTGCAGCAGCGCCGAGGGCAGCTGCTCCGGTCGGGCCACGCGGTCCCAGTAGCGCGAGACGGCGCGGAAGGAGTCGTTGACCGTGGTGTCCATGCTCGACGGGTCCTCGAGCTCCTGGAGCACGGGGTTGGCCGGACGCGTGGCGAACACGTCGCCGGGCAGCAGGAGCACCGGCAGGCGGTTGATGGTGGCGAGCGCGGCGCCCGTGACCATGTTCGTGGAGCCCGGGCCCACCGAGGCGGTGACCGCCATCGCCCGCAGGCGGTCGTACTGGCGGGCGTAGGCGACGGCGGCGTGCACCATGGCCTGCTCGTTGCGGCCGTGGAAGAACTCCAGGCGCGACGGGTCGTCGGACTGCGAGCGCTCGAGCAGCGCCTGCCCGACCCCGGCGACGTTGCCGTGGCCGAAGATGCCCCAGCAGCCGGCGAAGAACGCGTGCGTCCGGCCGTCGCGCTCGACGTGCTGCACCTCGAGGAAGCGGACCGTCGCCTGGGCGACGGTCAGTCGCACGGTGCGGGCGGCGGGGATGCTGCTCATGCGTGCCCTCCGAAGGGAAGTCGGGGGTCGACCGGCTGGTCGGCCCAGGTGTCGCGGACCCAGGTGTGGGCGGGGTCGTCGCAGATCAGCCACGCCCGCTCGTCGCCCGGTCCGGCCATGACGTTGAGGTAGTAGAGGTCGTAGCCGGGGGCGGCCATCGACGGCCCGTGCCAGCCGTGCGGGATGAGCACGACGTCGCCGTCGCGCACCTCCGCGAGCACGTCGATCTCGGCCTTCTCGTGCCCGTAGACGCGCTGGTACCCGACGCCCGGGCGCTCCGTCTGCGGCCCGTCGCCCCGCACCCCCGCCGGGGCAGGTCCGGACGCCACCTCGTAGTAGTAGATCTCCTCCAGCCGGGTCTCGCCCTCGCGCTCCTCGTCGTGCTTGTGGGGCGGGTAGGACGACCAGTTGCCACCGGGCGTGAGCACCTCGCAGGCGATGATGCGGTCGGCCTCGAGCACGCCGGGGACGCCGAAGTTGTTCACCTGGCGGCTCGCCTGACCGGCCCCGCGCATCTCGACCGGCACGTCGGCCGCAGGCAGGTACGCAGGCTCCAGACGCGCCGTGGCAGCGGCGGTCGGGATCGCGAACCGGCCACCGGCGGCCGACGTGACGGTGACGGCCGAGCCCAGCGGTGCGTACACCACGTCGCTCGGCCCGGACCAGACGTCGGGGCGTCCGGCCAGGTCGAAGGAGGTCTGCGTGCCGTCGACGTCGACCACGACGGTGGCCGAGCCCGACAGGGCGAGCACGAGCAGCTCGTGGCCGTCCTCGGCGACGGTCTGCGAGGCACCGGGTGCCAGCTCGAGGACCTTGAGGCCGGTGTGGTCCCAGCCCGCGCTCTTCGGGGTGACGTCGAGGACGAAGGGTGCGACCGCACCCTCGCCCTTGCGCACGACGTGCGACATCAGAGCATCGCCACCGTGGCGTCGACCGCGGCCTCGACGTCGCCGTCGGGCGGGAAGAGCAGGCTGCGACCCACGACCATGCCGCGGACGGCCGGGTGCGCGAGGGCCTTCGACCACGCCGCGAACTGCGCCTCCTGGTCGCTCGAGACCTCGCCGCCGAGCAGCAGCACCGGCAGGCCGGTGGCCGAGAGGACGGCGTCCATGTCGTCGACGACGGGCAGCTTCAGCCACGTGTAGGCCGACGTCGGCGCGAGACCGGCAGCCACCGTCGCGGAGCGCACGACCGCGGCGGTCGACAGGTCGTTGACGACCCGTCCGTCGCGGCGGTGGGAGATGAAGGGCTCCACCATCGCCATGACCTGCGCCTCGGCGAGGTCGCGCACGGCCTCGGCGCACGCCTGCATCGTGGCGACGGTGCCGGCGTCGTCGGGCTCGATGCGGAACAGCATCTTGCCGCCCTGCATGCCGTCGCGCTTGATCGTCGCGGCGTCGTGGCCGGTGAAGCGGTCGTCGATCTCGAAGGCCGTGCCCGCGAGACCACCGCGGTTCATCGAGCCGATGACGACCTTGCCCTCGAGGGCGCCGAGGAGCAGCAGGTCGTCGAGCACGTCGGCCGTGCCGAGGACACCGTCGACGCCGGGCCGGGCGAGCGCACGGACCATGCGGTCCAGCAGACGCGCGCGGTCGCCCATGGCGAAGGCATCGTCGCCGGCGCGCAGCGCACCGCGGGCGGGGTGGTCGGCGGCCACGAGCATGAGGCGTCCGGTGCTGCCGACGAGCGACGTCGGTCGGCGGCGCTCGGCCCAGGCCCGGGCGATGGAGGCAGGGTCGCTGACGCGCTGCTCGATGGTGCGGCTGATCGCGGCCTGGTCGACCGTGGCGCGACCCTTCCGGTCCTGCTCGGCGATGCTCATGCGACGACCTTCCCGTTGCTCAGGACCTGTTCGACCACGTCGGGCGTGGGCATGGCGTCCGCGCACGAGAGCTGGCCCGCCACGTAGGCGCCGGCCGCGTTCGCGAAGCGGAGCGTCCGCTCCAGGTTCCACCCCGAGAGCAGTCCGTGGACGAGCGACCCGCCGAACGCGTCGCCCGCACCGAGACCGTTGACGACGTCGACCGGCACCGGCGGCACCACGACGGACTCGTCGCCCCGCACGCCCAGCACACCGGCCGGGCCCTGCTTGACGATCGCGGTCTCCACGCCGGCGGCGCGCAGGGCCTTGGCGGCGGCCTGCGGCTCGGTCTCGCCGATCGCGACCTCGCACTCCTCGCGGTTGCCGACGGCGACCGAGACGTAGGGCAGCACCTCGGCGATCGCGGCGGTGGCGTCGGCGGGGTCGGACCAGAACATGGGCCGGTAGTCGAGGTCGATGACCGTCAGCCGGTCCTTGCCCCGCGCCTCGAGCGCGGCGAGGTGGGCCTCGCGGCTCGGCTCCTCGCTGAGGCCGGTGACCGTGAACCAGAGGATGTCGGCCTCCTGGACGCTGCGGTACAGGTCGGTGGAGGGGGCGAGCTCCTCGGCGCGCAGCTGCAGGTCCGGCGCGGAGGGCCGGCGGTAGAAGTAGAGCGGGAAGTCGTCCGGCGGGAAGATCTCGCAGAACGTGACCGGCGTGGGCAGGTCGGGGTCGGTGCCGACGAACGCGGTGTCGACGCCGAAGCCCTCGAGCGCGCGGCGCACGAAGCGGCCGAACGGGTCGTCGCCGGTCTTGGTGACGACGGCGCTGCGGTGGCCGAGCCGCGAGGCCGCGACCGCGACGTTGGTGGGCGAGCCGCCGAGGAACTTCGCGAACGTCGCGACGTCCTCCAGGCCCACGCCCACCTGCTCGGGGTAGACGTCGACGCCGCAGCGGCCGAGCGTGATGACCTCGTACGTCATGCGACGGTCTCCGCGGCGAGCGCGCCCTCGACGTACGCGAGGCAGGCCGCGACGTCGACCTTCGGGCCCTCGCCCTCCGGCTCGCCCGTGAGCTTGAGGTCCTGCTCGAGGACGTACCAACCCGTGTAGCCGTGGCCCTCGAGCGCGGAGATCATCGCGGCCACGTCGACGCTGCCGCGCCCGAGCACCGTCCACAGACCCTGCGAGACGGCGTCGGAGAAGGCGAGGTCGCCGGACTGGACGCGTGCGGCGAGGTCGGCGTCGACGTCCTTGAGGTGCACGTGGACGACACGCTCCAGGTTGGCGAGGGTGATCGCGACCGGATCCGCGCCGGCGGCGACCAGGTGGCCGGTGTCGACGCAGAGGCCGACGTGCGAGCCGTCGAGGACCCGCTGGGTCTCCTCGGCGTTCTCGACGAGCGTGCCGACGTGCGGGTGGACTGCCGCGACGACGCCGCGCTCGGTGGCGCGGTCGGCGATGCGGTCGAGGTGGCCGAGCAGCGTCTTCCACTCGACGTCGCTGAGCTCGGGACGCTCGTCGTAGCCGTCCTGGCCGGTGGCGACCGCGATGACGACGACGCCGGCGCCGGCGGCGAGGCAGTCGTCGATGAACGCGTCGACCTCGGGCATCGGGTCGTGGTCGGTGTGCAGCACGAGCGGCAGGAAGCCGCCGACCGCGGAGAGGCCGTAGGACTCGAGCAGCTCCGCCTTCGCCTGCGGCGCGTCGGGCAGGAAGCCCTCCGGGCCGAACTCGGTGGCGGCGATGCCCAGCTCGCGCATCTCGGGGAGGACGCGGTCGGCGGGCAGCTGGTAACCCCAGCCCGGCACCTCGCACACGCCCCAGGAGATGGGGGCACCGGCGATGCGGGAACGGGAGGCGATCTGCGACATGGGGGTCCTCGAGTGGGAAGAGCGGCGGTTTCGAATGTCAGGACATGACGTCCGAGGAAGACTCTGGACCGTGTCCTGGGTCACTGTCAAGCATTTGTCAGGACATCTTGACGTTGGACGCTCGACTGCTAGGTTGCGTGCATGTCGAGCCCTCGGATCACCCTGGACCGCTCGAGCCCCGTGCCCCTGTACTTCCAGGTGGCCGAGCAGCTCGAGCGTGCCATCGTGTCGGGCGAGATCGGCGCCGGCGAGCGGCTCGAGAACGAGATCACGATGGCCCAGGACCTCGGCCTGTCGCGGCCGACCATGCGCCAGGCCATCCAGGTCCTCGTCGACAAGGGCATGCTCGTGCGTCGCCGCGGCGTCGGCACCCAGGTCGTGCACGGCCAGGTGCGGCGCCAGGTCGAGCTGACCAGCCTGTTCGACGACCTCGCCGCCGCCGGCCAGCACCCCCGCACGACCGTCCTCGAGCAGCTGCTCGTCCCCGCGGACGAGCAGGTGGCCGAGCAGCTGCAGGTCGACCTCGGCGAGCCCGTCTGGTCGCTGCGGCGGCTGCGCTTCATCGCCGGCGGCGAGCCGCTCGCCGTCATGCACAACTACCTGCCCTCCTCCATCGTCGACCTCGGCGACGTCGACCTCGAGGCGCAGGGCCTGTACTCCTACCTGCGCGACGCCGGCTTCGTCATCCGCGTCGCCCGCCAGAGCATCGGCGCCCGCGGCGTCCGCCCCGTCGAGGCGCGCCTGCTCCGCGAGGAGGTCGACGCGCCCCTGCTCACCATGCAGCGCACCGCCTACGACAACCTCGGCCGGGCCGTCGAGTTCGGCCGCCACGCCTACCGCCCGGGCCTCTACAGCTTCGACGTCACCCTCGTCGACCGCTGACGCCGCGCAGCTGGGCAGGGCCGGGCAGGCCTGTGGTTGCTGTGCGCTGCCTGCGGGGGTCTGGCCTGCTGGTGCGCTGCCTGCGGGGATCTCGTCGTGCTGGTGCGCTGCCTCGGCCCACGCTGGTGTCGGCCGCCGCAAGAGCCTCGACCGGGCGACTGGCGCGATGCTCGGGGGGTCCCCCGGGCCGCGGCCGGGTCCGGCGTGGGGGCGGTAGGTGACGCGCGCCTCCTGCGCGTGCAGAGGTAGGTGACGCGCGGGATGAGAGGCTCTTTCCGCGCGTCACCTACCTTCGCGCCCAGGGATACGCGCGTCACCTACCTCCGCGCCCAGGAGGCGCGCGTCACCTACCGCCCACCCAGCCCTCAGCGCCCCTCCGCCTCCGCCTTCAGGGCGGCGAGGGTGCGACGCATGCCGTCGAGGAGCTCGACGTCGTGGTTCTCGGCGCCGCCCATGAGCCACTTGCCGACGAGGCGGGTGGAGAGGCCGGCGGACGGGAGGGCGCTGCGACGTTCGACGACGTGCGTGCCGCCGTCCTCGGGGGTCAGCTCGTAGGACCACTCGACGTCGACCGGCCAGATCCGGAAGGCGAGGGCGGCGGATCCGTCGTGGGTGGGCGGCTTCCAGCGCGTGATGCGGGTGGTCGTCGGCCAGAGCACCGCGCCCTTGCGGTTGAGGTTGACACCGCGAGACCCGACGCGGGGAGCGTCGGCGATGACCATGCGCACGGTCTCGGGGCTGCGCTCGCTCATCGAGCGCAGGTCCGACAGCAGGCTCCACACGACGTCGACGGACGCGTCGATCGAGGTCTCCGCCTCGAGGGCGGGCAGGCCCCCGGCGGGGAACTCAGGCGGCACGGACCCCGGCCTCGGCCTCGGCCTTGATCCGCTGCAGGGTCTGGTGGATGCCCTGCTCGAGCTCGTCCTCGAACGTCTCGGTCCCGCCGAGCACGTGCTTCGTCAGCAGGTTCGACAGGCTCGAGACACCGTTCGGTGCGGTGCGCGACTCGGTGAGCCGGGTCCGGTCGCCGCCGAGCGCCTCGAGACGGTAGGTCCACACGGTGCCGTTCTCGGCGATCTTGAGCGCCAGCTCGTGCTCGGGCTCGAACACCTTGACGGAGGAGCGGGTGGGCCAGACCTTCCAGCCCTGCCGGTTGATGTTGATCGTGCGCGCGCCCTGCCGGACCACGCCGCCGCGGATGATCATGCGGCGGCACTGGGGGCTCCACTCCCCCATCCGCTTGAGGTCGGACACGATGCTCCAGACGACGGACGGCGGGGCGTCGATCTCGACGGAGCTCTCGATCAGGCTGCGGTTCGGCACGGTGGTGACTCCCAAGGTGTCGGGGACGGGGCGGGGTGGGACGGGTTCAGTCCTGGCCGGACGCGCTCAGCGCCCGGACGGGACGGTGCGCCGCACGCACCCACTCGACGAGCCAGTCGGCGACCGTCGGATGGTTGAGCAGGGCGAAGTGGTGGGCGCTCGGCACGTACTCGAAGCGGGCGCCCTCGACCACCGGGCCGGTGCGACCGACACCGGTGGCGGAGGAGAAGTGCACGAGCAGGTCGCCGAGGACGGTGCTGAGCGGGTGGCGCTGCGACGCCCCGAGCGTGCCGGCGACGAAGTGGTACTCGGCGTGCGGGAGCGGGGCGGCGGCGATCCGGTCGAGGCCCCACGCACGGGTGAGGTCCTGGCCCTCCCACTCGTCGGCGGAGATGTAGCCGTGCCGCAGGTCGACGATGCCGGCGGACCGGGTGTCGAGGATGGTGCTGAAGGGCCGCGACTCGGGGAGGAAGCGCAGCACGGAGGAGCCGAGGTGGGCGACCTTCTCCAGGTTCGCGCCGGCGTGCGGCGTCCCCAGGCACACGACGTCGCGCACGAGGTGCTGCCACGTCTTCCCACCGGCGGTCGCGTGGTTGGTGGCCGCGCGCACCACGAGACCGCCCATCGAGTGACCGACGAGCGTGATGCGGGAGACGGGGGTGGGCCACACGTCGACGAGCTGGGTGAGGAGCGCGTCGAGGTGCTTGCCGTTCTCGGAGATGTGCAGCCCGGTGTTGTAGCGGATCATCACGGGCGTCGCGTCGGTCTCGCTCGAGATCCGCGTCGCGTACGAGGTGCCCGACACCTTGGAGCCGAGCGTCCACGACTCGTCGTCCTCGCAGAGGCCGTGCAGGAACACGACCAGGTGGCTGCCGGCGTCGCGGAAGGCCTCGGCCACCTGCCAGCCGGTGGGCGGGAGGTCCTCGCCGTCGACGCGCACCGACATGACGATCGCCTGCGGGTCGTCCAGCATGCGCAGCTCGTCGCCGATCAGGCCGTTGACGGCGGCCACGACGCTGCGGCCGAGGCGCGTGGACTCCACCGGCGCACCGATCCCTCGTGCCGAGAGGGCACGGACCGAGCCGCTCCCGACCCGCAGCACGCCGGAGACCGCGCCGTAGACGGAGGTGACGACGGCGTCGTGCAGCGACTCGGGCACCCGGCCGCCGACCACACGGGTGGCGCGGAAGGCCCGCGCCGCCACGGCCTCGTGCACCTCGCGCACCGTGCCGACGACCAGCCGGTCGAGGTGGTCCAGCGCGAGCGCGGCCACGTCGGTGGTGCGTGCGGGTGAGCCGGGCATGGCTACATACTGCCGGTATCTGAGCGCGATGTGAACCGCACGTGGCGAGGTTCTCAGCGTTCGCACACCCACACGGCGCCAGCCGCACGCACGACGGCCCGACACCCGTGCGGGTGTCGGGCCGTCGGTGACGGGTCGGGTCAGGCCTGGGTGGCCTCAGCCTCGTCGGACTCCTCGTCGTCGGCGAGGGAGCCGTCGGCGCGCAGCTTGCCCAGCTCGAGCACCGTGCCGGACGCGTCCTTGACGACGGCCTGCTGCATCAGCTCGGCGAGCGCCTTGCCGCGCAGCACCTCGCTCACCATCTCGGGCACGTGGTTGTGCTCCATGATGTGCTGGATGTAGGAGTTCGGGTCCTGGCCCGACTCCTGCGCCCGGCGGAAGATGTGCTGGCTCAGCTCGTCGTCCTGGATGCCGATCTCGGAGTCGGCGACCACCTGGTCGAGCACGAACTGGGCGACGATCGAGTCGCGCACCCGGCGCTCGAGCTCGGCCTCGAACTCCTCCTCGGTCTGGCCCTCGTCCTCGAGGTAGGTCTCGAACGGGATGCCGGCGTAGGAGAGCTGCTGCTGGATCTGCTCACGGCGACCCTGCAGCTCCTCGGCGACGACGGCGTCGGGCAGCGGCGCCTCGACCTGGCCGACGATCTCGTCGAGGACGAGGTCGCGGGCCTCGGCGGCCTGCTCCATGCGCTTGCCGCGGACGAGCCGCTCGCGCACGTCGGCCTTGAGCTCCTCGACGGTGTCGAACTCCGAGGCGGTCTGGACGAACTCCTCGTCGAGCTCGGCGACCTGGCGCTCCTTGACCTCGTTCAGGGTCACGGTGACGTCGACGGGCGTGCCCTTGAGCTCGCCGCCGACCAGCTCGGTCGCGAACGTGGTCGTCGCGCCCTTCTCGAGGCCGATGAGCGCCTCGTCGAGACCGTCGAGCAGGGTGCCGGAGCCGATCGTGTAGGGCAGGCCCTTGGCGTCGGCGCCCTCGATGTCGGAGCCGTCCTTGTCGCGCGCGACGAGGTCGATGGTGACGGCGTCGCCGTCGGCGGCGGCGCGGTCGACGTCGGTGGTGACGGCGAAGCGGTCACGCAGGGCGTCGATCTGCTCGTCGACGTCGGCGTCGGTGACCTCGGCGTCGGCGACCTGCACCTCGATGCTCGCCAGGTCGGGCAGCTCGAGGGTGGGGCGCACGTCGAGCTCGGCGGTGATCTCGATGTCCTCGCCGTCGACGAACTTGGTGAGGTCGATCTCGGGCTGGCTCAGCGGCTGGATCTCCGCCTGCTGCAGGGCCTCGTTGTACCAGCCGGGCAGGGCGCCGTTGATGGCCTCGTCCAGCACGGCGCTGCGGCCGATGCGCTGGTCGACGATGGCGGCCGGCACCTTCCCCTTGCGGAAGCCGGGGATGGTGATCTGCGAACCGATCGTCTTGTACGCCTTGTCGAGGCTCGGCTTGAACTCCTCGAACGGCACCTCGATGGTGAGCTTGACCCGCGTGGGGCTCAGGGTCTCGGTGGTGCTCTTCACGTCGTGCTGCTCCTGCGGTGGTGGTGGTCGGGGTGCGTGCCGCAACCGCTCGGGACGTGGCGCGGACGCGGGAGGTCGCGCGGGCTCAGCAGCCCGCGGCAGGACCTCCGTGCAGTCTCTCACGCTGCCCCTGGTGCAGGCGAACCAGCACGGTCAGGTGGGCAGGACGCGGTTCGTCCCGGCCGGGACGCGGCGGGTCGCCAGGAGCCGCGAGGAGGCGTCGGGGTCGGTGCGGTCGCTGACCGCGTGCCACTCCATGCGCGCCTCGTCGGGCGTCAGCTCGAGCACGCTGTAGCCGTGGTCGTCGAGGTTGACGAAGCGCACGTGCGGGTTCATGCGCACGATCGCCTCCTCCATCGCCAGCGAGACGGTGCGGGGCTTGGTGCCCATGAAGTCATCGACGTTGTTGCTGGTGACGGAGCTGCACACGAGCTCGGTCGCGACGGGGGCACCGTCGAGCTCGACCTCGTTGGCCCAGGCGGTGTGCACGTCGCCGCTGAGGAAGACCACGTCGTCGACGCCCGCCTCCTTGATCCGCTCGAGCACCCGTCGGCGCTCCACGGGATAGCCGTCCCACGTGTCGGTGTTCGGTTCCGCGGGCCCCCAGGTCATCGGGTCGGTGGTGCGACGCAGGGCGAGCTCCTGGCCGCGCGGACGCGGCGGCATCAGCATCGGCGCGACCATCACGGGGTTCCCGACGAGCCGCCACCGGGCACCGCGCGTAGCGAGTCCCTCCACCAGCCACGCCTCCTGGTCGGCCCCGGTGAGGGAGCGGGCGGCGTCGTCCAGGCGCGGGTCGTCGGCCTCGACGCGCTCGTCGCGGTAGCCGCGCAGGTCGAGCATCGAGAGGTCCGCCAGCCGGCCGAACCGGAACCGCCGGTAGATGCGGGTGCCGTCGCCCACGCGGGCCGTGCCGCCCAGGCGGACCGGCATCCACTCGTCGTACGCCCGCATCGCGGCGCGCTTGCGGCGGCCCCAGGGGCCCTCGGTGAAGCGCTGGTGCTCGAAGGCCCCGCCGGG
This sequence comes from Aeromicrobium erythreum, assembly GCF_001509405.1. Lineage (NCBI taxonomy): Bacteria > Bacillati > Actinomycetota > Actinomycetes > Propionibacteriales > Nocardioidaceae > Aeromicrobium > Aeromicrobium erythreum. Next base: position 2,595,881 of record NZ_CP011502.1, read on the forward strand.
GTACCAGCCGTCGGCGATCTCGTGGTCGTCCCACGTGGCGACCATCGGCAGCGCCGCGTGCAGCTGCTGCAGGTCGGGGTCGGTCTTGTACTGCGCGTGCCGACGGCGGTAGTCCTCGAGCGACACGGTCTCGTGCGGCGGGTCGTGGCGCCGCACGTCGGTCCAGTCGGGTCCGTGGGAGTACTTCCCCGGCTGGTACTCGTACAGGTAGTCGCCGAGATGGACGACGGCGTCGAGGTCGTGGTCGAGCAGGTGCCGGTAGGCGGCGAAGTAGCCGGCCTGCCAGTTGGCGCAGCAGACGACGCCGAGCCGCAGCCGCTGCACGTCGTCGTCCTCGGCCGGTGCCGTGCGCGTGCGGCCGCCGACGGTGTCGGGTCCGTGCCGGAAGCGGTACCAGTAGGTCGTCGCGGGCTGCAGGGCGCGGACGTCGAGCTTGACGGTGTGGTCGCGGCGGGCGTCGGTGCGCGCCACGCCGGCGGCGACGACGTCGACGAAGTCCTCGTCGGCGGCGACCTCCCAGTCGACCTCGGTCGGGGCTCCGCGTCCCGAGCCCGGGCGGGCGTCGGGCGTCGGCGTCACCCGGGTCCAGAGCACCACGCCGTCGGCGACCGGGTCGCCCGACGCCGCGCCGTGCTGGAAGTGACGGTGGCGGCTGGCGGGGGCGGGCGACGGTCGCAGGGTCGCGACGACGGCGCCGGCGCCGACGGTGAAGCCGACGCCGCTCACGACCACGTCGCGGCGGGTCAGGGGTGCTCGGGGCGTCCCGGTCCTCACCCGGCCAGTCAGACAGGGTCGGGGTACGGGACGGCGAGGTCGGGGTGAACGTCAGGAGTCGGTCGGGGAACCTCGCGCGGGACGCTGCGGAAGTTGCGGCGCCCTCGCAGCGTTGGGACCTGCGTGAGGCTCTCCCTGCTCGACCGTTCCCGCACCCGCGCCGGACATCCCGACGCGGAGGGACTCACGGGCAGTGTCGCGCGTGCCGTCTGGGCCGAGGAGCTCGGCTACGACCGGTTCTGGGTGGCGGAGCACCACGCCGTGCCCGGCATCGCGAGCGGCGCGCCTCCCGTCCTGATGGCCGCGGTGGGTGCGGCGACGTCGCGCATCCGCATCGGGTCCGGCGGCATCATGCTCCCGCACCACCAGCCGATCGTCGTCGCGGAGCAGGTGCGCATGCTCGAGGCGCTGCACCCGGGCCGCGTCGACGTCGGGCTCGGCCGGTCGTCGGGTTTCACCGCGCCGGTGCGCAAGGCGTTGCGGGAGACCCCCGACGCCGCCGACCGGTTCGCCGACGACGTCCGCGAGCTGCGCGACCTGCTGGCTGGTCGCGGTGCGGTGACCGTGCGTCCCGCGGGCGGCCCGGTCCCGGTGTACCTGCTGGCCACGGGACACGGCGTGACCCTGGCGGCCGAGCTGGGTCTACCGGTGGTCGTCGGCGGGCCGGCGCTGTGGTCCGACGAGCTGCCGTCGGCGCTCGCCGCGTACCGCCGCGACTTCCGACCCTCGCCCGACGCCGACGCGCCGCAGGTGCTGGTCTCGCTCGACGTGCTCGTCACCGACGACGTCGCGACCGCCCGCGAGCTCGCCCTCCCGGAGGCGTGGGCGATGGCGCAGTCCCGGCGCACCGGCGTCTTCGAGCCCCTGGAGTCGCCCGCGGCCATCCGCGCGCAGGAGTGGCCCGAGCAGGTGCGCCGCAGGGTCGAGACGTCGCTCGAGCAGGCCGTCGCTGGCGACGCCGGCACGGTCCGCCGGGCCCTCGAGCAGCTGGCTGAGCGCACCGGCGCCGACGAGCTGCTGGCGTCGACGTCGACGTGGGACCGCGAGGCCCTGCGCGCCGCCGACGCCGCGCTGCGCGCCCTGGTCTGAGGTCGCGCTGGTCCGAGGTGGTTCCGGGAAGGTCCGGCACGAACACGGTGTTGAGGACGTCATGACCACCATCGGACTCATCGGCAGTGGAAACATCGGCAGCACGGTCGCACGGCTGGCCGTCGACGCGGGCTACGACGTCGTGCTCAGCAACCGGCGCGGACCGGACACCCTGCGCGACCTCGTCGAGCAGCTCGGCCCGCGGGCGCGCACGGCGACCCCGGCAAAGGCGGCGGAGGCGGCCGACCTCGCGGTCGTGACGGTGCCGCTCAAGGCACTACCCGACGTCCCCGTCGACCCGCTGCGCGGCAAGGTCGTCATCGACACCAACAACTACTACCCCGAGCGCGACGGTCAGGTGGCACGCCTCGACGACGAGTCGACGACCACCAGCGAGCTCACGCAGGAGCACCTGCCGGAGTCGAAGGTCGTCAAGACGTTCAACAACATCTACTTCGAGCACCTCGCCCGCCTCGCGCGCCCCCACGGCGACCCCGAGCGGTCGGTGCTCGCCATCGCCGGTGACGACGCCGACGCCAAGCAGGTCGTCACCGACTTCCTCGACGCGATCGGCTACGACGCCCACGACGTCGGCCCGCTCTCCGAGGGTTGGCGCTACCAGCGCGACACCGCCGCCTACGCCGGGCTCTACCAGACCCCGGACGCCGACTTCACGCCCGAGTCGGGCCGCCAGGTCACGCCGGAGCTGCTGCAGGAGAAGCTCGACGCGGCGCAGCGCTACCGCGACATGTGACGCTCGACCCGCTCCTGCTCGGTGTGACGCCGCGCTGACCTGGACATGGCGAGGCTCCCGGACCCTGCGGTCCGGGAGCCTCGCCAGCCGACAGGGGTCTCGAGGTCAGGAGACGCTGCAGGCAGGCAGCCCCAGGACGACGAGGGCGCAGCGGATGCCGGCCTTGTTGTTGGCGTAGTTCGTGTCCAGCGCCGCCGTCCGCGGGTCGGACAGCTCGAAGCTCCACTGGCTGAAGGCCGAGACCTCGACCGTCGACAGAAGGAACGTCCTGCTCTGCCCGGGCAGCAGCGGCTCCTTGAGGTACACGTCGCCGTCGTAGCCCGATCCGAGGACACCGATGGCCCAGTCCTCCTGGATCTGCGGGTCGCCGAACAGGCCGATCCCGACCGCCCGGTTGGAGTGGAACGTGAACTGCGTGCCGGCCGGGACCGTCGTGTTGCCCTGGTTGCGCACGACGAAGCCACGCTGGCCCACACCGGACTGCGCCTTGACGACGATCTCGGGGTGCCGGACCACCGCCTTCGCCGCGGCCTTCTGGGTCACGGCGCTCTTCGCCGCGGGGGCCTTCGTCTCGGCGGCGTTCGCCACGGAGGCGGTCCCGACGAGGGAGCAGACGACGGCGGCGACCAAGCCCGCCGAGAACGTACGGGAAACGATCATGATGACTCCTACACGAGGTGGACGTACGCGGGCCCGGACGGGCTCACGCGGCAAGCGTCGTCACCACGAGCGCGGCATCCCTGGATCCGGGCGATCTGCGTGCTGCCGTGCACGGGATTGCGTACTGGGCCGCCCCGCCGCAGGACCCGGCCGGCGAGACACCCGTAGGTACTGCGAGCCGAAAGCACGACACTCCCGGACCCGCTTCCGCAGGTCCGGGAGTGTGGGACGTCCTCGGACGTCGTCGTGGTCGGGCTGACGGTGTGCTGGTTCAGGACATCGGCAAGGCATGTCCCAAGACATAGGCAACACTTCCGGTCACGCTGCTGGGGGGAGGATCAAACCGCACCGATCTCCTCGCGTCTTGGACACTTCCGGGGCACTCCACTGGCTCGGGGGCACCCGGAAGTGTCCGAAACGGGGGACGACGCGTCATCGACCCCGAACGCGACTACCAGCCCCAGAAACCACAAGCCCCGAACCCACATCCGTGGGTTCGGGGCTTGCCGATGTCTTGAGACATCAGAGTGGTCGGGCTGACAGGATTTGAACCTGCGACCCCCTGACCCCCAGTCAGGTGCGCTACCAAGCTGCGCTACAGCCCGAACAACCTGAGCCAGCCTACCGTACGCGCTCGCCGCGACCCCACCTGGCCTCAGGCGCTCGCGAGGGGCAGGGCCCGGCGGCTCGTGAAGCGACGCGGGGCGTCGTCGACGGGGTCGGTGAAGGCGACCTCGTGGGCCAGGAGCTGCAACGGTGTGGTCATGTCGTCGACCGCGACGTCGAGCACGTCGGGGTACAGCGGGTCACCGACGATCGGCACGCCGAGCCCCCACAGGTGCAGGCGCAGCTGGTGGGTGCGGCCGGTCTCGGGGCGGAGGCGGTACACGGCCTCGTCGCCCCGGACCTCCTGCAGCTCCACGTGCGTCACCGCGTTCACGGGGGCGTCCGGCACGACCTCGGCGCGCAGCGTCCCACGGTCCTTGCGCACGTGGTCGCGCACGGTCGTCGGCAGCTCCAGGGACGGGTCGTAGGGCGCGAGGGCGAGGTACGTCTTGCGCATCGCGCGCTCGGCGAACAGCTGCTGGTACGCGCCGCGCCACCGCCGTTCCTTCACCAGCACCAGCACGCCCGACGTCACGCGGTCCAGACGGTGCGCGGGCGTCAGCTCCGGCAGGTCGAGGCTGTCGCGCAGCCGCACCGTGACGCTCTGGCGCACGTGCCGTCCGCGCGGGATCGTCGCCAGGAACGGCGGCTTGTCGACCACCAGCAGCCGCTCGTCCTCGTGCAGCACGTCGATCGTGCCCGGCACCTCCGGCTCGTCGCGCAGCGCACGGTGGAACCACACGAACGTGTGCGGACGGTAGGGCTCCTCACCCGTGAGCGGCGTCCCGTCGTCGAGCACGAACCGACCCTCGGCGAGCAGCTCCTCGACCCCGACGCGCTCGGGCAGCCTCTGGCGCAACCAGGCGCCCATGGTCGGGGCGGGCGAGGGCCGGGTGCGGTCGTGGTCGGGCGTGCGCACCCAGGCGGCGCCGAGCCCGTGGCGCGGCGGCAGGGGCGAACGCGGCGGCACGAGCCCGTCCCGTCAGCGCTTGCGCTTCTCGCGCGGACGCTGCTGGATGTGGATCGGCGTGCCGACGAAGCCGAACTCCTCGCGCAGCCGACGCTCGACGAAGCGCACGTAGCCCGCCTCCAGCTTCCCCGACGTGAAGAGGATGAACGTCGGCGGAGCGGTCGAGGCCTGCGTGCCGAAGAGGATCTTGGCCTGCTTGCCGCCCCGCACGGGGTGGGGGTGCTCGGCGACGAGCCGCCCGAGGAAGGAGTTCAGCGCCCCGGTGCCGATGCGCGTCTCCCAGCCCTCGAGGGCGGCGTCGAGCGCGCGCACGAGCCGGTCGACGTGCCAGCCGGTGCGGGCGGCGATGTTGATGCGCGGGGCCCACTGCACCTGCACGAGCTCGCGCTCGATCTCGCGCTCCAGGTAGTAGCGGCGCTCCTCGTCGACCTTGTCCCACTTGTTGAACGCGACGACGAGGGCGCGGCCGGTCTCGGCGACCGAGGAGACGATGCGGATGTCCTGCTCGGTGAACGGCATGCTCGCGTCGACGATGACGACGGCGACCTCGGCGCGCTCGATCGCCGTCGACGTGCGCAGGCTCGCGTAGTACTCGTGCCCCGACGCCTCGCGGACCCGGCGGCGGATGCCGGCGGTGTCGATGAACCGCCACTCGCGTCCACCGAGCTCCACCAGCTCGTCGACGGGGTCGACGGTCGTGCCGGACGCGTCGTCGACGACGACCCGGTACTCCCCCGCGAGCTGGTTCAGCAGGCTCGACTTGCCCACGTTGGGCTTGCCGACGATGGCGACCCGGCGCGGACCGCCGATCTCGGACTCCCGCTCCTCGGGCGCGTCGGGCAGCGCGGCGAGGACGGCGTCGAGCATGTCGCCGCTGCCGCGACCGTGCAGCGCGGAGACGGGGTACGGCTCGCCGAGCCCCAGGTTCCAGAGCGACGCCGCCTCGAGCTCGCCCCGCTGGTCGTCGACCTTGTTCGCTGCCAGGACCACGGGCTTCTTCGCCGCGCGCAGGATCCGCACGACCGCCTCGTCGGCGTCGGTGATGCCGACCGTGGCGTCGACGACGAACAGGACGGCGTCGGCGGCCTGCACGGCCACCTCGGCCTGCGCGGCGATCCGCTCCGCGAGCCCGCGGGCGTCGGGGTCCCAGCCGCCCGTGTCGACCACGGTGAAGGCCTTGCCGTTCCACTCCGCGTCGTAGGGCACGCGATCGCGGGTGACGCCGGGGACGTCCTCGACGACGGCCTCGCGGCGGCCGATGATGCGGTTGACGAGCGTCGACTTGCCGACGTTGGGCCGTCCGATGACCGCCAGGACGGGCAGGGGCGCGTCGCCGCGCGGCGCGGTGGACTCAGACATCGGCAGTTCCTTCGGGCAGGGGGCCGGGCAGCTGCAGGTGCCCGGTGTCCGCGGCCCACTCGACGTGGTGCCGCAGGTGATCGGTGATCCGGCGCCCGACCTCGGCCACGTGGGCCCGGGTGCGGGGCCACGGAACGGGCGCGATCCGTAAGGGTTCACCGTAGACGACGTCGATCCGCGCGCCCCGCGCGGGCCTGCTCTCCGGGTGCCCGCCCGGCGCCCGCGTGCCGAACAGCGCCACCGGCACGACGGGCGCGCCGGAGACCATCGCGAGCCACGCGACGCCGTCCTTGGTCCGGCGCACGTCACCCGCGCCGCGCTGGCCCTCCGGGTACACGACGACGCACTGGCCGGCCGCGAGCGCACCGGCCGCCGTGCGCAGGGCGCCGACGTCGCGCTCCTCGCGCCGCACCGGGATCTGGCCGGCGAGGCGCAGGACCCGGGCGGTGCGACCCTCGAAGGCCTCCCGCTTGACGAGTGCGTGCGCGTGGCGCGGGGCGCACAGGATGAGCAGCGGGCCGTCGAGCCACCCCACGTGGTTGCTGGCGAGGATGACCGGGCCCGCGACGGGCACGTGGTGCGCGCCGCGCTGGCGCACGTCCCACTGCCGGTGGACGGAGCGGCGCACGACCGGGCGCAGCGACCGCAGTCCCGCCTCCGGCAGGGCACGCGGCGCGTACGCCGGGGCGCCGGCGCCGACCAGGGGCTCGGTCACGTCGTCCGGGCCTCCTCGACCAGCTGCACCACCGCGTCGACGACCTCGTCGAGCGTGAGATGGGTGCCGTCGATCTGCACGGCGCCGTCGGCACGCGTCAGCGGCGACGTGGCGCGGGTGGAGTCGATGGCGTCGCGGGCGGCCAGCGACGCGGCGGTCGCGGCCTCGTCGGCCCCACCTCGCTCCGCCGCCCGACGTGCGGCACGCGCCTGAGCGTCGGCGACGAGGAACACCTTCACCGGGGCGTCGGGAGCCACCGTCGACCCGATGTCGCGACCCTCCACGACGATGCCGCCCGTGGCCTCGGCGATGATCGCGCGCTGCTGGTCGACGAGCATGCTGCGCACCTCAGGCACTGCCGCCACCGGGCTCACGTGGGCGTTCACGTCGTCGCCGCGGACGGCCTCGGAGACGTCGGCGCCGTCGACGGCGATGGTGGGCGCCTGCGGGTCGGTACCCGACTCCAGCCGCAGGTCGACCGCGTCACGCGCGATGGCGGCGGGGTCGCCGAGGTCGGTGCCACGCTGCAGCAGCGCCCACGTGACCGCGCGGTACATCGCGCCCGTGTCGAGGTAGGCCAGCGACAGGCGCGTTGCCACGCCCCGTGCGGTGCTGGACTTGCCCGATCCGGACGGACCGTCGACGGCGACGACGAAGGGGGTGCTCACAGGTGCTGGCTCCTCGGAGAGGGGTGGATTGACGGATCAACGGTAGGCGGACCACGCGCGTTCGGTGAGCCGGGCGACGAGCTCGTCGGCACGGTCGGCGGCGACCGCGATCTCGACGAGTCCCACCGGGCGACCGAGCTCGTGGTCGATGCGCAGGTCCTCGATGTTGACGCCCGACTCGCCCACGTGGGCGAACAGGCGCGACAGCGCCCCGGGGGTGTCGGGCACCTGCACGTTGACGACGACCAGCTCGACGGGCTCGCCGCCGTGCTTGCCGGGGATGGCCCGGGTGCCGACGCGACCGGCCTCGAGCACGCCGCCGACCACGTCGCGGTCGCGGAGCGCGTCGATCAGGGTGTCGAGGTCGTCGCGGACGGCCGTGAGCACGGCGCCGATCTCCTCGGCGTTCGTGGTGATGATGTCGCGCCAGAGCGCGGGGTCGCTGCCGGCGACGCGGGTGACGTCGCGCAGCCCCTGGCCCGCCAGGGCGAGGTGCGCGGGCGGCGCGTCCACGAGACGCGCGGCGGTCAGCGTCGACAGCACCTGCGGCACGTGCGACACGAGCGCGACGGCACGGTCGTGCGTGTCGGCGTCCATGACGGTCGGCACGGCGCCCAGCATCACGGCGACCTCCTCGACCAGCCGCACGGCGGCGTCGGTGGCGCCGGCCGCGGGCGTGATGACCCAGGGTCGTCCCTCGAACAGCCGCGCCGAGGCCGCCAGCGGTCCGGAGCGCTCGCTCCCGGCCATCGGGTGGCTGCCCACGTAGCGGTCGAGGCCGGCTCCCCCGGCGACGTCGCGCGCGACGCTGCCCTTGACGCTCGCCACGTCGGTGACGACGGCGGCGGGGTAGGTCTCGAGCGCCTCCCGCACCGCGGCGGCGGTGGCCCGTGGGGGGACCGCGACGACGACGAGCGCCGGGTCGTGCACCGGCTCGGCGCTGCCCGCGCCCCGCTCGACCGCGGCGGCGACGTGCTCGGGGTCGCGGTCGCGCAGGTGGACGTCGATGCCGTGCTCGCGCAGCGCGAGCGCCACGGAGGTGCCGATGAGGCCGCACCCGACGACGAGGGTCGGGGGCAGCGACGTCATGGGGACACGCTATCGAACAGGTCCCCCAGCTCCTCGCGGGTCAGCTCGCGCGAGCGTCCCACCCCGAGACTCCCGAGGTGGATCGGTCCGAACGTCGTGCGCGTCAGCTCCACGACCGGGTGGCCGACGGCGGCGAGCATGCGTCGCACGATCCGGTTGCGCCCCATGTGCAGGTCGAGCTCGACCAGCGAGCGACCACGGGAACGGTCCTTCACGACGAAGCGGTCGACGGCGGCCGGGCCGTCCTCGAGCTCGATGCCGTCGCGCAGCCGCCGCCCCACCGCGTCGCCGACCGCGCCGTCGACGAGGGCGACGTAGGTCTTGGTGAACTCGTACGACGGGTGCGCCAACCGGTGGGCGAGGTCGCCGTCGTTGGTGAGCAGCAGCAGGCCCGAGGTGTCGGTGTCGAGGCGACCCACGTGGAACAGGCGTTCGTCGCGTCCGGCCACGAACTCCGTCAGGTCGCGGCGGCCCTGCTCGTCGGCCATCGACGAGACGACGCCGCGCGGCTTGTTGAGCACGAGGTAGGCGTGGTCCGACGGCGGCGGGATGCGCCGACCGTCGACCCGCACGAGATCGGTGTGCGGGTCGACCCGGATGCCCATCTGGGTGACGACCTCGCCGTTGACCTCGACCCGGCCGGTCGCCATGAGCTCCTCGCAGCGGCGGCGGCTGCCGACCCCGGCCTGCGCAAGCACCTTCTGCAGGCGGATGCCCTCGGCCTCGCTCACGAGGTCCCCTCCCCCTCGGTCGCGTCCGGGCTGGACGAGTCTGGCGTGGACGAGCCTGGGGTGGACGAGTCTGCGTCGTCGGTGTCGAGCCCGTCGGCGACCTCCGCTGTCGCATCGTCGGAGCCGCTCGGGGGCACGAGGTCGTCCTCCATGTCCTCGATGTCCGGCAGCATCGGCGCGATGTCGGGGAGCTCCGCGAGCGACGCGAGCCCCATCCGCTCGAGGAAGTAGCTGCTGGTCCGGTACAGGTGCGCCCCGCTCTCGGGGTCGGTGCCGGCCTCCTCCAGGAGCCCGCGCGTGACCAGCGTGCGCACCACGCCGTCGACGTTGACACCGCGGATCGCCGAGATCCGCGAGCGGCTCACGGGCTGGCGGTACGCGACGACGGCGAGCGTCTCGAGCGCCGCCTGGGTGAGCCGGGCCTGCTGGCCGTCGAGCACGAACCGCTCGACGGCCGGCGCGAAGGCCTCGCGCGTGAAGTAGCGCCAGCCGCCGCCGACGTGGCGCAGCTCGAAGCCGCGTCCCTGCTCGTCGTACTCGGCTGCCAGCTCGGAGAGCGCGGCCTGCACCTCCACGGGCGGGTGTCCCACCGCCTGCGCGAGGGTCAGGTGGTCGAGGGGCTGGTCGGCGACCATCAGCACCGCCTCCAGCGCCGGACGCAGCGCGAGCAGCTCGAGCTCCAGCTCGTGCGGGCCGCGCAGCGACCCGTCCGTGGGCTGCCCCCCCTGCTCCGCGAGCTGCACCGTCTCGTCGACGGGCGCCTCGGCGGTGCTCGCGTCGGGCGTGGCGTCAGGCATCGTCGTCCTCCGGGATGGTCAGGGCGGGGGTGATCCCGTCGTCGGCGGTGTGACCGTCGAACTCGTCGCCGACGTCGATGTCGACGTCGTCGTCACCGCCGGTCCAGCGCAGGTGCAGGTCGCCGAGCGGGCTGGCCTGGTCGAAGCCGACGACGCCCTCCCGGAACAGCTCGAGCAGGGCCAGGAAGCGCGCCACGGTCGTCATGAGGTCCGCGTCGGCGGTCAGCGCGCGGAAGGTGGTGGTGCGCTCGCGGCGCAGCCGGTCGACGACGAGGTGCGCCTGCTCCCGCACGCTCACGGTCGGGGCGTGCAGGTGGGCCAGCGACAGCACGGGCTCGGGCCTCGGCTGCAGGGCCCGCGCGGCGAGCGCCGCGAGTTCGTCGGGCCCGATCGAGAAGACCACCTCGGGCAGCAGCGCGGCGAACCGCGGCTCGAGCCCGACCTGGCGGGGGTAGCGCTTGCCCTCGGTCGCCAGCCGGTCGGCGAGCAAGCTCGCCACTTGCTTGAAGGCGCGGTACTGCATGAGCCGGGCGAACAGCAGGTCGCGCGCCTCCAGCAGGGCGAGGTCCTCCTCGTCCTCGACGTCGGCCTGCGGCAGCAGCCGCGCCGTCTTGAGGTCGAGCAGCGTGGCGGCGACGACGAGGAACTGCGTCGTCTGCTCCAGGTCGCCCCCGAGCTCGCGGACGTAGGCGATGAACTCCGTCGTCACGGTCGACAGCGCGACCTCGGTGATGTCGAGCTGGTGCTTGGAGATGAGCGACAGCAGGAGGTCGAAGGGCCCGTCGAAGACCCCGACGTCGACGCGGAAGCCGTCCGCCTCCGGGGCCTGCGCGGTGTCGGCCGACAGGCTCATGCCGAGCCGAGCCGCCGGGCGAGGTCGCTGTCGTCGCCGCGGGTCTCGAGGTCCTCCAGCGCCAGGGCGATCGCGGCCCGCACGAGGCGGCCGCGGTCGACGTTGCGCCGCACGCTGCTGCGCAGCTGGAGCCGGGCCTGCTCGATCGCGAGCAGCTCCTCGCTCGTCACGTAGACCGTCATCTTCTCGTCGTGCTTGATGCGTCCGCTGTCGCGCGGTGCTGCGGGAGCAGCGGACTCCGTGCGCTCCTGCTCGGCCTGGGTCGGCTCCACGCTCGGGTCGGGTGCGGGACGACGCGAGCGGGCGGAGGGCGCCGTGGGGCGGAACAGCTCGTCCGCCCCCGGCATGCTCACGCGTCGGGGCATCGGTGCAGCACCTCCCGGGCGAGCTGGCGGTAGGCGTCGGCACCCGGTGAGCTGGCGGCGTACTCGGTGATCGGCACGCCGGCGACCGTCGCGTCGGAGAACTTGACGGTGCGTCGGATGACGGTGTGGAAGACGAGGTCGCCCCAGCCCTGCACGAGCGTCTGCAGCACCTCGCGACCGTGCAGCGTGCGGCCGTCGTACATGGTGCCGAGCAGGCCGATGATGCGCAGGTCGAAGTTGGTGCGGTCGCGGACCTTCTCGATCGTCTCCTTGAGCAGCGCCACGCCGCGCAGCGCGAAGTACTCGCACTCCAGCGGGATGATCACGCCGTCGGCCGCCGTCAGGGCGTTCACGGTGAGCAGGCCCAGCGACGGCTGACAGTCGATCAGCACGACATCGTAGTCGTGCAGGACCGGGTGCAGCGCGCGGGCGAGCACCTGCTCGCGACCCACCTCGGTCACGAGACGCATCTCGGCGGCGGAGAGGTCGATGTTGGCGGGCACGAGGTCGAGCCCGGGCACCGACGTCTCGAGGACGATGTCCTTGAGCGTCAGCTCGCGGTCCATCAGCACGTGGTAGATCGACTGCTCGAGGTCGTGGGCGTTGAAGCCCAGCCCGACCGTCAGCGAGCCCTGCGGGTCGAAGTCGAGCAGCAGCACACGACGTCCGGCCTCGACCAGCGCCGCACCCAGGTTGATGGTGGTCGTCGTCTTGCCGACGCCACCCTTCTGGTTGCACATCGCGATGATCTGCGCGGGTCGGCCGCCCTGGCGCGGTGACGGCTCGGGGAAGTCGGGCGCGGGGCGTCCGGTGGGTCCGAGTTCGTCGCTCATCAGTCTCCTTACGCCGCGGCCGGTCGCCGCCCGGCGATCGTCGGGCCACTGTACCGCGCTCGACGGGCGTCCCCGCGCGCCTGGCCCGCCGGTCGGGTCCGCTCTCCCGGCGCTCCTGCTCAGTCGACGGCGCGAGGGTGCGACGTCGCGTAGACCTCGCGCAGCCGGTCGACCGTCACCAGCGTGTAGATCTGCGTCGTCGTGACCGAGGCGTGCCCGAGCAGCTCCTGCACGACGCGGACGTCGGCCCCGCCGTCGAGGAGGTGGGTCGCGAAGCTGTGCCGCAGGGTGTGCGGCGAGACGTCCGCGTCGACGCCGGCTGCGCGCGCGGCGCGCGACAGCACCGTCCACGCGCTCTGGCGGCTCAGCCGACCCCCGCGCGCGTTCAGGAACAGCGCCGCACCGCCGCGTCCGGTGGCCGACACGAGCCCGGGTCGCGCGACGGTCAGGTAGTCGCCCAGCGCGGCCGCCGCGTACGAGCCCACCGGCACGATGCGCTGCTTGCCGCCCTTGCCGCGCAGCAGGGCGGTGCCCTCGTCCAGGTCGAGGTCGTCGACGTCGAGACCGACGGCCTCGGAGATGCGCGCCCCCGTGCCATACAGCACCTCCAGCAGCGCTCGATCGCGCTTGGCCAGGCTCGTCCCTGCCGCGCCGGCCGCCTCGAGGATCGCCTCGACCTGGTCGAGCGGCAGCGCCTTCGGCAGCCGTGAGGCGGGCCGGGGCGGCTTCACGGCCGCCGTCACGTCGGTCGCGACGAGCTGCTCGCGCAGGCAGAACTTGTGGAACCCCCGCACCGCGACGACCGCCCGGGCGGCGCTCGAGGCACCGAGGGGGGCGTGCTCCTCGTCGCCGGTACGCAGCGCGGCGAGGAAGGCCAGCACGTCGGTCTCGGCCACGTCGGCCACGTCGTGGACGCCGGCACCGTGCAGGTGCTCGCGGTAGCGGCGCAGGTCGCGCCGGTAGCTGCCGAGCGTGTTCGCGGCGAGACCCCGCTCCACGCCGAGGTGGCCCAGGTAGTCCTGGACGGCGCGGTCGAGGTCGCCGGCGTCGCTCATGGTCGCCGGCTCAGCCGCGGGCGCGGCGGGCCGCCTCAGCGAGCACCGCGGCGCACATCGTCGCGTCGCGGACCCGCCCGTCGAGCACGGCGTCGACGACGGACTCGAAGGGGACCCACCACTGCTCCATGTCGGCTTCCTCGGCGTGGCGCTCGGTGCGCTCGTCCTCGGGGACCGGGCGCAGACCCGTCGCGCGGAAGACCTGGCACACCTCGCTGGAGTAGCCGCCGCTCGAGACGATCGACAGCAGCGGCGCCCAGTCGGCCGCGACGACGTCGGCCTCCTCGGCCAGCTCGCGCGCGGCGGCCTCCTGCGGCTCCTCCCCCGCGACGTCGAGCGTGCCCGCGGGCAGCTCGACCAGGCGTGCTCCGACCGGGTGCCGGTACTGCACGACGAGGAGCAGCCGGTCGTCCTCGTCCAGCGCGAGCACGCCGACGGCACCCTGCGGGCGCACCACGACGCGTCGGTGCTCGTCGCCGCGCGGGTCGACGATCGCGTCGACCTCGACGTCGAGGTAGCCGCTGGTGAAGACCTGCTCGTGGGACGCGACGGGCCAGGACTCGTCCCGGTCGGCGACCTCGTCGACCAGGACGCCCGGCAGCGTGGGGTGCGGGCTCACGACGTCGGCGCGTCGGCGCCCTCGACCACGTCGGCACCGGGCACCGGCACCTCCACCGGCAGACGCGTCTCGCGCTGACGCTTGAGCGCAGCCTTGACCAGTCCGGCGAACAGCGGGTGCGGGCGCGTCGGCCGCGAGCGCAGCTCCGGGTGGGCCTGCGTGGCCACGTAGAACGGGTGCACGTCGGCGGGCAGCTCGACGAACTCCACGAGCGTCCCGTCGGGCGAGGTGCCGCTGAACACGAGCCCTGCCGCCTCGAGGCGGTCGCGGTAGCCGTTGTTCACCTCGTAGCGGTGACGGTGCCGCTCCTCGACCTTGTCGGATCCGTACACGCCGGCGACGACGCTGCCCGGGGCCAGCGCGGCCTCGTAGAGGCCGAGGCGCATGGTGCCGCCCAGGTCGCCCGCACCCTCGACGAACGCGTGCTGCTCGGCCATCGTCGCGATCACGGGGTCGCTCGCGTCGGGGTCGAACTCGGTCGAGCTCGCGCCCGGGATGCCGGCGACGTGGCGGGCGTGCTCGATGACCATGCACTGCAGGCCCAGGCAGAGGCCGAGCGTCGGGATGCCCCGCGTGCGGGCGTGCTGCAGGGCGCCGACCTTGCCCTCGATGCCCCGGATGCCGAAGCCGCCCGGCACGCAGATGCCGTCGACGTCGGCCAGGTGGCGCGCTGCCCCCGACTCGGTGGCGCACTCGTCGGAGGGCACCCACCGCAGGTGGACCTTGGTGTCGTTCGCGAAGCCGCCGGCGCGCAGGGCCTCGGCCACGGAGAGGTAGGCGTCGGGCAGGTCGACGTACTTGCCGACGAGCGCGATGGTGACCTCGTCGGCCGGCTGGTGCACGCGCCGCAGCAGGGCGTCCCACTCGGTCCAGTCGACGTCGCGGAACGGCAGGTCGAGGCGGCGCACGACGTAGGCGTCGAGGCCCTCGCGGTGCACGACCTTCGGGATGTCGTAGATCGACGCGGCGTCGCTGGCGGTGACGACGGCCTCGGTGTCGACGTCGCACATCAACGAGATCTTGCGCTTGACCGACTCGGGGATCTCGCGGTCGGAGCGGCAGACGATCGCGTCGGGCTGGATGCCGATCGAGCGCAGCGCGGCGACCGAGTGCTGCGTGGGCTTCGTCTTCAGCTCACCGGACGGGCCGATGTAGGGCACGAGCGAGACGTGCAGGAAGAACACGTGCCCCCGGCCGATCTCGTGGCGCACCTGGCGCGCCGACTCCAGGAACGGCTGGCTCTCGATGTCGCCGACCGTGCCGCCGATCTCGTGGATGACGACGTCGACGTCGGGCCCGCCCATCGAGAGCATCCGGTCCTTGATCTCGTTGGTGATGTGCGGGATCACCTGGACGGTGTCGCCCAGGTAGTCGCCGCGACGCTCGCGCGCGATCACGTCGGAGTACACCTGGCCGGTGGTCACGTTGGCGCGCCCCACGAGGTCCTCGTCGAGGAAGCGCTCGTAGTGGCCGATGTCGAGGTCGGTCTCGGCGCCGTCGTCGGTGACGAAGACCTCGCCGTGCTGGAACGGGTTCATGGTGCCGGGGTCGACGTTGAGGTACGGGTCGAGCTTCTGCATCGTGACCCGCAGTCCCCGGGACTTCAGCAGCCGGCCGAGCGAGGAGGCGGTGAGCCCCTTGCCGAGGGAGGAGGCGACGCCTCCGGTGACGAAGACGTGCTTGGTGACGGCGCTGCCCTGCAAGGTGACTCCCGTGGTCGTGGGCCTGGATGCGGCTCAGCGGGACCGACGGCAGGTGCCGTGGTCGTCACTGCTCCACGGGATTCCAGTGTAGCCCCTCGCCGCGGCGGCCATGACCAGCCGGGGCGGCGCGGCGACCAGGCGCCGGACTAGCGCGGGACGGAGCCGTCCTCGCTGCGGGAGGTGCCCCACGCACCCGTCTCGCCGGCCGCCACGCGGGCGAGGGCGAGGGCCGTGACGGCCCGGCCGGCGGCGGAGTCGGTGACGTCGACGGTCGAGACCTGGGAGGCCTCGCGGCGGACGACGTCGACCGCGCCGCCGTCGAGGCTGGACGCCGACGGACCGGCGAGCAGCGTGCCGTCGCTCGTGCCGGCGAGCGCGCGCAGCAGACCGGTGACGACCTCGGCGGAGTCGCCGAGCCGCGACGGGCCCGCGACCACGACGGCCTGACCGGCGAACCGTTCGGGTGCGGCGCTGGCCGAGGTCAGTCCGCCCTCCTCGAAGGCCGACGCGGTCGTGCGTGCGGTCTGGTCGAGCTCGCGGCCGGCACGGCCGAGCAGCGACCGTCCCAGCGCCGCGCCGACGCGCGCGTAGCCCTCGCCGGAGGAGTCGGGTGCCGCCTCCTCGGTGACGCTCTCGGCGAACTGACGGTTGGCGGGGTCGACGAGCTTGCTGGTGAGCGCGACCGTGCCAGTGATCGCCGCACCCGCCCTCTCCAGGTTGCGACGGACGCCTGCGACCTGCTCGGCGTCGGCACCCGGCAGGGTCAGCAGCACGACGGACCGGTCGTCGAGGGTGCCTTCGATGAGGCCGGTCGACGTGCGCGCCGCGTACCCGTTCTCGAACGACACGAGCGCGGAGTCGCCACCGGACGACGAGCCCTGCTCGCGGTCGGGGGCGAAACGGCCGTCGAGCGCGCCGGCGCCGAGCGCGACGCCCGCGGCCAGGGCCAGCAGGACGGCGGCGATCGAGACGAGGTGGTACCGGAAGGTGATCATCTACAGCAGTCCTTCGAGCCAGGTGCGGAGGTCGGCCAGGCGCTCGCCGAGCACGGCGTACCAGTCGGCGCCCGTGGGGGTCGTGCCCACGGCGGCGACGACGGCCAGGACGCCCGCGAGCAGGATGAGCAGCACGGGCCACGCAGGCATCGTGCGGCGGGTGAAGTGGGCCACGGCGTGCGCGTCGACGAGCGTCGCCGACGTCCGCAGCCGCGTGACGAAGGAGCTCGCGACGTCGGCCGTGCCTCGTTCGAGGAACTCGACGAGACCGCGCGGCGCCCCGACCTCGACGACGACCGGCGCGTCGTTCGCGTCGGCCAGCAGGATCGCGAGGTCGGCTGCCGAGCCCGTCGCCTGGAACACGGTCACGTCGACGTGCGCGCGCTCGAAGCGCTCCGCGCCGTCGGTGCGTCCCGACGGGCTCACGACGACCACGTCGGCGCCGCTGCGCAGGGCACGGTCGGAGAGGTCCTGGAGATGGCCGATCACGACGTCGGGCTTGATGCGGGTCTCGAGCAGGGCGTCGGCGCCGGCGGCCACACCGACGACGACCGCGCCGGAGTCGCGGATCCAGCGACGGATCGCCTTGAGGTCGTGCTCCCACTGGTAGGCGCGCGAGACGACGACCACGGGCCGACCCCGCAGCTTGGCGTCGAGGCGCGGGACCCGTGCGCCCTCCAGCAGCAGGGCGCGCTCGCGCTCGAGGTGGTCCGACGCGTTCGCCGTGAGCGAGCCCAGCTTCGTCGCGAGCTCTCGCTCCGCGGCGCCGAGCCGCTCGGAGCGGGTCGCGTCGTCGACCATCTGGCCCTGCGCGACGAGCACCTCGTTCTTGAAGATCTTGCCGTCGGCGATGCGCACGGTGTCGCCGCTGCGCAGCCGGGTCCAGATGCCCGCACCGACGTGGTCGACGAGCGCGATGCCGGCGTCGGCCAGCACCTGCGGACCGGAGTTGGGGTAGCGACCGGTCGAGGACTCCGCCGCGTTCAGCACCGCGCGGACCTTGCGCTGCACCAGGGCGTCGGCCTGGGCGCGGTCGAGGTCGGGCAGGTCGACGACGGCGATGTCGCCCGCGCGGAGCGACTTGGCGGCACCGTCACCGGCGCGGGCGAAGCGCACGACCCCGACGATGTCGTCGGTCGTGTCGTCGGTGGATCGGGTGCGTCGAGACATCGTCGTCCATCGTGGCACGCGCACCCCGGCCCTCCTGGCAGGTCGGGTCGGCGCGTCCCGGCGCGTCGGCCGGGCCGGCTCAGAGACGTCCGGCCAGCTCCAGCAGCTCGCGCGCGTGCGCCTGCGCGGCCTCGGACTCGTCCTGGCCGGCGAGCATGCGCGCCAGCTCGTCGACGCGCGCCTGGCCGTCGAGCCGCACGACGCTGCTGCTCGTGACGTTGCCGTCGTCGTCCTTCATGACGTGGAAGTGGTGGTGCGCGAAGGCTGCGACCTGGGGCAGGTGCGTCACCGCCAGCACCTGCGGGCCCTCGGCCAGCCGGGCGAGCCGGCGGCCCACCTCGACCGCAGCGCGTCCGCCGATGCCCGCGTCGACCTCGTCGAACACGAGCGTCGGCACGGTGCCCTGGTCGGCCAGGACCACCTCGAGCGCCAGCATGAGGCGCGACAGCTCACCGCCGCTCGCCCCCTTCGCCAGCGGGCGTGGCGCGGAGCCGTTGTTCGCGGCGAACAGCAGCTCGACGTCGTCGATGCCGTGGGCCGCGGGAACGGCGTCCTCGGGCACGCTGACGGCGACCTCGAGCCGCGCCGACGGCATGGCCAGCTGGGTGAGCTCCTCCCCCACCAGGTCCGCGAGCCGGGCACCGGCCTCCCGGCGCACCTCGCTCATGCGGTGCGCAAGGTCCAGCACCTGGGGCTCGAGTGCCTCGACCTCCGCCTCGAGGTCGGCGATGGCCTGGTCGTCGTGGTCGAGCTCCCCAGCCTCGGCGGCGGCCTTCTCCTGCCAGGCCAGCACGTCGGCGAGGGAGGGGCCGTACTTGCGCTGGAGGGCCGCGAGGGCCGCACGACGTTCCTGCACCGCGGCCAGCCGGGCGGGGTCGACCTCGACGCCGTGCGCGTAGGCGCTCAGGTCGGCGGCGACCTCGTCGAGCAGGATGCCGACCTCGCGCAGCCGCTGCGCCATGTCGTCGAGCTCGGGGTCGTGCCCGGCGACGTCCTGCAGGGCCGCCGAGCCGGAGGCGACGACGTCGCGCGCGGCGGCGCCATGGTCGCCGGCGAGACCCTCGTGCGCCGTCAACGCGGCCTGCACCAGCGCCTCGGCGTGGGCGAGCCGTCCCTCCTCGGTGACGAGCTCCTCGTCCTCGCCCTCCCGCGGCTCCACGTCGGCGATCTCCGCGAGTCCGTGCTGGAGGAGGTCGAGCTGGCGGGCCCGTTCCTGCCCGTGCTGGCGCAGCTCCCCCAGGCGCGCCCGCGCGGAGCGCAGTCGTGCGTACCGCGGGGCGTACTCCTCGGAGAGCGCGGCGAGCGCGTCCCCCGCGAAGGCGTCGAGCGCCGAGCGCTGGGCAGACCCGCGCAGGAGCCGGTGCTGGTCGGACTGTCCGTGCACCGCCACGAGGGCGTCGGTCACGTCGGAGAGCACCGCGGCCGGCACGGTCGCGCCGCCCGCGACAGCACGCGAGCGGCCCTGCGCCGACAGCACCCGGCCCAGCACGACGACGTCGTCGTCGACCGTGCCGCCGGCGTCCTCGACCGCGCGCACGACCGGAGACCCACCCGGCACCTCGACGCTCGCCTCGACCCGTGCTTGACGCTCGCCGTGCCGCACCAGGCCCGCGTCGGCACGCCCGCCACGCAGCAGACCGAGTGCTGTCACGACCATCGTCTTGCCCGCACCGGTCTCACCGGTGATGACGGTGAAGCCCGCGTCGAGCTCGAGCTCGGCGGACTCGATGACGCCCAGCGAGCTGAGTCGCAGGTGCTGCCACATCAGACGTCCTCGACCCGTCGCCCGAGGCGACGCTGCTCCGCCGCGCCGCGCCAGCCGGCGACGGGCAGGTCGAACTTGCGGACGAGGCGGTCGGCGAAGGGCGCCTCGTGCAGCCGCGCGAGCCTGGCCGGCGTGTCCGAGCGTCGGACCTCCACCCGGGCACCCTGCGGGAGGTCGGCTGCGCGACGCCCGTCGCACCAGAGCACGCCCGCCGTCATCTCCCCCATGACCTCGACCGCGAGCGTCGAGTTCGGCGAGACGACCAGCGGCCGCGCGAAGAGGGCGTGCGCGCTGATCGGGACCAGCAGGAGGGCCTCGACCTCCGGCCACACGATCGGCCCGCCGGCGCTGAAGTTGTAGGCGGTCGAGCCGGTGGGCGTGGCGCACACGACGCCGTCGCACCCCCAACGCGACACCGGTCGGTCGTCGATCTCGACGACCAGCTCGAGCATGCGCTCGCGCGAGGCCTTCTCGACCGTGGCCTCGTTGAGCGCCCAGTTCGTCGCGACGACCTCGTCCCCGACGCTGACCGTCACTTCGATCGTCAGCCGCTCCTCGACCCGGTAGGTGCGGTCCACGACGCCCTGCACGACGGCCTGCAGGTCGTCGACGTCGGCCTCGGCCAGGAACCCGACGTGCCCCAGGTTCACGCCCAGCACCGGCGTCTGGGTGCCGCGGCAGATCTCGGTGGCGCGCAGGATGGTGCCGTCGCCGCCGAGCACCACCGCGAGCTCGCAGCCGTGTGCCGCGCCCTCCTGGGCGGGGATCACGCCGACCTCGCCGATCCCGGCCGCCACGAGGTCGTCGCGGTCGGACTCGAGCACGCAGACGCCGATGTCGGCACTGCGCAGATCGGTGGCCAGGCGCGCCGCGAGCGACGTCGCCTCCGCGCGCGCGGTGTGCACGATGAGCAGGACGCGGCGCTCGCTCATGCGTCGTCCCCGTCCGCCGTCGCGAGCGGTCCACGGGCGACGACGTCGGCGACGGCCGACCGGTCGGGCACCGAGGGCTCGGGGTCGCGCCGCAGCCAGCAGAAGTACTCGACGTTCCCCGCAGGTCCGGGCAGCGGGCTGGCCGCCAGCCCATGGGTGCCCCACCCCTGCTCGAGCCCGCTCTCGCAGACGCGCAGCACGGCGTCGGCGTGCAGGTCGGGGTCGCGCACGACCCCGTTCTTGCCGAGGTTGCCGCGGCCCACCTCGAACTGGGGCTTGATCATCAGCACGATGTCGCCCTCCTCCTGGCAGACGGCGGTCAACGCGGGCATCACCACGGTAAGGGAGATGAACGACAGATCGGAGACGACCGCGTCGACGGCGCCGCCGACGTCCTCGCGGGTCAGGCTGCGCACGTTCGTGCGGTCGTGCACCTGGACGCGCGGGTCGTCGCGCAGCCGCCAGACGAGCTGGCCGTAGCCGACGTCGACCGCCACGACCTCGCGCACGTCGCGGCGCAGCAGCACGTCGGTGAACCCGCCGGTGGAGGCACCGGCGTCGAGGACGCGCCGACCCTGCAGCTGCAGTCCCTGCGGCTCGAAGACCTCGAGGGCCCCGAGCAGCTTGTGCGCGCCGCGGGAGGCCCATCCGGGGTCGTCGTCCTCCCGGACGACGACGGCCTGGTCGGTTCCTACCTGCGTGGCCGCCTTCGCCGCCCGCTGGCCGCCGACCAGCACCTTGCCGTCCGCGATGAGCTGACCGGCGTGGTCGCGGGAGCGCGCGAGCCCGCGGCGCACGAGCTCCGCGTCGAGCCGGACCCGCCGGCTCACGCGGAGCGGCCCGGCCGACTCGCCCCCGTGAGCACCTCGCGCAGGGTGCGGTGCACCGCGTCGAGCACCTCGGGGCGACGGGCCAGCTCGACCTCCTCGAGCCGCTCCAGCTGCTCGACCAGGACCAGCAGCTCGGGATGGTCGGCACAGGCCTCCTGCGCTTGCACGACGAGCGCTGCCACCGGGTCGACGCCGTCGTCCGCGGGCGACGGCGCGGACGCCTGGCTCGCGGGGTCGTGGTGCTCGGTCACCGTGTCATCCTCCCAGACGCACGTCCGGCGCGTCGTGCCCGGCGTCCACGGCGGACCAGGCCAGGCCGAGGACGGCGCGCACCGAGGTGGTGGCGGCGGGGTCGCCGCCCGTCAGCACGACCGTGCCGTCCCTGCGCTCTGCGGTGGAGTCGCCGCACCGGGAGGTGTCCCCGTCGACGACCACGGCGAGGTGGTGGTCGACCAGGCCGCGCAGGTCGTGGGAGACGTAGCCCGGGCGGCGCTCGGGCGCGAGCGCCGCCAGCTCCGCGAGGTCGCTCACGCCGGTGAGGACGGCGAGCGCCGGGATGCCCGCCCGCGTGGCGCCGTCGATGTCGGTGTCCACGCGGTCGCCGACCATGAGGGGGCGCTGAGCAGCGGTCCGGCGCAGCGTCTCGTCGAAGAGGGGACGTTCGGGCTTGCCGGCGACGAGGGGCTCCCGTCCGGTGGCGGCCACGACGGCGCGCACGAGGGTGCCGTTGCCGGGCGCCGTGCCCCGTGGTGTCGGGATGCTGAGGTCCAGGTTGCTGGCGTAGTACGGGAGACCGGCGGCGACCGCGTACGCCGCCTCCGCGAGGTGTCGCCACCCGATGTCTCGGTGGAACCCCTGCACCACGGCCGCAGGGTCGTCCTCCGCGGAGTCGACGCAGACGAGTCCGGCCGCCTCGAGCGGCTCGCGCAGCCCGGGTCCACCGACGACCAGCACCCGCGAGCCCGACGGCAGGTCGGCGGCGATCATGCGGGCCACGGCCTGCGCCGAGGTCACGACCTCACCGTCGTCGTGCACGGGCATCCCGAGGTCGCGCAGGTGCTGGGCCACCTCACCGGCCGGCCGCGCGGCGTTGTTGGTCAGGTAGGCGATGCGTGCGCCGTGGCTCACGCAACGCTCCAGCGCGTCGGACGCACCCGGGACGGCGTCGGCCCCCACGTAGACGACGCCGTCGAGGTCGAGCATGACGAGGTCGTGAGCCTCGCAGAGCGGCACGTCGCTGGTCAGCAGAGGCATGCCTCCGAGACTACTGAGCGGCGGCCACCGCACTGCACGAGGCCAGCTCGACGGCGTACCAGCTCTGGCCACCGCCGGCCGCACGGCTGAAGCGGCGTCGCAGGCACCCGGTCACCGCGACGGTCGCGCCATCCTCCAGTCGCGTGACGGTCCGTCTGAGGCGCGCCGTCCACGCGACGCACTCGATCGTGTCGACGGTCTGCCGCGACCGAGCGCGCGCCCCTGCCCGAGGCGGGTCGCGGCGGACCACCAGGCGGAACGTGACGATCTCGTCGCCGCTCGGCAGGGTCCGCTGCTCGGGTGTGCCGGACACCCGGCCGATCAGGGAGACGAGGTTCTGGTGCGATGGCTGCTGCGTCATCCCCCCAGCGTGGCCGCTCGTCGACTCGACGACGACGGCGTCCTGACGGCCTGTGGACTGCGTCAGCGCTGCGTCGGCACGCCTGTGGACGACCCGTCCAGGCCACTCACTTTCCGTCCTCCTGCGCCGCCAGTTCGTGTTCGAGTTGGGTGATGCGTTGGGGTGCGTCGGTGGTGTGGTGGGGGTCGGTGGCGATGACGCGGTGGAACCATTGGAGGGCTTCGTGGGTGTTGCCGGTGGTGTGGAGGGTGTCGGCGTAGGTGTATTTGAGGCGGGTGGCCCAGGGGGCGCGGGTGGTGGTGTGGAGGGGTTCGGTTTGGAGGAGTTGGAGGGCGGCTTGGTGTTGGCCGAGGTCTCGGCGGGCGCCGGCGATGACGATGGTGAGTTCGATGTTGCCGGTTTGGTCGAGGTGGTTGCGGGTGGTGGGGGTGTCGTAGGTGAGGGCTTGGGTGGGTCGGCCGAGGGCGCGTTCGCAGTCGGCCATGA
The DNA here is from genome assembly GCF_001509405.1 of Aeromicrobium erythreum. NCBI lineage: Bacteria > Bacillati > Actinomycetota > Actinomycetes > Propionibacteriales > Nocardioidaceae > Aeromicrobium > Aeromicrobium erythreum. The sequence continues at coordinate 2,619,314 of NZ_CP011502.1, forward strand.
TGGGGGCGTAGAGGTGTTGGCCGTTGATGCGGCGGGCGGCGCGGAGTTCGGCGAGGGCTTGGGCGTAGTGGCCGGCTGCGTAGGCGGTTTCGCCGCAGGCTTCGCGGATGAGGGCGTTGCGGGGTGCGCGGGCGCGGGCTGCGAGGGCGTGGGCGTAGGCGGTTTCGGGGTCTTCGTCGAGGAGGAGGCCGGCCATGATGAGGTGGCGGGCGACGCGGTCGGCGAGTTTGGCGGGGAGGTTGGAGAGCTGGTCGCGGGCGTAGCGGTCCAGGTCGGTGGCGGCGATGTCGTCGGGGATGGGGGGTCCGTCGTAGGTCTGTTGGTCGACGGTGCGTTCCTCGCGGTCGCGGTTGCGGGCCGGGCCGCCACGACGGTCGCCGGGCTTGCCGCCACGACGCTCCCCGGGCTTGCCGCCACGACGCTCCCCGGGCTTGCCGCCACGGGTGTCTGCGGGCTTGCCGCCGCCGCGGGTGTCTGCGGGCTTGCCGCCACGCCGGTCGGCGGGCTTGCCGCCGCCGCGGGTCTCGGCGGGCTTGCCTCCGCGGGTGTCGGCGGGCTTGCTGCCGCCCCGGTCGCTCGGCTTGCCGGGCCTGCTGCTGCCGCGGGTCTCGGCGGGTCTGCGGGGGCGGTTCGGGCCGCGTCCAGAGGACTGGTTCATTCCTTGTACTCCTGGTGAAATGCAGCAAGGCCGCCCCCAGTGGGGGCGGCCTTGTGCGTAATGATTGTCCGGCGGCGTCCTACTCTCCCACGCAGTCTCCCGCGCAGTACCATCGGCGCTGAAGGGCTTGACTTCCGGGTTCGGAATGTAACCGGGTATTTCCCCTTCGCCATGGCCGCCGAAACTCTATGGAGATATCAATCGTTCCCGACTCATATCTCGGGAACCTCACAGTGGACGCGCATGCTCTTGTTGTAGTGAAACAAGCCCTCGGCCTATTAGTACCGGTCAGCTCCATGCATTGCTGCACTTCCACTTCCGGCCTATCAACCCAGTGGTCTGCTGGGGGCCTTACCTGGTAAACCAGTGGGAAACCTCATCTTGAAACGTGCTTCCCGCTTAGATGCTTTCAGCGGTTATCACTTCCGAACGTAGCCAACCAGCCGTGCTCTTGGCAGAACAACTGGCACACCAGAGGTTCGTCCATCCCGGTCCTCTCGTACTAGGGACAGCCTTTCTCAAGTTTCCTACGCGCGCGGCGGATAGGGACCGAACTGTCTCACGACGTTCTAAACCCAGCTCGCGTGCCGCTTTAATGGGCGAACAGCCCAACCCTTGGGACCTGCTACGGCCCCAGGATGCGACGAGCCGACATCGAGGTGCCAAACCATCCCGTCGATATGGACTCTTGGGGAAGATCAGCCTGTTATCCCCGGGGTACCTTTTATCCGTTGAGCGACGCCGCTTCCACATGCCAGCGCCGGATCACTAGTCCCGACTTTCGTCCCTGCTCGAGCTGTCACTCTCACAGTCAAGCTCCCTTGTGCACTTACACTCGAAACCTGATTGCCAACCAGGCTGAGGGAACCTTTGGGCGCCTCCGTTACATTTTAGGAGGCAACCGCCCCAGTTAAACTACCCATCAGGCACTGTCCCTGATCCGGATAACGGACCTAGGTTAGATATCTAGTACGACCAGAGTGGTATTTCAACGATGACTCCACTCGAACTGGCGTCCGAGCTTCACAGTCTCCCACCTATCCTACACAAGTCGAACCAAACACCAATACCAAACTATAGTAAAGGTCCCGGGGTCTTTCCGTCCTGCCGCGCGTAACGAGCATCTTTACTCGTAGTGCAATTTCGCCGAGTTCATGGTTGAGACAGCGCCCAAGTCGTTACTCCATTCGTGCAGGTCGGAACTTACCCGACAAGGAATTTCGCTACCTTAGGATGGTTATAGTTACCACCGCCGTTTACTGGGGCTTAAGTTCTGTGCTTCGCTTGCGCTAACACGTCCCCTTAACCTTCCAGCACCGGGCAGGAGTCAGTCCGTATACGGCGTCTTTCGACTTAGCACGGACCTGTGTTTTTAGTAAACAGTCGCTTGGGCCTGGTCTCTGCGGCCTTCAACGCTTCGTGGAGCAAGTCCACTGACGAATCCGGCCCCCCTTCTCCCGAAGTTACGGGGGCATTTTGCCGAGTTCCTTAACCATGATTCACTCGATCACCTTAGTATTCTCTACCTGACCACCTGAGTCGGTTTGGGGTACGGGCGGCTCTGAAACATCGCTAGATGCTTTTCTCGGCAGCATAGGATCACTCACTTCGACTAAAACGTCTCCCCATCAGCTCTCAGGCACATGAACGGCGGATTTGCCTACCGTTCGCCCTACGACCTTGGCCGCGGTCTACCATCGCCGCGGTTGAGCTACCTTCCTGCGTCACACCATTGCTTGCCTAGTACCAGTTCGGGTCATGCGCTCTGCCGGTTAATGCTCCCGAAGGAGCTGGAAACCGGTTTCGGGCACTTAGCATCACTGGATTCAGCAGGGTCGCTTCAGTGCCGGTACGGGAATATCAGCCCGTTGTCCATCGACTACGCCTGTCGGCCTCGCCTTAGGTCCCGACTTACCCAGGGAAGATTAGCTTGACCCTGGAACCCTTGGTCATCCGGTGGAGGAGTTTCTCACTCCTCATTCGCTACTCATGCCTGCATTCTCACTCGTGTCGCGTCCACGACTGGGTTACCCCGCCGCTTCACTCGCGACACGACGCTCCCCTACCCATCCACGCACCTGGACCACGAAGGCCTGGTTCATGCGCGAATGCCATAGCTTCGGTGGATTGCTTGAGCCCCGCTACATTGTCGGCGCGAAATCACTTGACCAGTGAGCTATTACGCACTCTTTCAAGGGTGGCTGCTTCTAAGCCAACCTCCTGGTTGTCTCTGCGACTTCACATCCTTTTCCACTTAGCAATCTCTTGGGGACCTTAGCTGATGGTCTGGGCTGTTTCCCTCTCGACTACGGAGCTTATCCCCCGCAGTCTCACTGCTGCGCTCTCACTTATCGGCATTCGGAGTTTGGCTGAGTTCAGTAAGCTTGTAGGCCCCCTAGCCCATCCAGTGCTCTACCTCCGACAAGAAACACGCAACGCTGCACCTAAATGCATTTCGGGGAGAACCAGCTATCACGGAGTTTGATTGGCCTTTCACCCCTATCCACAGGTCATCCCCCCAGTTTTTAACCTAGGTGGGTTCGGTCCTCCACGCGGTCTTACCCGCGCTTCAACCTGCCCATGGATAGATCACTCCGCTTCGGGTCTAGATGGTGCAACTCAAACGCCCTGTTCGGACTCGCTTTCGCTACGGCTACGGCCCTCGCCTTAACCTCGCTACACCACGCTAACTCGCAGGCTCATTCTTCAAAAGGCACGCTGTCACCCTTCACAAGGAAGAGCTCCAACGGATTGTATGCACATGGTTTCAGGTACTCTTTCACTCCCCTCCCGGGGTACTTTTCACCTTTCCCTCACGGTACTAGTCCGCTATCGGTCATCGAGGAGTATTTAGGCTTAACGGGTGGTCCCGCCAGATTCACACCGAATTTCAGGGGTTCGGTGTTACTCGGGGTAACGAACAAGAGCCATGAGCTTACGACTACGGGGGTATCACCCTCTATGCCACGACTTTCCAGTCGGTCTCGTCTTCACTCATGGTTTATGACTCTTCGCTGATACGGCAGTCTCAGCAGTTCGGCCCCACGACCCCCCAGTGACAACGCCTGCCGGCTATCACATCACTAGGGTTTAGCCTCTTCCGGTTTCGCTCGCCACTACTTCCGGAATCACGGTTGTTTTCTCTTCCTGCGGGTACTGAGATGTTTCACTTCCCCGCGTTCCCTCCACACGCCCTATGTGTTCAGGCGCAGGTACCTGGACTTTCCTCCAGGTGGGTTTCCCCATTCGGACATCCCCGGATCACAGGTCGGTTGTCACCTCCCCGGGGCTTTTCGCAGACTCCAACGTCCTTCATCGGCTCTCGATGCCAAGGCATCCACCATGTGCACTTAGTAGCTTGTTACATACATTGCTACAAGATGCTCGCGTCCACTGTGAAGTTCTCAAGATACGTCCGGTCCCGCACTCCGATCCGACGCCTACCCACCAACACGCGGGCGGTTCACCGGGAAGAACGGTCCAAGAAGACCCAACCAACGGCTGATCCTTCAGGACCCAACAGTGTGCTAAGCGCGACCGCCACCAGATACTCGAGGTTCCTGCCCCCACCCGAAGGAAGAGGTGTACTGACAAGCACCAGTCAACGACCGGCCAACTAATCGACGTCCACTAGTGAGCTGCACTGCGCAGGACATTCGCCCACGACCAGCACATATGGACCCACCGACACTGCGGCGAGCCAAAAGCTCCTTAGAAAGGAGGTGATCCAGCCGCACCTTCCGGTACGGCTACCTTGTTACGACTTCGTCCCAATCGCCAGCCCCACCTTCGACGGCTCCCTCCACAAGGGTTGGGCCACCGGCTTCGGGTGTTGCCGACTTTCATGACGTGACGGGCGGTGTGTACAAGGCCCGGGAACGTATTCACCGCAGCGTTGCTGATCTGCGATTACTAGCGACTCCGACTTCATGGGGTCGAGTTGCAGACCCCAATCCGAACTGAGACCGGCTTTTTGGGATTCGCTCCACCTTACGGTTTCGCAGCCCTTTGTACCGGCCATTGTAGCATGCTTGAAGCCCTGGACATAAGGGGCATGAAGACTTGACGTCATCCCCACCTTCCTCCGAGTTGACCCCGGCAGTCTCCTATGAGTCCCCACCATCACGTGCTGGCAACATAGGACGAGGGTTGCGCTCGTTGCGGGACTTAACCCAACATCTCACGACACGAGCTGACGACAGCCATGCACCACCTGTATACCGACCACAAGGGGGGCCACATCTCTGCAGCTTTCCGGCATATGTCAAACCCAGGTAAGGTTCTTCGCGTTGCATCGAATTAATCAGCATGCTCCGCCGCTTGTGCGGGCCCCCGTCAATTCCTTTGAGTTTTAGCCTTGCGGCCGTACTCCCCAGGCGGGGCGCTTAATGCGTTAGCTGCGGCACGGAAACCGTGGAAGGTCCCCACACCTAGCGCCCAACGTTTACGGCATGGACTACCAGGGTATCTAATCCTGTTCGCTCCCCATGCTTTCGCTCCTCAGCGTCAGGTAATGCCCAGAGAACCGCCTTCGCCACCGGTGTTCCTCCTGATATCTGCGCATTCCACCGCTACACCAGGAATTCCGTTCTCCCCTGCATACCTCTAGTCTGCCCGTATCGGAAGCACGCTCAGGGTTGAGCCCTGAGTTTTCACTCCCGACGCGACAAACCGCCTACGAGCCCTTTACGCCCAATAATTCCGGACAACGCTCGGACCCTACGTATTACCGCGGCTGCTGGCACGTAGTTGGCCGGTCCTTCTTCTGCAGGTACCGTCACTCTCGCTTCGTCCCTGCTGAAAGAGGTTTACAACCCGAAGGCCGTCATCCCTCACGCGGCGTTGCTGGATCAGGCTTTCGCCCATTGTCCAATATTCCCCACTGCTGCCTCCCGTAGGAGTCTGGGCCGTGTCTCAGTCCCAGTGTGGCCGGTCACCCTCTCAGGCCGGCTACCCGTCGTCGCCTTGGTGGGCCATTACCCACACCAACAAGCTGATAGGCCGCGAGCCCATCCTTCTCCGCCAGAGCTTTCCACCCCCCACCATGCGACAGGGGGTCATATTCGGCATTAGACGTCGTTTCCAACGCTTATTCCAAAGAGAAGGGCAGGTTGCTCACGTGTTACTCACCCGTTCGCCGCTCGTGTACCCCCGAAAGGGCCTTACCGCTCGACTTGCATGTGTTAAGCACGCCGCCAGCGTTCGTCCTGAGCCAGGATCAAACTCTCCGTTGAAAACCCCACAAGGGGCCAACATCAAAATGACCCGGCAAACTGACTGCTGACAGTCAAAATTGTCGGAATTGCCACCGCGACACACACAACACCCCAAAAAGAGGCACCATACCTGCCGACGGGGGTAAAACTGATTACTTCTCGTCGACTTTTAGCACACTGTTGAGTTCTCAAACATCAGACGCACACCCACCAGACAGACCCACATCAGGGCCCACCCACCAGGGGCTGGTCAAACCTACCTGACTGGTTCGGGCGAGACAAGCTCGCGGTCTTCCAGTCCTCGCTCGCCGTTGTCAGCGATCAGTCTCCAGACGAACCTGGCATTGATCGTTTCGGTTCAAGCGGGTCACACCCACCGGACACCCGGCCTTCTGGCCTTGCGCCCCGTCGTGCGGTGCAACAAGAAGAACATTACACACCCCCTCCTGGGGTCGTCAAACCACCCCCCTCCTTGCGGGTCCCGCTCGGTCGTGGAGGTCCCGAAAACCCTGGAACGACGGCATCGAGCTGCGAGCGGGTGCACGCACCACGCCACGCAGGAGCTGCACGGGCCCCGTCTCGGTCGCGCGCGGCGCGTGACGTCGCGAGAGCCGAGCGTCGCTGACGCGCACGTAGCCGCATGACCCCGCTCGATGGACGGAGGAGGAGAGCGCGATGTCGCCGGGAACGACGAAGAGCCTCCCGGCTATGCCGGGAGGCTCTTCGTGATGCGGGTGGAGCATAGGAGATTCGAACTCCTGACCTCTTCGATGCGAACGAAGCGCGCTACCAACTGCGCCAATGCCCCAGGTCTGGATCAGGTTAGCACCCGTGCCGTCTCGTCCCGCAGGGGGTCCGGACGGCTCTGACGGCTACTCGCCCGACGCGCGACGCGACGTCTCGGGAGCCGCCTGCGCGGACCGGGCGCGACCCGGCAGCTCCACGTCCTCGCCCTCCACGTGACCCGACGTCCAGGCACCCGGGGCGTCGAAGTCGATGGTGCGGACGGTGCGGCCGACGCGCGGCTTGGTGACGTAGGTGGGCAGCGTGACCGGCAGCGGGTCCCAGAGGGCGGTGCCAGCGGTGCTGACCGACGGCACCGCGATCTGCAGCTTCTCCTCGAGGGCGTCGGCCGGCAGCTCTGCCCTCTCCATGACGTGCTTGCGGTCGGGCTCGACGTCCTCGAACTGGTGCGAGACGACGACGGTGTGCTCCTCGTCGGGCGTGCGCGGCGCGGCGCGGCGCGAGGCGCGCTCCGCGGTGGTGTCGCGCGCGGGAAGCTTGACGGACGGCAGCCGCGAGGACAGCGGACGACGCTCGGTCGCCGGGCGGCTGATGCCACGTTCGGCCCTGACCTGCACGCGACAGGCGACGAGCCAGGCCGCCACCAGGGCGGCCGGTGCGGCCACCCAGACCGGCGAGACCACGGAGAAGCCGGCGAGCCCACCCACCACGGCGAGCGCGGTCAGCAGGGTCAGCAGCGTGCGACGGCGGCGACGGGCGGCGACGACCGCGGCGCGGCGGGTCGGCGCGTCACGGCGGGCGGTCGGGGTCTCGGTCACGGTGGGGGCCTTCGGGGTCGGCTCGGCGGCGTTCGTGGGAGTGTCGACCGGCGCCGAGAGGGGCACCTCGTCGGTGGCGTCCTCGGTCGGCTCGCCGTGGCCGCGACGGGAGATGACGCGGCTCAACGGGCTGAGCGACTCCAGGGACTCCGAGGAGCTCGCCTCGTCGTACCGACGCAGGACGAGCGGCACGAAGTACGCCGCCCACACGGCGACGACGAACGCGACGATCAGTCCATTGGCACCCACGGATCAACCGTAGGTCGCCCGCCGAGGGAATCTCCGCAGGTCAGTCGTGTGTCGCGTGAAGTTTGTGACGGATGTGGCAGGCGTGACTCACGATGGCGACCGACGTCGCGCCTCGTCGTCGCGGGTCACGCGCTCCAGCAGCCGGCCAGGACGGTCGTCGGCGAGCACCTGGAAGACCCGGTGGTCGCGCCAGGCGCCGTCGATGTGCAGGTAGCCGCGCGCCAGCCCGACCTCGTCGAGGCCGAGCTTCTGCACGACGCGCAGGCTGGCCTCGTTCTCCGGCCGGATGGAGATCTCCACCCGGTGCAGACCGACGGTGTCGAGGAGGTGGTCGACGACGAGGGCGACGGCGACGGGCGTGATCCCCCGGCCGGCGTGACGTCGCGCGATCCAGTAGCCGATGCTCGCCCACCGGGCGGAGCCCCACGAGATGCCGTTGACCGTGACCTGGCCGACCATCTCGCCGCGCCAGGTGACGACGAAGGGCATCGCCCGACCCTGCCGCGCGCGACGCCGCTGCGTCACGATCATCGCCCGGTACGACAGCGGTGCCGCTCCCCCGCCTGGCGGCAGCGTGGCCTCCCAGGGTGACAGCCACGCGACGTCGGCCCGCCGCAGCCGTGCCCAGGCGCGGGCGTCGGAGCGCCGCAAGGGCCGCACGCCGACGTCGCCGTGCGTGAGCTCGACGGGCCAGCCCTTCATGCCGTCGCCCGTGGTCCCGGGTGGTCCGGGCCGGCGTGGTCGCCGCCGGCCAGCTGGTCGACGGCGTGCGTGACGACGTCGGCGAGCACCTGGATGGCGTCCTTGACGCCCCCACGCGAGCCGGGCAGGTTGACGACGAGGGTGCTCCCGGCCACGCCGGCCAGACCTCGCGAGAGCACCGCGGTCGGGACACCCTTGGCGACCCCCGCGGCACGCAGCGCCTCGGCCAGGCCGGGCAGCTCGCGGTCGAGCAGAGGCCGCGTGACCTCGGGCGTGCGGTCGGTGGGGCTGATGCCGGTTCCGCCGGTGGTCAGCACCACGGCCGCGCCCGACGCCACGGCGTCGGCGACGGCGTGTCCAACCGGGTCGCCGTCGGGCACGACGGCGGCGTCGGCGGTCTCGAGGCCCCAGGAGCGGAGCGCATCGACGAGCAGCGGTCCGGTCGTGTCCTCGTAGACGCCCGCGGCCGCGCGGTTCGACGCGACGACGACGGCGCCGCGTCGGCTGTCGGTGGGCGCGCTCATCGGACGTCCCAGTCGCCGCTGCGGCCGCCGGCCTTGGCGACGACCTCGACGTCGGTGATGCGCGCCCGCTTGTCGACGGCCTTGACCATGTCGACGACGGTCAGGGCGGCGACGGTGACCGACGTCAGCGCCTCCATCTCGACGCCCGTGCGGTCGGTGGTGCGGACGCTGGCCGTGATCTCGACGGCGTCGTCGGCGACGTGGAGGTCGACCTCGACGCCGCTGATCGCGATCGGGTGGCAGAGCGGGACGAGGTCGGGCGTGCGCTTGGCGCCCATGATGCCGGCGACCCGCGCGACGCCGAGCGCGTCGCCCTTCGGCACGCCCTCGCCGCGCAGGAGGGCCACGACCTCGGCGGACACCTCGACGCGCCCGCGCGCCGTCGCCGTGCGGCGGCTGACGTCCTTGTCGCCGACGTCGACCATCCGGGCCGCCCCGGTCTCGTCGACGTGCGTCAGCCGCGCTGCGGACGGCTCGGGACCGGTCACGTCAGAACGGCCTGTCGAGGACGAGGGTGCGGACCGTGTCGCCCAGGTTCAGGGCGGTCTCGTCCTCACCCACGACGATCAGGGCGTTCGCCTGGGCGAGGGAGCCGAGCAGGTGCGACCCGTGGCCGCCGAGCGGAGTCACCTTGGCGCCGCGGTGGGTGACCTCGAAGACGCCGCGGACGTACTGGCGGCGTCCGGGGATGGAGGCGATGTCCTGGGTGAGCACGGCGTGCACCATGGGCCGCCGGTACGGCGTGAGGCCCATGAGCCGGCGGATGGCCGGGAGCACGAACACCTCGAAGGACACGTAGGCCGAGACCGGGTTGCCGGGCAGCGTGATGATCGGGGTCTGCTCGTCGAAGATCGTGCCGAAGCCCTGCGGCTTGCCCGGCTGCATGGCGACCTTCGGGAAGGCGACCGTCCCGAGCGCCGACAGCGTCTCCTTGACGACGTCCTTCTCGCCCTCGCTGATGCCGCCGCTCGTGACCACGAGGTCGGCGCGGACGAGCTGCTCGGACAGCGTGCGTCGGAAGGTGCGCGGGTCGTCGCCGATGGCGCCCACGCGGTAGGCGATCGCGCCTGCCGCGCGCACGGCGGCGGCGAGCATGTAGCTGTTGCCGTCGTAGATGGAGTCGAAGTCGAGGTGGGCGCCCGGCTCGCGGAGCTCGTTGCCGGTGGACAGCACCACGACGCGCGGTCGCGGTCGGGCGGCGACCCTTCCCAGGCCCAGCGAGGCCAGCAGGCCAGCCTCGCGCGGACCGACGACGGTGCCGGCCGGCAGGACGAGGTCGCCCTGGCCGACGTCGCTGCCGGCCCGACGGACGTGCTGGCCCTCGCGCACCGCCTCGGTGAACCGCACCCGCGCGTTGCCACGGTCGGTGGCCTCGAACGGCACGACGGCGTCGGCACCGCGCGGGACCGGCGCACCCGTCATGATCTTGACGGCCGTGCCCGGGGAGATCGCGAACGGCCGGCTCGACCCGGCGTAGATGTCGGCCACGACCGGCAGCTCGACGGGCGTGGCCGACGTGGCCTGGGCGAGGTCCTCGGCGCGGACGGCGTACCCGTCCATGGCGGAGTTGTCGAAGCGGGGCAGGGAGATCGGGGCGTGCACGTCGGCGTGCAGCGGCAGGCCGAGCGACTCGACGACCGGCTGGTCGTACGGCTCGAGCGGGCCGATGCCGCGCAGGATCTTCTCGAGGTGGTCCTCGACGGTCAGGAAGCCGTCGGGCACGCTCTCCGGACGCACGCGCGGACGCGGTCCCCGGGGTGGAGCAGCGTCGCCGGAGGGCGGAGCGGCCTCGTTCCCTGCGTCGGAAGACATGGGCGTCAGCCTAACCGGGCACCCTGCGGGACGCTGCGTGCCGTGCCGTCGTCGTCCAGGGTCGCGTCGCCGGTGACCACCACGTCGCGCCCGAAGTGCCAGTCGCCGCGCACCGTCAGGGACGAGGCCCCGGCGAGCGACGGGGCGTGCGGGATGCGGGCGTCGAAGTCGGCGATGGTCGTGTAGAAGCGGCGGTCGAGGTCGACGAGCGGCCGCGGGTCGACGGTGGCGCGCAGGCGGCTGTCGTCGCCCAGGCCGAACACGTCCGAGCGGAGCAGCAGGAGGTCGTTGGTGGTCTTCACGGGCAGGAACCGCGAGCGCTCGACCTCGATGGCGGTGGCGCCGTCGAAGACCTCGACGGCGGCACCCATGGCCGACTCGATCTGCACGACCTTCGGCGACGTCTTGTCGGTGGGGTCGACGGTCTTCTCGTTGCGGATGAGCGGCAGGCCGAGCACGCCGTTGCGCTCGGTGAGCGTGTCGAGCAGTCGAGGCAGGTCGAACCACAGGTTGTTCGTGTGGAAGAAAGGATGCCGGTCCGCGTCGGCGGCGAGCGCCGCGTCGTCGTCGGCCGTCTGCGCGGTCTCGCGGAGCACGAGGCGTCCGTCGGCGCGCCGGACGACGAGGTGGCCGCCCTTGACGTCGGCGGGCGTGCGCCGGCACACCTCGGCGGCGTACGGCGCTCCGGTCGAGGCGAACCAGGCCATCATCGACGGGTCGGGCGCCGCGCCGAGGTTGTCGGCGTTGGAGACGGTGGCGTACCGGTAGCCGGCGGCCACGAGCTGCTCCAGCACGCCCGAGACGAGCAGCGCCGTGTAGAGGTCGCCGTGCCCCGGCGGGCACCACTCGAGCGCCGGGTCGGCGGGCCACTGCACCGGGGTGAGGTCGTCGGCGCGCAGCTTCGGCTCGCGGTTCTGCAGGAAGTCGAGCGGCAGGCCCTCGACCTCGAGGCCCTCGTGCTGCCGCAGCCGTGCCAGCGAGTCGTCCTGCGTGCGGAAGCTGTGCATGAACAGCAGGGGCAACGTGACGTCGAGGTCGCGCCGGACCTGGAGCACCTGGCGGGCGATGATGTCGAGGAACGTGAGGTCGGAGCGGACGGGCAGCAGGCTCTTGGCCCGGTCCATGCCCATCGAGGTCCCGAGCCCGCCGTTGAGCTTGATGACGGCCGTCACCGCGGCGGCCTCGCGCTGCGCGTCGAGGTCGAAGGTGACGTCGGCGGCCCGGTCGACGTCGACCAGCGGGTCGACGTCGGCCTCGCGGACGAGGCCCGTGGCACCGCCCTCGAGCTGACGGTAGAAGTCGCTGAAGACCTCGATCGCGGGTGCCGCCACGCCGGCGCGTTCCATGGTGCTCCGTGCGAGCTCGAGTCCGTCCACGCGCCTAGGCTAGACGTATGGACCGTCCGGGCGCGCGCCAGCGGAACGACGCGGCCGCCGAGGAGAAGCGGGCGGTGCGTCCGCGACTGCTGGAGGCGCGCCGCCGTCGCGACCTCGAGCAGCGCCGAGCCGTCGACGACGCGGTCGCCGCCCACCTGCTGGCGCTGCCCTCGGTGGCCCGCGCCCGTCGGGTCGCCGCCTACCGCTCGATGCCCGGCGAGCCGGGCACGGAGGCGCTGCTCGCGGGCCTGCTCGAGCGTGGCGTGGAGGTCCTCGTGCCGGTCAGCCGGAGCGACGGCTCCCTCGCCTGGGCGCCGCACGACCCCACGGCCCCGACCGCCCGCTCGCGGCTCGGCGTCGACGAGCCAGTGGGCGCGACGCTCCCCGACGACGCGCTCGCCTCCGTCGACGTCGTCGTGCTGCCCGCGCTGGCCGTCGACCACGCCGGACGTCGTCTGGGCCGGGGCGCCGGCTACTACGACCGCGCCCTCGCCGTTCTCCCCCGCCGGCGTCGGCCGCTGCTGGTGGCCGTCGTGCACGCCGAGGAGCTCCTGACCGAGGTGCCGCACGAGCCGCACGACCTGCCGGTCGACGTGGTGGTCACCGAGAACGGCGTGTTCCGCGTGCCCGAGGCGCCGGCCTAGCTCCCGAGCCGCTCCGTGTCGCGGATCTCGCCCACCAGCTCCTCCAGCACGTCCTCGAGCATGATCACGCCGAGCACCTGGCCGGACCCGTCGGCCACCCGCGCCATGTGGGAGCCCTTGGCCTGCATGACCCGCAGGGCCTCGTAGAGCCCCGACCCCGCCCCGACGGTCGACAGCGGCCGCAGCCACTTGTCGGCGATGGGGGCGCGGCGCGCGGCGTCGTCGGTCTCCAGCACGTCCTTGATGTGCAGGTAGCCGGCGAGGTCGCCGTCGGCGTCGACGACGGGGAAGCGTGAGAAGCCGGTGTCGGCGCAGGCCCGCTCGACGTCGGCCGGCGTCGCCTCCGGCGCGACGGTCACGAGCCCGTCGCGCGGCAGCAGCACCTGCTCGACCCGCCCGTCGTGGAACTCCAGGGCACCCTGCACGAGACCGTACTCGTCGTCGTCGAGCAGACCCTCGCGGCGCGACTCGTCGACGAGGCCCGCGACCTCGTCGTGGGAGTAGGTGGAGGCGACCTCCTCCACCGGCTGCACGCCGAGCAGGCGGACCGCCAGGTTGGCGATGCCGTTGAGCATCACCACGAGCGGCCGCAGCACGGCGATGACGAGCAGCATGAACGGGCCCAGCACGAGGGCGGCGCGGTCGGGCTGCACGAGCGCGAGGTTCTTGGGCACCATCTCGCCGAACACGACGTGCAGGAACACGACCACCGACAGCGCGATCACGAACGAGATCGGGTGCACGAGGCTCTCGGGCACGTGGGCGAGCTCGAAGGCCGGCTCCATCAGGTGCGCGAGCGCGGGCTCGCTGATGGCGCCGAGCCCGAGCGAGCAGATGGTGATGCCGAGCTGTGCGGCCGCCATGGCGAGCGTGACGTTCTCCACGGCCTTGAGCGCCAGCCGAGCCGTGCGCGACCCGGCCTGCGCCAGGGGCTCGAGCTGGGTCCGTCGGGCCGAGATGAGCGCGAACTCCGCGGCCACGAACAGTGCGTTGAGGGCGAGCAGCACGAACGTCAGCCCGACCCCGACCCAGTCACCCACGGACGTCACCGCCCCCGGTCGGGTCGGCTGCCGGGCCGGCGGTCGGCTCGGCGGCCCTGCTCGAGCCGGTCTCGGCAGCAGCACCGTCGGGGGCCTGCACGGTCAGGGTCACGCGGTCGATCCGCCGGCCCTCCATGCGCTCGACGGTGAGCGAGACGTCCAGCGGCTCGGGGTCGTCGTCCTCGTCGTCCGGGGTCGGATCGACCTGCAGGTGGACGACGTCGCCGCGCACGCCGAGACGACCGAGCTCGGCGTGCAGCAGGCCGGCGATCGTCTCGTAGTCCTCGCTCTCGGGCAGGGCCACCCCGGTCTGCTCGAGCACCTCGTCGGGCCGCAGGAGACCCGAGAGCGACCAGGCGCCGTCGGGACGGTGGCGGCTGCGGCTCGCGACGCGGTCGTGCTCGTCGAGCACCTCGCCGACGATCTCCTCGACGAGGTCCTCGAGGGTGACGATGCCGTCGGTCCCGCCGAACTCGTCGACGACGACCGCCATCTGCATCCCCTGCTCGCGCAGCAGGGCCAGCAGCGGGTCGAGCTCGAGGCTGTCGGGCACGGTGGTCACGGGGCCGGCCAGGTCGCCGAGACGGACGCCGCGACGTCGGTCGGGGTCGACCGCGACGGCCTGCTTCACGTGCACGATGCCGACGACGTCGTCCGGCGACCGGCCCGTGACCGGGAACCGTGAGTGCCCGGTCTGGCGGGCCGCCTCGATGACGTCGAGCGCGGTGTCGCGGGCGTCGAGGAAGTGCACGCGGACCCGGGGCGTGCGGACGTCGGCGGCGGTGCGGTCACCGAACGCGATGCTGCGCGCCACGAGGTCGGCCGTCTCGTCGTCGATGGCACCCTCGCGGGCGGAGCGCAGCACGAGCGAGCGCAGCTCCACCGGCGAGCGGGCCGAGCGCAGCTCCTCCTGCGGCTCGACGCCCATGCGCTGCAAGGTGCGGTTGGCCGTGCCGTTCAGGAACCGGATCGGCCAGGCCATCACGCGCGTGAACACCCGCTGCGGCAGCTGGGCGACGGCGGCCACGCGCTGGGGCAGGGCGAGGGCCAGGTTCTTCGGGATGAGCTCGCCGACCAGCATCGTGACGACGGTGCTGAGGAAGAGCGCGAGCCCGTACGCGACGGCGCTCTGCGCCCCGCCGGTGACGCCGAGGTCCTCCAGCGGTCCGCGCGCGAGCCGCCCGATGGCCGGCTCGGCGAGGAACCCGATCGCCAGGTTGGTGATCGTGATGCCCAGCTGCGCCCCGCTGAGCTGGGTCGACAGGCTGCGCAGCGCCTTGAGGGTGCCGGCCGCGCCCGCGTCGCCGCGCTCGGCGTCGCGCTCGACCGTCGCGCGGTCGACCGTCACGAACGAGAACTCGGCCGCCACGAAGACGCCGCACGCGAGCATGAGGAGGAACGAGAGTCCCAGGAGGAGGAGCTCGGTCATCACGGGGTCCCGGATGAGTCAGGGTCGGTCACGATGCAGGGAACTGTACCCTTTGACGTCGGAGACCTCGTGCCGGAGCGGCACCCGCCGACCGGTGACATCCAGGAGAGAAGACCGTGCCGACCTACCAGTACCAGTGCACCGAGTGCGGCAACGCGCTCGAGGTGCACCAGTCGTTCACCGACGATGCGCTGACCGAGTGCCCCGCGTGCCAGGGCCGGCTCCGCAAGGTGTTCAACGCGGTGGGCGTCGTGTTCAAGGGGTCGGGCTTCTACCGCACCGACAGCCGCAGCACGACGACGTCGTCGGACACCTCCAGCTCGTCCTCCTCGAGCTCCTCCTCGTCGTCGAGCACGTCGTCGAGCTCCTCCTCGGGCACGTCGTCCGGCACGTCGACCTCGGGCAGCGGCTCGTCGTCCACGGGCGGCTCCGCCGCCTGACCCGCTCCCCTGTGGAGACGCGCTGGATCGGGGTCCGGCCCGCTGCCTAGCGTGCGCGGATGGACCGTCTGCGCTCCTCGCTGCTCGAGCACCGTCGTCTGCTCGCCGCCCTGTGCACCGCCCTCGCGGTGCTGCTGGCCCTCACGTCGGTGCGCCGCCCGCCCGACCAGGTGGAGGTGGCCGTCGCCGCCCGCGACCTCGCCAGCGGCACGGTGCTCTCCGCCGACGACGTCACCTCCTCGCTGCTGCCGGCAGGGGCGGCGCCCCAGCACCTGCTGTCGTCCGACGACCTCGAGGGGCGACGGGTCGGCGGGCCGATGCGTCGGGGCGAGGCGTTCACCGACGTCCGCCTCCTGGCGGCCGGACCGGTCGACGGCCTGCCGCCGGGGCACGTCGTGACGGCCGTGCGGCTGGCCGACGCGACGAGCGGCCAGGCCGTGCGCGTGGGCGACCGGGTCGAGGTGCTGGCGGTGGCGGCGGGAGCGGGCGGCCCGCGCGCGTCCGTGGCGGCCTCGGGCGCAGTGGTCGCCGCCGTGCCCGACCTCGAGGACCCCGACGCCCCGATCCTCTGGCTCACCGTCCCCCGCCGGACCGCGCTGGAGCTCGCACGCGTGGGCGTGGAGGCGCAGCTGAGCGTCGTGGTCGAGGCGGGCGACGACTGACCGCGCCTCGCCCGATGGGTGGGACGCCGCGCGACGTCGTCGCGAACCCCTAGGCTCGGGGACGACCTTCACCGACGTCCTAGGGGGACACATGATCAAGGGATTCAAGGACTTCCTGCTCCGCGGGAACATCGTCGACCTCGCCGTGGCCGTCGTCATCGGCACCGCATTCACCGCGCTGGTCACCGCGTTCACGACGTCGTTCATCAACCCGCTCATCGGGCTGGTCAGCGGCGGCGGCAAGGCCGGTGGCGTGCTGACCGTCAACGGCCAGAACTTCACCTACGGCGCCTTCATCACCGCCGTCATCACCTTCGTGCTCACTGCCGCGGTCGTCTACTTCGTCGTCGTGGTGCCCATGAAGACGATCAACGAGCGGCTCGCGCGCGGCAAGGAGGAGGAGCCGGCCGGGGTCAGCGAGGACATCCAGCTGCTCCGGGAGATCCGCGACGCGCTGCAGCGCCAGACCCCCTGAGACCGGCAGGTCCGGGCTCAGCCGCCGTGGTGGGGCGGGACGTCCCGCAGCAGCTCGTCGTCGCGACGCGAGCCGGCGGACGTCCCGTCGTCGCCGCGCTCGTCGCGCGTGGTGTCGGGCAGCAGGTCGCCCAGCAGCAGGGCCGCGCGGCGCCGACGGGCCTGCTCGGCCGCCTGACGGTCGGCGTCGGACGTCAGGTCGTCAGAGGACACCGTCGAACCAGTCCGGGGTGAGCTTCGGGAACATCGGGTGCCAGCCGGCGCGGTCGCCGAAGCGCTGGGAGGTGATGCGCTGCGAGCGTCCGAAGGTCTCCAGCCGCACCCCCGCCAGTCGCTGCGTGACGCGGTGGTGGAAGCGACCGCCGCGTCGTCCGCCGGCGAGCGCCAGCTGCTCGGCGAGGTCCTCGCGACGGCACGGCTCCGCGCCCACGTTGTAGACCCCGGCCGGCGCGGTCAGCGCGGCCTCGGCGGCCGTGCCGACGTCGTCGACGTGCACCAGGTGCACCCACGACGACGGCTCGCCCCAGCCGGTGGGCCGACCCGACCGGGCGCGCCGCAGCAGCCATCGGGAGCCGGGATCGGGCCCGACGATCTGGCCGAAGCGCAGCACGACCACGTCGCGGCCACGACGTCCGAGGGCCCGGGCGTGCTGCTCGGCCTCGGCCACGGTGTCGGTGTCGCGGGTGATCTCGACGGGCGCCAGCTCGTCGATCCAGGCGTCACCGCCGTCGGCGTAGATCGACGAGCGGCTCTGCTGCACGAGCCGCGGGACACCCGCGGCCAGCATGGCCTCGGCCACCCGACGCGAGCCGACCGCGCGGATGCGGTCGTTCTGGCGCCAGGCACCGGGTCGCAGCATCGCGAGACCCACGGGCATGCGGCCCGCGAAGTTCACAACGGCGTCGCAGCCCTGCATGCCCGTCGCCATGGCGTCGACGTCGAAGACGGTGCCGCGGTGCGGTCTCGCCCCGTGCGCCTCGGCGACGCGGGCGGCACGCTCGGAGCGCACCAGCCCGACGACCTCGTGGCCGGCGGCGACGAGGGCGGTCGTGGTGGACCGCCCCATGACTCCGCTGGCTCCGGTGAGAAAGACCTTCAACGTTCTGGCTCCGTGACGTCGGGTGATGTTCCGTCGTGCGTGGACGTTCTCACGACCGCCGATCGGGCGACGTGATCGGACCAGAATACCCGACGAGCCGTCAGGCTCCGTCCGCGTCGCCCTCTGCCAGCTCGGTCACGAGCGGGACCACGTCGGCGATCGAGTCGACGACGCGGGTCGGTCGGAACGGGAAGCGCTCCACCTGTCCGGGCGCCGTCGAGCCGGTGAGGACCAGGATGGAGCGCAGGCCCGCCTCGAGCCCGGACAGCACGTCGGTGTCCATCCGGTCGCCGATCATCACCGTCGTCTCGGAGTGCGCCTCGATCCGGTTGAGCGCCGTGCGCATCATGAGCGGGTTGGGCTTGCCGACGAAGTACGGCTCGACCCCCGTGGCCTTGGTGATGAGCGCGGCGACCGAGCCGGTGGCAGGGAGGCTTCCCGACGGCGACGGGCCGGTCGGGTCGGGGTTGGTGGCGATGAACCGCGCGCCGCTCTCGATGAGCTGGATGGCCTTGGTGATCGCCTCGAAGGAGTAGGTGCGCGTCTCGCCCAGCACCACGTACTCCGGGTCCCGCGTGGTCATGACGTACCCGACGTCGTGCAGCGCGGTGGTCAGCCCAGCCTCGCCGATCACGTAGGCCGTCCCCTCCGGACGCTGCTCGCTGAGGAACTTCGCGGTGGCCAGCGCCGAGGTCCAGATCGACTCCTGCGGGATGTCGAGGCCCGCCGCGTGGAGGCGCGCACGAAGGTCGCGCGGGGTGAAGATCGAGTTGTTGGTGAGCACGAGGAAGGGCCGCTCGTGACGTCGCAGCGCCGCGATGAACTCGGCCGCGCCCGGGATGGCGCGCTCCTCGTGGACGAGCACGCCGTCCATGTCGGTGAGCCACGAGGCGACGGGCTTGGTCAAGGGAGCTCCTGCGGGCGGGATCGTCGGTGCGACCCGTCCGGCGACGGGTCGGTCTCCATCCTAGGCGGGCGGCGTCGCAGCCCGGCGCACGTGGAGCGTCAGCCGTCGGCAGGCACGGCGGGACCCACGACGGGCCGGTGCGGGTGCTCGCTGCGTCGGTGCGCGTGCGGGTCGATCTGGTGCACCACGGCCTCGACGAGCCACGCGTCGTCGTCGGTGCGGCACTCCACGACCACGTAGGTCCCGAGGTCGCCCTGGGTGCCGAGGGCGACGACACCGCTCATGGCAGCCGTGTGGAAGTCGGCGAGGATGTCCTGCTGCTCGGGCACGCCGCTGACCTCGTACACGACGACGGTCCAGGCGTCCTCGGTCGAACGGGACATGGTCCCTCCACGGGTGCTGATGCAGGTGCGGCGAGCGTACGACGGCACGGCCGCAGGCGCGCGTCGAGCGGACGACGCACGGGTGAACGGCTCGCGCGCTGGCAGATCGCGCCAGGAGGCGGATACTGAGGCGATGAGAGCCCGACGCGTGGTCACGGCCGTCCTCGGCGGGGCGCTCTGCGCCTCCGCCACCCTCGCAGGAGGAGCACCGGCCGCCACCGCGGCAGCCGACCCGCCACCCCTCGACGTGCGCGTGGTGCAGGCAGGTCTGCAGCATCCTTGGGCGCTCACCTTCCTGCCCGACGGGTCGATGCTCTACACCCAGCGCGACCGGCTGTCGGTCACGCTGCGCGACCCGCAGGGACGTTCGACGGTCGTGCTGTCGCGTCCGGCCGGCATGTGGTCGGGCGGTGAGACCGGCCTCATGGGCATCGAGAAGTCCGCCGACTTCGCCCGCAGCGGCGTCTTCTACACGTGCCACGGCTACCGCTCGGGCGACGTGCGGGACGTCCGGGTCGTCGCGTGGCGCCTGGACCGGTCCGCGGGCCGCGCGACGTTCGTGCGCAACGTCGTGGTCGGCCTGCCGTCGAGCACGGGCCGCCACGGCGGCTGCGCGCTGCGCCGGGGCAAGGCCGACTCGCTGTTCATCGGCACGGGCGACGCTGCCCGCGGCGGCATCCCGCAGTCGTTGACGTCCGGCGGTGGCAAGGTGCTGCGCGTCTCGGCGACGACCGGCAGGGGCTACGACGACAACCCGTGGGCGTCGGCCCGCACGGCGATGCAGCGTCGGGTCTGGACGTACGGCCACCGCAACGTGCAGGGCGTCGTGCGTCAGCCGTCGACGGGCCAGATGTGGTCGGTCGAGCAGGGCTCCTACCGCGACGACGAGGTGAACGTGCTGGTCAAGGGCGGCAACTACGGGTGGAACCCGGTCCCTCGCGCGTCGGGCGACCCCGACTACAACGAGGGCGCGAACTCCCCGATGACCGACGACTCGCTCCCGGGCACGCAGCGCCAGGCGGCGTGGAGGTCGGGCACGTCGACGGTCGCGACCAGCGGCGCCGACTTCGTGAGCGGGTCGGGCTGGGGAAGCCTCGACGGCGCGCTCGCGGTGGCGACCCTCAAGGGCACGAGCCTGCGCCTGCTGACCTTCGACAGCAGCCGTCGCCTGGTGCGTCAGTACACCCCGTCGGAGCTCTCCGGCACCTACGGCCGGCTGCGCGGCGTGCAGCGGGGTCCGGGCGGGGTGCTGTACGTGACCACCTCGAACGGCTCGGACGACAAGATCCTGCGGGTGGCGCCGCGGGGGTGAGGCCGGCGGGTCTCGCCCGAAGCCAAGGTCACGCAGGACTCTGCGTCGGTGCGCTGGAGGTCGGACGCTTCTGCGTTCGCGACGGGATCCCGACACCGACGCAGCATCCTTCGACCTTCCGCACAGCCACCGGCCCTCAAAAGCGTTCCGCGACCGTCTGTGCCCCCGGCAGGATTCGAACCTGCGACCTGCGGTTTAGGAAACCGTTGCTCTATCCCCTGAGCTACGGGGGCCCGCGGGTGCGTGCGATCACCGCGACGCGCCCAGTGCAGCGTACCGGGCCGACGTCGCGGGGCCGCGGGGCGTGAGCCGAGCTCCGGTTCCGGCGTCAGGACGCGGAGGGTGAGCGCCGGGGTCGGCGGCTTCTCGTGCGACCAGGAAGGCGCACGTCGGTCCCGCCGTCGGCCTCCTCTTCCACCGCACGGGTCACGGAGGCCGCGACCCGGTCGCGGCCTCCGTCCCGCGCGCTCGCGCCGGCCTCGACGAGGAGCACGTCGTGGCCGGCGCGGGCGCACCCCTCGGCGGCGACCGAACCCGTCAGGTCGCCGCCGAGGACGCCGGTCGCGAGCAGGTCGCTCACGCCGCCGCCTCCTCGCGGGTCACGAGGAAACGTCGGTAGGCGTCGTCGGTGAGGAACGCGGGGAGGTCGTCCCCGAGCGCACCCCGCCGCACGACGTGGCGCAGCGCCTCGATGCGCTCCGGCGGTCGACCCACCCGCTCCAACGCGTCTAGCTCCTGCTCCAGCAGCGCCGCCACGCGGAAGCGCGTCACGACGCCACCCCCGTCGATGGGGGTCGCGTGCCGGCACCACTGCCAGAGCTGACAGCGCGAGATCTCCGCCGTCGCGGCATCCTCCATCAGCCCGTCGAGCCCGACCGCACCGCGGCCGTCGAGCCACGCGTCGACGTAGCGGACGAGGACCGAGACGTTCGCCCGCAGGCCCTGCGCCGTGACCTCGCCCGGCGTGGCCGCGACGTCGAGCAGGTCGGCGGCCGACACCTCGACGTCGTCACGCTGCCGGTCGACCTGGTTCGGCCGGTCGCCGAGCACCTCCGTGAAGGCGTCGCGGCACGTCGCGACCAGGCCGGGGTGCGCCACCCACGACCCGTCGTAGCCGGCGGCCGCCTCCCGCTCCTTGTCGGCCCGGACCTTGGCCAGGGCGTCGCGGTTGCGGTCCTCGTCCCTGCTCGGGATGACGGCCGCCATGCCCCCGATGGCGTGCGCGCCTCGGCGGTGGCACGTCTTCACGAGCAGCTCGGTGTAGGCGCGCATGAACGGCACGGTCATCGTCACGTCGGCTCGGTCGGGCAGCACGTAGGCGGGGTCGGCCCCGAGGTTCTTGATCGTGCTGAAGATGTAGTCCCAGCGGCCGGCGTTGAGCCCGGCGGCGTGGTCGCGCAACTCGTAGAGGATCTCCTCCATCTCGAAGGCCGCGGGCAGCGTCTCGATGAGCACCGTCGCGCGGATCGTGCCGTGCGGGATGCGCAGCCACTGCTCGGTGCGGGTGAACACGTCGTCCCACCAGCGTGCCTCGAGGTGGCTCTCGAGCTTCGGCAGGTAGAAGTACGGACCCGTGCCCTGCTCGATGAGCCGCCTGGCGTTGTGGTGGACGTAGAGACCGAAGTCGAAGAGCGCGCCGGCGATGGGTGCACCCTTGATCCGCAGGTGCTCCTCGTCGAGGTGCAGGCCCCGCGGGCGCACGATGATCGTCGCCAGCGGACCGTCGTCCAGCACGTACCGCTTGCCGTTCTCCTCGTGCTCGATGACCCGGCTGACCGCGTCGTGCAGGTTGAGCTGGCCGTCGACGACGTTGCGCCACGACGGGCTCGTCGCGTCCTCGAAGTCCGCCAGCCAGCCCTGGGCGCCGGAGTTCAGCGCGTTGATCGTCATCTTGCGGTCGACCGGTCCGGTGATCTCGACCCGCCGGTCCTCCAGGCCGGGACCGGCTCCCGCCACCCGCCAGGACGGGTCCTCGCGGACGCCGGCGGTCTCGGGCAGGAAGTCGGGGCCTCCGCCCGGAGCGGCTGCGAAGTCCCGGTCGCGACGCAGACGCAGCAGCTCGCGTCGACGTCCGTCGAACCGGTCGTGCAGCATGCGCAGGATGCCGAGCCCGCCGTCGCTGAACACCTCGTGGTCGCGCGGCCCGACCGGGCCGAGCACCTGCATGTCGTTGCGCGTGGGTGCACACATCAGAACTGCGCCTCCTCGGTCGACCCGGTCAGCGCCGTGGTCGACGACGCCGGGTTGATGGTCGTGCTGAGGGCGTCGAAGTAGCCCGTGCCCGCCTCCCGCTGGTGCTTCGTGGCCGTGTAGCCGCGCACCTCGTCGCCGAACTCGCGCTCCTGCAGCTCGACGTAGGCGCTCATGCCGGTGCGCGCGTAGCCGTGGGCGAGGTCGAACATCGAGTGGTTGAGCGCGTGGAAGCCGGCCAGGGTGATGAACTGGAAGGTGTAGCCCATCGCGCCGAGCTCGCGCTGGAACTTCGCGATGGTCGCGTCGTCGAGGTGCTTCCTCCAGTTGAACGACGGCGAGCAGTTGTAGGCGAGCAGCTGGTCGGGGTGCTCCTTCTTGATCGCCTCCGCGTACTGGCGCGCCAGCTCGAGGTCCGGCTCGGACGTCTCCATCCACAGCAGGTCCGCGTACTCGGCGTAGGCGATGCCACGGTCGATGCACGGGTCGATGCCGTTCGACACCTCGAAGAAGCCCTCCGACGTGCGCCCACCGGTCAGGAAGCGACGGTCGCGCTCGTCGACGTCGCTGGTGAGGAGCGTCGCGGCCTGGGCGTCCGTGCGGGCGATGACGACGGTCGGCACGCCGGCGACGTCGGCCGCGAGCCGCGCCGCGTTGAGGGTGCGGACGTGCTGCTGGGTCGGGACCAGGACCTTCCCGCCCAGGTGTCCGCACTTCTTCTCGCTCGCGAGCTGGTCTTCCCAGTGCACCCCCGCGGCGCCGGCGGCGATCATCGCCCGCATCAGCTCGTAGGCATTGAGCGGACCACCGAACCC
The DNA here is from genome assembly GCF_001509405.1 of Aeromicrobium erythreum. Lineage (NCBI taxonomy): Bacteria > Bacillati > Actinomycetota > Actinomycetes > Propionibacteriales > Nocardioidaceae > Aeromicrobium > Aeromicrobium erythreum. The sequence goes on from NZ_CP011502.1 coordinate 2,642,808, forward strand.
GGCCTCCGCGTCAGCGACGATCGGGGCGAACCAGTCGCGGGTCACCTGCCCCTCGGCGTGCTCGAGCTGGTCGGCGCGCTGCAGGGCGTTGTTGATGCGGCGCACGACGGCGGGCACCGAGTTGGCCGGGTACAGGCTCTGGTCGGGGTAGGTCTGTCCGGCGAGGTTGGCGTCGGCGGCGACCTGCCAGCCCGACAGGTAGATGGCGCGCAGACCGGCGCGGACCTGCTGGACCGCCTGGTTGCCGGTGAGGGCGCCGAGCGCGTTCACGTAGTCGACGCCCTCGACCTGGCCGGACACGTAGTCCCACAGCTTGCGCGCGCCGAGGTCGGCGAGCGTGTGCGCCTCTTGCACGGTGCCGCGCAGGCGCACGACGTCGGCACCGGTGTAGTCACGCTTCACGGTCGCCCACCGCGGGTCGGACGCCCAGGCGGCGTCGAGCTGCTCGGCGGTCGGGGCGGGGTTCTGGTTCGTCATCGTCGCTCCTGGTGCAGTGCTCCCGGTCCGGGTGATCCGGGGCGTCTCGCGATCCAGTGCAGCGGCCGCGGCGGTCGAGGTGAAGGCACGCAGGCCGCCAGGTTCTGACAACCAAGAGCGTCCCTTTTGCCAAGATTGCGAAGGCTCGACCTTTCACAGATCGCCTACGGTGAGCGCATGGACAAGCTCTACGCAGGTGCGCGACTGCGTCGGCTGCGCGAGGAGCGCGGGCTCAGCCAGGTCGAGCTCGCCCGGATCCTGGCGATCTCGGCCAGCTACCTGAACCAGATCGAGCACGACACCCGCCCGCTGACGGTGACCGTGCTGGTGCGGCTCACCGAGGTGTTCGGTGTCGACCCGGCGTTCTTCAGCCCGCGCGACACCGCGCGCCAGCTCGCGGAGCTGCGGGAGGCGCTCCCCGAGGCCGGCGGCGCGACCGGCCTGCCGCTGTCGGACCTGCAGCAGGTCGCCGGGTCCATGCCCGAGGTGGCCGAGGCGATCGTGCAGCTGCACCGGCGCTACCGCGACGCCGTCGCGCACCTGGAGGCCGTCACGGACCGTCGCACCGCGGCGCAGGCCCTGATGCCGCACGAGCACGTCCGCGACTTCTTCTACCGCCACCAGAACTACATCGACCCTGTCGACCGCGCCGCGGAGGACCTCGCACGGTCCATCGGGACGCGACGTCTGGAGGTGCGTCACCACCTGCGACGTCACCTGCAGTCGGCGCACGGCGTCACCGTCGCGACCACCGAGCCCGACGCGCGCAGCACGCTCGAGTACGACGACGCGACCCGGACGCTGCGCCTCGCGCCGGACCTCCGCCCGGGGCAGCAGGCGTTCCGCATGGCCACGCAGCTGGCCTACCTCGAGGCGGGCGACGTCCTCGACACCGTGATCGACGCCGAGACGTGGCCCGACGACACCACCCGCGCCCTGGCGCGCATCGGCCTGGCGCACTACTTCGCCGGGGCGCTGATCCTGCCCTACCGCCCGTTCTTCCGCGCCGCCGAGCGGCTGCGCTACGACGTCGAGGTGCTGGCCGAGCACTTCGGCGTCGGCTACGAGACCGCGGCGCACCGGCTCAGCACGCTCCAGAGGTCCGAGCTGCGCGGCGTGCCGTTCATCTTCGTGCGTGTCGACAAGGCGGGGAACATCTCCAAGCGGGTGTCGGCCACCGGCTTCCACTTCTCGCGCAGCGGCGGGACCTGTCCGCTGTGGAACGTCTACGACGCCTTCGCCTCGCCCGGGCAGGTCGACGTGCAGGTGGCGGAGATGCCCGACGGGCAGCGCTACCTGTGGATGGCCCGGACCGTCACCCGCCGACGCGGCGGCTACGGCAGCGCGGCCAAGACCTTCGTCATCGGGCTGGGCTGCGAGCTGCGCCAGGCGGGACGGCTCGTCTACAGCGCGGGGCTAGACCTCACCGAGCCCGACGTCATGCCCATCGGTCCCGGCTGCCGCACGTGCGACCGCCCTCGCTGCCCGCAGCGTGCGGCGCCGCCGATCGGTCGTCCGCTCCAGGTCGACGAGCGGCGCAGCTCCTTCGACCCCTACGGCGTCGGCCGGCGGGCCTGACCCCCCGGCCTCGTCACCGTCGAGGCGAGCTTCCCCCGCGCCCGGGCCCGAGGCCCTCCAGGGGTTGACGCGGGGGAAGCCGTTCCTCACGGTAGTGCTCGCGACCCTCCCACGGCGAGGCCTGCGACGGCCGCGGTCGAGGTCAGGGGGCCTTCAGCCCGAAGAAGTCGGCCATGAGCCTCGTGGCGTCGATGGACGACGTCGTCTTGCCCAGCACCGGGACCTCGAAACCCGCGCCGGGCCAGGTGTGACCACCGTCGTCGATCACGTAGGCCTGCAGCCGGCTGCCGTCGGAGCACCCCCGCCAGGTCTCGCGGACCACGTCGGACGCGACGTCCTGACGGCGCGGCTCGCGCGCGCAGCCGTCGTGGCCGGCCCAGTCACCGAGCACCGTCTGCACCGCGCGGACGGGGAAGATCGGGGTCTCGCCGCCCTGGTACGGCACCACCTCGTCGCCGGTCCCGTGGAAGTAGATGAACGACGTCGGCGGCGCGTCGCCGCACGCGGCCTGGTCGTAGAAGGTCGCCGCGACGCCGCCGTAGGCGCGGAACGGGTAGACGCCGCGGCAGGCCATCGCGAAGACCACTGCCGACCCGTTCGACATGCCCGCGGCGAACTGACGGTCGGCGTCGACGCACCACTCGTCGCCGAGCTGCTCGCTCAGCTGCAGCCAGAAGGCCGCGTCCGAGCGGGGCTGGTCGGCCGTGGCCATGACGTCCCACTCCCGGCGGGGCTCGAGCGCCTGCGGCGCCACGACGATGAAGTCGCGCTCGTCGGCCACGGTCGGGAAGCCGGAGTAGGTGAGCACCTGCGGGGCGTTGCTGCCCAGCCCGTGGAAGAGGTAGACCACCGGCAGGGCCCGTCGGCCGTCGTAGCCGGGCGGGACGTGCACGACGTACGACCGCTCCGAGCCGTCGACGTCAATCGTGCGGGTCACGTCGCGGGTGCCTCCGGTGACGTCGTCGGGGACGCTGCCGCACCCCTTCGCGTCGCCGACGGACGCGGAGGCCGTCGGCGTCGCGGACGCGGACGGCTCGGCGCGGCCGGCGTCGCCGTCGCGCGTGCAGGCGGCCAGGGTCAGGGACAACGCGACGACCGCGACGAGAGCTCGCACCCTCGTAGTCTGCCTGCTCGCCACGAACCCGACCGCACGACCGCTCGGCTCGCGGCCCTGCGACGCCCCGCCTACGGTCGGAGCATGGTCCGCCTGCGTCGCACGTCACCGTCCATGGTCGGCTGGACCCGCGTCAAGCACGGCCGCGGATTCCGCTACCTCGACCAGGACGGCGCGCCGCTGGAGGAGATCGACGTGGCGCGCTGCAAGGAGCTCGTGATCCCGCCCGCCTGGACGAAGGTGTGGATCTGTCCGGCCGAGAACGGTCACCTCCAGGCCGTCGGCACCGACGACGCCGGACGCCGCCAGTACCTGTACCACCCGGCCTGGCGCGAGCGCCGCGACGCCGAGAAGTTCCAGCACATGGAGGGCTTCGCCACCGCCCTGCTCGAGGCGCGGGACGCAGCGCGCGAGGAGGTGGCCGACGACGCGACCCTGCGGAGCACCGCGGCGCTCGCCTTCTGCCTGCTCGACCTCGGCATCTTCCGCGTCGGCTCGGACCGCTACACCGACGAGAACGGCAGCTACGGGCTGACGACGATCGAGAAGCAGCACGTGCGCCGCGACGGCGACTCGCTCGTCTTCGAGTACGTCGCCAAGAGCGGTCAGGACCTGGAGGTCTCGCTGCGCGACGAACGGCTCATCGCGGCCCTCGAGCCGCTGCGTCGCCGACGGACCGGCGGTGACGTCCTCCTGGCGTACCGGGGCGGCGACGGGTGGTCGACGTTGGGCGCGACGGCGGTCAACGACTACGTCAAGGAGGTGCTGGGCGAGGAGTACTCGGCCAAGGACTTCCGCACCTGGCGAGGCACCGTGATCGCCGCGGCCGCGCTGTCGTCGTCGGACGCGTCGACCAAGACCGCCCGCAAGAAGTCGGTCGCCGCGGCGATGCGCGAGGTCGCCGAGCACCTCGGCAACACCCCCGCGGTCGCCCGCTCGTCCTACGTGGACCCGCGCGTCGTCGACCTCTTCGGCGACGGGGTCGTGGTCGCCGGCGGCCACCGGCCGGTCGCCCCCGGCGAGCCGGTCAGCCGCACCCTGGAGAAGCAGGTGCTGGAGCTGCTCGGCAAGGCCTGAGGCTCAGTCGAGCTCGCCGAGCGCGCTCTCGACCGCGCGCCAGAACGTCGGGTAGGCGTACACGGAGTTGCGCAGCGTGGACACCGGCACCTCGGCGCGCACCGCCACGGCGAGCCCCGAGACGGTCTCGCCGCCGGTCGGACCGACGACCGTCGCGCCCACCAGCACGCCGCGCGCGGCGTCGAGCACCAGCTTCACGACGCCCTCGGCGCCCGGACCGTGCGTGAAGCCGCGCGAGCTCTGCGCCAGGTCGGTGGTCGCGACCCTGACGTCGATCCCCTGCTCGCGGGCCTGCTTCTCGGTGAGTCCGACCCCGCCGACCTCGGGGTCGGTGAACGTGACGCGCGGGAACGAGGCGTCGTACTCGGGGAGGGTCTCGCCGAGCACGGCTCGCGCCGCGCGGTCGGACTGGTACATCGAGACGTGGGTGAACGCGCCGCGGCCGGCCACGTCGCCCACGACCCACAGGCCGTCGGCCGCCTGCATCGCGTCGTCGACGTCGATCGAGCGGGCCGTCGGGTCGAGGCCGACGGTGTCGAGGCCGATGTCGGAGATCTGCGGCGTGCGTCCGGCAGCCACGAGGAGCTGCTCCACGTGCAGCGTGCCCGACGCGAGCTCGAGCGTGAACTGCTGTCCGTCGTGCGACACGGAGACGATGCGCTCGCCCTCGCGGACGTCGATGCCGTCGCGCTCGAACGCGCCGCGCAGGACGTCGGCCGCCTCCGGCTCCTCGGGGCCGAGGATGCGCGGGCCCACCTCGACCACCGTGACCTCGCTGCCGAACCGAGCGAACGCCTGGGCCAGCTCGAGCCCGATCGGACCGCCCCCGACGACCGCGAGCGTCGCCGGCAGCACCGACGCCTCCAGCGCCTCGTGGTTCGTCCAGAAGGGCGTGTCGGCCAGGCCGTCGATCGGCGGCACCGAGGCACGGGTGCCCGGGTTGAGCACGACGCCGCGTCGCGCCTCGACGCGCGTGGTGCCGCCGCCGGACAGGTCGACCTCGACGACCCGCGGCCCCGCCAGCCGGCCGTGCCCGCGCAGCAGGCGCGCACCCGACCTCTCGAGGCGTTCCGCGGCGACGGTGTCGTCCCAGTCGTCGGTGGCCTCCTCACGGATGCGCCGCGCGACGACGGAGAAGTCGGGCTCGACGGTGGCCGCGCCGGCCAGCTCGGCCGCACGTCGCGTCTCCGCGACCGCACCGGCGGCACGGATGAACATCTTGGAGGGGATGCAGCCCCAGTAGGGGCACTCGCCGCCGACCAGACCGGACTCGACGGCGACCACGTCGAGGCCCTCCCCCGCCAGCCGGGACGCCAGTGCCTCGCCGCCGGGTCCGAGTCCGATCACCACCACGTCGCAGGTCGTCATGCCCCCATCCTGGGCCAGACCGACGACACCGGCCAGCGGGCCGGCGGTGCACCGTCGTGGCGCACTGGGGGCGCGACTGGGGGCGCAGCTAGGACCGCGACTGGGGGCGAGGTCCGTGGGTCTGCAGGAAGAGCACCGGGCCGGCCGCCGAACGTGCCCGGACGGCGGCGAGCGCCTTCGCCGTGTAGACCGGCTCGAGGTGCAGGCCCTGCTCCGCGGCCCAGGCGAGGGCGGCCTCGCTCTCCGGGGTGGACGCCCCGTAGGTCGCGCCGAGCCATGCGTGGTCGGCGTCGAGGTCGTCGGGCCCGACGCGGACGTCGACGAGCGCGCCGCGGGTGCGCAGCAACGACGCGGTGTCGTCGGCCAGCCGTGCGACCGTCACCGCGTCGAGGCGGAAGGAGTCGTTGACGACGACGCCGAGCACCCGCGAGCGCAGCCCCGCCATCCGCAGGCCGAGCGTCAGGCCCGCTGCCGTGCCGCCCGACCCGACCGCCGTCACCACCGTCGCCGGCTCGGGCAGCAGACCTGACCGCACCTGCTCGGCGATCTCGAGCGCCGTCTCCACGTAGCCCAGCGTGCCGACGGGCGACGACCCGCCGGCCGGCAGGTAGGCGGGGGTCCGCAGCCCGTCGGCGTAGCGGGTCAGCAGGAACGGGGCCGCGGCCCGCAGCCGGGCCACGGAGCGGAAGCGGTGCACCACGGCACCGGACGCGTCGAGGCGGCGGGTCTGCTCGCGCACGTGGTCATCGACCGGCTGGTCGACGAGCCCCAGCACGACGCGCAGGCCCTCCTCGCGTCCGTAGAGCGCCGCCGCGAGGCCCCAGTGCGTGCCGATACCGCCGACCGTGAGCAGCGTCCCGCGCTTGCGACGTCGCACGTCGGGCAGGATCCACTCCAGCTTGCGGACCTTGTTGCCGCCCCAGCCGCCGTCGCCGAAGACCGACTCGTCCTTCAGCCAGAAGCCGTCGAGCTCACGCACCGGCGTCGGGCCGCGACCCAGCCGCGTCCACGGCAGGTCGGCGCCCGGGAACCGGCGCAGGAGCAGGCTCATCCGACCAGCCGCCGGGCGTCGAGCAGGCCCGCGCCGAACGTCTGGTCCTTGCCGCGGGGACCCAGGTCGCGGGCGGTCTCCTCGAGCCGCGCCGCGACCCGCTGCGCAATGAGCCCGCGTCGGCTCATCGCGAGCGCGGCCGCCGCGGCGACGTAGGGCGACGACATCGACGTGCCGCTCAGGGCGCAGTAGACGTCGCGGCACGACAGCCGGTCCTCGCGCGGCACGGTCGACCAGATGCCCCGACCCGGAGCCACCACGTCGACCCACGAGCCACAGCTGCTGAACGACGAGCCCCTGAGGTCGGCGTCGACCGAACCGACCCCCACGACGCCGGGGTAGGCCGCCGGGTACTGGACCGGACGGAACAGCACCCCACAGCCGCTGTTGCCCGCGCCGGCGACGACGAGCACGCCCTTGCGCTGCGCGTACGCCACGGCGCGCGCGAGCGCAGGGTCGTCGGTGCCGGCGGAGAGCGAGAGGTTGACCACCTGCGCCTTGCGGTCGACGGCGAGCAGCACGCCCCGCGCGACGTCGTCGCTCGAGCCCCGCCCGTCGGCACCGAGCACGCGGATCGGCAGGACCGCCGCGCGCGGCGCCAGCCCGGCGACGCCCCGACGGTTGCCGGCGACCGCGGCCACGATCCCCGCCACGTGCGTGCCGTGCCCGTTGGGGTCGCCGCTGACGGTCCCACCCCTGAGCACGTCGACGCCTCGCATGACGTTGCCGCGCAGGTCGGGGTGGGTGCGGTCGACGCCCGTGTCGACGACGGCGACCACGGCGCGCGGGGTGGAGCGGGTGGCGCGACCGTCGGCCCGGCGCCACAGCGTCTCCGCCTGGAGCCGGTCGAGCGCCCACTGCCGACCGCGCAGCGTGTCGTTCGAGCGCAGCGCGCCGACGGGCTGCGCCATCGAGACCGTGACCGTCGACGGGTCGTCGAGCTGGGCGGCCACCACCCGCTGCGCCTGGGCGCGATCGGCCACGCGCACGGTGCGCACCACGGGTCGACCGTCGGGTGCGGTCACGGTCGTGACGACCCGCAACGCTCCCCCGGACGGGGCGGAGGCGACGATGCGCGCCGCCGCGCCCCGCGTCGAGTCCACCTGCGGCGCGGCCGCCGCGGGCACGAAGGCCGTGCCCGCCAGGACCGCGACGACCGCCGCCAGTGCGGTCGTCCGGACGCTGCGTGTGCGTGAGGTCACGCGCCGGAGACTACCGCTCCCGCCACCTCAGCACGCTGTACACGAGCAGACCCCACGCCGCGAAGGCCGACGCGACCAGGCCGAGACCCGTGGCCCAGCCCGCCGCGGGCAGCCGCGGACCGAAGCCGACGCCCAGCACCTCGAACTCCGGGATCGTCGGGCTCACCCACCACACGACACCGAGCACGGCGAGCCAGACGCCGCCGAGCGCGCTCAGGACGATGCGCGGCCAGGTGGCCACGCCGAACCGGGCCGCCTCCACCGCCTTCTCGCGCAGGGGGTCCAGCACCCGCCGCGCCCACGCGTGCTGCCGCGCCAGGATCGTGATGCCCGCGAGGATGATGAGCAGACCAGGACCCGGCAACGGCCAGAGGATGATGCCGATGACGACGACCGCCCAGCCGAGCACCTCCGTGACGACCCGCTCCACCACGCCCTGATCGCGGGCCCGACCTTCCATGCGCTCAGGATGCCGCACGGCCCCAGCCGCGGCACCCGACGCCCACCGATCCCCGACGCCGACGGCGTCGAACCACCCTCGCGGACCCCGGCTGGCGGGGCCGACCCGACCGGACCAGGATTGACCCCATGAACAAGGCTGCTGCGCTGCACTCCCTCGCCGAGGACGCCCTCGGCATGACCCTCCCCGTCCGACTGCGACTGTGGGACGGCAGCGAGGCCGGTCCCGAGGACGCACCCGTCCTGGTGCTGCGCGACAAGCGCGCGGTCCGCCACGTGCTGTACTCCCCCGGCGAGCTGGGCGTCGCCCGCGCGTACGTGCAGGGCGACCTCGACATCGAGGGCGACCTTGCCGACGGCCTGCGGACCATGTGGGAGGCCGTCCGCGACGCCCGCGCAGCCGACGCGAACGCCGCGCGTCCGCGCATCAAGGCCCGGCACGCGCTGCGCGGCGCCTGGCTGGCCGTGCGGCTCGGCGCGATCGGTCGACGTCCGAAGGCACCGGCCGCCGAGTCGAACCTGACGGGCGAGCTGCACAGCCGCGAGCGCGACCGCGCCGCCATCAGCCACCACTACGACCTCTCCAACGACTTCTACGAGCTCGTCCTCGACCCGCAGATGGCCTACTCGAGCGGCTTCCACGCCGACCCGACCTGGTCGCTGGAGCAGGCGCAGACCGCCAAGCTCGACCTCGTGTGCCGCAAGCTCGGCCTCCGCCCCGGCATGCGGATGCTCGACATCGGCTCGGGCTGGGGCTCGCTCAGCCTGCACGCCGCCGAGCACTACGGCGTCCACGTCACGGGCGTCACCCTGTCGCACGAGCAGCGCGACTTCGTCATGAAGCGCGCCGCGGAGCGCGGGCTGCAGGGTCGCGTCGAGGTGAGCCTGCGCCACTTCCGCGACCTCGCGGGGGCTGGCGTGGCCGACGGCACCATCGACGCGATCGCCTCGATCGAGATGGGCGAGCACGTCGGCGACGAGGAGTACGTCGTGTTCACCGAGTCGATCCACCGCTACCTGCGTCCCGGCGGCCGCGTGCTGATCCAGCAGATGTCGCGCAGCAACGACCAGGTCGGCGACCGTCCCGGCGGCGGCCCGTTCATCGAGACCTACATCGCCCCCGACATGCACATGAAGCCGATCGCCAAGACCATCGGCCTCATCGCCGGGGCTGGCCTGGAGATCCGCGACGTGCAGGCGATGCGCGAGCACTACCCGATGACCGTCGCCGGCTGGGCCCGCAACCTCGAGGAGAACTGGGGCACCGCGGTCGCGCTCGTCGGCGAGGAGACCGCTCGCGTGTGGCGCCTCTACCTGGCGGGCGGGTCGCTCGCGTTCGAGGAGAACCGCATGGGTGTCGACCAGATCCTCGCCGTCAAGGCGTCGCCGGCCGGACGCTCCGACATGCCGCTGACTCCGCTGGAGTGGCTCGCATGATCGCCAACGACGGCTCGCACAGCCTGCTCACGCTCGCGATCGGGCTGGCGACCGTCGTCGTCTTCATGGGCGTCTGCATGGCCATCTCCGTGCGCGTGCAGAAGCTCACCGTCGTCGACACCGCCTGGCCCCTCGGGTTCGTGCTCGTCGCCGTCGTGTCCGTCTTCGTGACGAACGCCGGCGACGGCATGCCCGCGCCGCAGCTCCTCCTGCTGGTCCTCGTGACGCTGTGGGGCCTGCGCCTCGCCGCGCACCTGTACCACCGCAACAGCGGCAAGGACGAGGACCCGCGCTACGCCGAGCTGGCCGAGGCCGACGGCCGCTCGTTCGCGCAGGTCGCGCTCACCCGGGTGTTCCTGCCGCAGGGCATCGCGATGTTCCTCGTCGCCACCCCGGTCATGGTCGGCATGAACAACCTCGGCGTCGTCGGCTGGCTCGGGTGGCTCGGCGTCGTCGTGTGGGCGGTCGGCCTGTTCTTCGAGGCCGTCGGCGACTGGCAGCTCGCCCAGTTCAAGAAGGACCCCGACAACAAGGGGAAGATCATGGACCAGGGGCTCTGGCGCTACACCCGGCACCCGAACTACTTCGGTGACGCCTGCGTGTGGGCCGGCATCTGGCTGGTCGCCGCGTCGTCGTGGGCCGGTGTCGCCACGGTCGTCAGCCCGATCGCCATGACGATCTTCCTCACCAAGGTCACCGGGGCCGCGAACAACGAGAAGGGCATGCGCAAGAGCAAGCCCGGCTACGACGACTACGTGCGTCGCACGAGCGGCTTCATCCCCCTGCCCCCGAAGAAGGCCTGAGCATGGCGCCGGTGCTCGTCACCGGGGTCACCGGCTTCGTCGGCGCCCACCTGGCCGCGCGACTCGTCGAGCTCGGCCGCGAGGTGCGCGTGCTCGTGCGCGACCCGGCCCGGCTGCCCGACGCCGGCTGGGTCGAGCACGTCGAGGTCGTGCGCGGCGACGCGACCGACGCGGCGTCGCTGGAGCGGGCGCTCGACGGCGTATCTGTGGCTCACTACCTCCTGCACGCGATGTCCGACGGCGACGACTACGCAGCCGCCGACCGCGAGATGGCACAGACGTTCGCCGCCGCGGCCGAGCGGGCCGGCGTGCGCCGCATCGTCTACCTGGGCGGCCTGCGCCCTCCGGCCGGCAGCGAGCCGACCGAGCACCTCGCGTCGCGCGACGAGGTCGCACAGATCCTCCTCGCCGGTGCAGTGCCCGCCGTCGTCCTGCGCGCGGGCATGGTCATCGGACGTGGGTCGGCGTCGTTCGACCTCATGGAGGTCGCGACCCGGCTGCTGCCCGTGGTGGTGGGGCCGACGTGGCTGCGCCGGCACATGCAGCCGGTCGCGCTCGACGACCTGCTGCACTACCTCGTCGCCGTCACCGACCTCGACGACGACGTGAACCGCGGCTTCGACGTGGGCGGTCCCGACGTCATGAGCTACCGGGAGCTGCTGGAGGCGCACGCGCACGCGTCGGGCCGTCGTCGTCCTCCGGCGCTGCTGTTCCCCGTGCTGCTGCCGCACACGTTCAGCCTGGTCGTCGGGACGCTCGCGCCCGGGTCGAGCTCGCTGAACGCGGCCCTCGTGCACAGCCTCAGTCTCGACATGGTGTGCACCGAGCGCGACCTCGAGACGCTGGTGGGCCCGCCCGTGGGCGGCCCGACCGGTGTCGAGGAGGCCCTGCGGCGCGCGAACGCCTGAGCGTCGCGTCGTCGTAGGGCTTGACCGTGCGGGCCAGGCCCGGAGCGGCTACTCGCTGACGAAGATGTGCACCGCGGCGTCGGCGTCGACCTCGGCGGTCTCGCCCTGGCGGGCGACGACGACGCCGTCGTGACCGCGCGAGACGAGGACGTCGTTGCCGGGCAGCGCGCCGACCCGGCGCAGCACCGACATGACCTCGGTGTCCTTCTGCAGCTCCTCGGCGATGCGACGCACGATCCGGCGGACCGGCTCGTCGCCACCGCGGACCGCCCGGGTGAGCGGCTCGACACCGTGCAGGAACAGGGAGGGGTCGACGGTCTCGCCGAGCTCGTCGAGGCCGGGGATCGGGTTGCCGTACGGCGACTCCGTGGGGTGCTCGAGCAGCTCGACCAGGCGGCGCTCGACCTGCTCGGACATGACGTGCTCCCAGCGGCACGCCTCCTCGTGCACGAACTCGATCTCCAGACCGATGATGTCGGTGAGCAGGCGCTCCGCGAGGCGGTGCTTGCGCATGACGCGGGTGGCGAGGGCGCGGCCCTTGTCGGACAGCTCGAGGTGACGGTCGCCCTCGACGGTGAGCAGGCCGTCGCGCTCCATGCGGGCGACGGTCTGGCTGACCGTCGGGCCGCTCTGGTGCAGACGCTCGGCGATGCGCGCGCGCAGGGGGACGATGCCCTCCTCCTCCAGCTCGAAGACGGTGCGCAGGTACATCTCGGTGGTGTCGATCAGCTCGCTCACGCGCCCATTGTTCCATGGCGTGCAGACAGCCCGTGCACGCGTGAGGATGAGAACCGTGTCGACCTCCGTGATCTGCTTCCGCTCCGACTTCCGGCTGAACGACAACCCCGCCCTCCGCGAGGCCATCGAGGCGGGTCCGGACGGGGTCGTGCCGATGTTCGTGCTCGACGACCACTACTGGGGACCGAACGGTCGGACCCGCCTGGCCTACCTCATGGCGCTCCTGCGCGACCTCGACGAGCGCGTCGGCGGGCTCACGGTCGTGCACGGCAAGCCGTGGGAGGTCGTGCCCCGCGTCGCCCGGGCGGTCGGGGCGACGAGCGTGCACGTGGCCGCCGACTACGGCCCGTACGAGAAGGACCGTGACGACCGGGTCGAGAAGGCCCTCGCCGACGACGACGTCGCCCTCGTGCGCACGGGCTCGTCGTACGCCGTCGCACCGGGACGGGTCACGAAGGACGACGGCAGCCCGTACCGCGTCTTCACGCCCTTCTACCGCGCCTGGCAGCAGCACGGCTGGCGCGCGCCGGCCCCCGGCGTGCGGTCGGTGCCGTGGATCCGCGCCGACGTGCGCACCAAGCAGATCCCCGACGTCGACCCGCCCGAGGGCGTCACGCTCCCGCCGCTGGGCGAGGACGCCGCCCGGCGTCGCTGGCGCGAGTACCTCGACCAGGTCGACGAGTACGACGACCTGCGCGACCTGCCCGGCCGCGACGCGACGTCGCGCATGTCGGTGCACCTGAAGTGGGGCACGATCCACCCGCGCACGATGCTCGCCGACCTCGCCGAGCGAGGCAGCAAGGGGGCCGAGGCGTACGCGCGCGAGCTCGCGTTCCGCGAGTTCTACGCCGACGTCGTGCACCACCGCCCCGACACGCTCGCCGGCTACTACGACAAGCGGTTCGAGGCGATGGACTACGACGAGCCGGGCGAGGACCTGCAGGCGTGGAAGGACGGACGCACCGGGTTCCCGATCGTCGACGCCGGCATGCGCCAGCTGCTCGCCGAGGGCTGGATGCACAACCGGGTGCGCATGATCGTCGCCAGCTTCCTCGTGAAGGACCTGCACCTGGAGTGGACCGTGGGCGCCGACCACTTCCTCGACCTGCTCGTCGACGCCGACCCGCCGTCGAACCAGCACGGCTGGCAGTGGGTCGCGGGATGCGGCACCGACGCGTCGCCGTACTTCCGCATCTTCAACCCGACGTCGCAGGGCAAGAAGTTCGACCCCGACGGGACCTACGTCCGACGCTGGGTGCCGGAGCTGCGCGACGTGCCGAAGAAGTTCGTCCACGAGCCGTGGAAGCTGGACGAGCCGCCGGCCGACTACCCCGCCCCCATCGTCGACCACGCCGAGGAGCGTGAGGAGTCCCTGCGCCGCTACGCGCAGCTGCGCTCCTGATCCTGGGCTCACGGTCCCGGGCTCACGGTCCTGGGTCACGGGCAGGTCGGTGGTTACGGTGGGGCGGTGACGACGATCCCGCGCAGGTACAACGGTCCCGAGCACTCCGGCAACGGCGGGTGGGTCAGCGGGCTGCTGGCCCACGAGCAGACCCAGCGGCACGGCGACGAGGTCGTGACGGCCACGCTGCGCCAGCCGCCGCCGCTGGAGGTGCCGCTCACGTGGGAGGAGCACCCCGACGAGGTGCGCCTGGTGACCGCCGGCGGCGCACTCATCGGCGAGGCGGCCGCGGGCACGTTCGAGCACGACCCCCTGCCCGCGCCGTCGGCCGAGGAGGCCGAGGCCGGCGTGGCGTCCTACCCCGGCTTCACGCTGCACCCGTTCGACCGGTGCTTCACCTGCGGCACGGCCCGCGAGGCCGGAGACGGCCTCCGGCTCTTCACGGGGCCGGTGGGCGACGGCCGGCGCACGGCAGGCACGTGGACGCCCGACCCGGGCGTGGCCGGCGACGACGGGCTCCTCGACGTGCCGACCACCTGGGCGGCGCTGGACTGCCCGGGCGGCTGGGCCGCCGACTTCACCGCGCAGGCGATGGTGCTCGGCCGCATGACGGCGCAGGTGCTGCGACGCCCAGCCGCGGGCGAGCCGCTGGTCGCGTCCGGCCTGCTGCGCGAGCGCGACGGTCGCAAGTTCCGCACCGCCACCGCCCTGCACACCACCGACGGCGAGCTGCTCGGCCGCGCCGAGCAGGTGTGGATCGAGATCGACCTCGCCCGCTTCTCCTGACCGTGACGACGTGGCCCCGGATCCCCCGGATCCAGGGCCACATCGTCACGGTCAGCGGGGTGGGAGGGCTGGTCAGGGGGTGGGGTTGCGCGCGTCGTAGGCGCGGAAGCCTCGCGACCGCAGCCCGAACCAGGCCGTCGCGGCCACGCAGAGCGCTCCGCCGACGGTCATCGCCCACGCCTCGCCGGCCAGACCGGCGAGCGAGCCCATCACGAAGTCGCCGAGTCGCGGTCCACCGGCGACGACGACGATGAACACCCCCTGCATCCGACCTCGCATCTCGTCGGGGGCGGCGGTCTGCAGGATGGTCGACCGGTAGGCCGCGCTGACCATGTCGGCCGCACCGGAGCAGGCCAGCATCAGCACGCACAGCCACAGCAGCGAGGCGCCGGAGAACACCGAGACGCCGGCCAGGGCCACGACCGTGCCGTACACGCACACGGCCGCGACGACGGCCACGCCGTGGCGGTGGACCCGGCTGACCCAGCCGGAGACGAGGAACGCGGCCACGGCACCGATCCCGGGCGCCGCCTGCAGCAGCCCCAAGGTCTCCGGCCCCGTGGCGAACACCGTGACGGCGAGCGCCGGGAACAGTGCCCGGGGCTGCGCCAGCACCATGGCGAAGAGGTCGACGACGAACGTCATGCGCACGTTCGGCGCGGTGCCGAGGAAGCGCAGCCCCTCGACCACCGACCGCAGGCCGGGCGAGCCCTGCTGCGACGTCGGGGGCATGGCCGGGAGCCGCGACAGCGAGTACAGCGCGGCGACGAACAGCACGACGTCGACCACGTAGGCGGCGTCGACGCCCTTCCACGCGATGAGGACGCCGCCGAGCAGCGGCCCGGCCGTGAAGGAGAGGTTCGTGGCTGCCATGCCCAGCGCGTTCGCGGCCGGCAGCAGCTCGGCCGGGAGCAGCCGCGGCAGCATCGCCGAGCGAGCGGGCTGGTTCACCGCGAACAGCGCCGACTGCACGGCCACCAGCCCGTAGAGGAACCCCACGGAGTCGATGCCGGCGAGGCTGTGCGCGACGAGTGCCATCGAGCACAGCCACAGCCCGAACGCCGAGATGAGCGCCACCCGGCGTCGGTCGAAGGCGTCGGAGAGCGCACCGCCGTACAGACCGCCGAGCACGAGCGGCAGCAGCCCGGCGAGCCCGATCAGGCCCACGGAGAACGACGAGCGGGTCAGCGAGTAGACCTCGAAGGCGATCGCGACGATCGTCATCTGCTGGCCGAAGGCGGACACGGTCTGGCCGATCCAGAGCCGTCGGTACGCCGGGGAGGCCCGCAGCGGACGCACGTCGGTCAGCACCCCGGACAGTCGACTCACGCAACGATCCTGACGCATGGCCCGGACCCGCCGGTTGGCAGGATGCCCCCATGGCCCGCGCACCGATGTCGACGCAGAAGGTGCAGCAGTGGATCATCAGCCTGCTGGTGCTCGCCGTCTCGTGCTTCCCGCTCGGTGCCCTCACCGCCGCGGTCGCGATGCTCGCCGACGAGCGGCACGACGCGGCGCTGGTGCTCGTCGGCGTGATGGCGGCCCTCGGCATCGCCGCGGTGTCCGCCGGGCGCCTCGTCCACCGCCTCTCCCCCGTGTCGCCGTGGACCCTGCTCGGCCTGCTCCCGGCCCTCGCCGCGGCGGCGCTCTACCTCTGACGCCTACGGCTGGAGACGCACACGCTCCCAGCCCCCCACGTCGCGGCGGTACAGCAGCCGGTCGTGCACCCGGTTGCGCCGACCGTGCCAGAACTCGATCGTCTCCGGGACCAGGAGGTAGCCGCCCCACGTCGACGGTCGCGGCACCTCGCCGTCGCCCGCCGCGTCCTCCGCGGCCCGGACCTGGGCCTCGAGGGCCCTCCGGTCGGTGACGGGTCGGGACTGGTGGGAGCCGACGGCGCCGACCTGGGCGCCGTGCGGTCGGCTGGCGAAGTAGGCGTCGCTCTCGGCCGCCGGCAGACGCTGCACGGACCCCTCCAGCCGCACCTGGCGCTGCACGGGGTGCCACAGCAGGGTGGCGGCCGCCCGTGGGTTCGCCTCGAGCTCGCTGCCCTTGCGCGACGTGTAGTGCGTGAAGAACGTGACGCCGCGCTCGTCCAGGCCCTTCATGAGGACGATCCGCACCGACGGGCGACCGTCGAGGGTGGCCGTGCCGAGCGCCATCGCGTTCGGCTCCGGCACCCCCGCGTCGACGGCGTCCCGCAGCCACCGGGCCAGCAGGTCGAACGGGTCGTCGCCCGCCTGCGCCTCGTCGAGCCCGCCCTCCTCGTACTCGCTGCGCATCGCAGCCAGACGGTCGTGGTCGATCGGACGCTCCATGCGGGTCACGCTAGCGCCGCCCGGACCAGCCAGCAGGACTCGCCGTGCCGGGTGCTCATGGCTCAGGGCAGAATGCAGACATGGTTGATGACGTACAGGTGCACCACGGGCTCGAGGGAGTCGTCGCGTTCGAGAGCGAGATCGCCGAGCCCGACAAGGAAGGGTCCGCGCTGCGGTACCGCGGCGTCGACATCGACGACCTCGTCGGCCGCGTGCCGTTCGAGAAGATCTGGGGACTCCTCGTCGACGGCCACTACGAGCCGGGCCTGCCGCCCGCCGAGCCGTTCCCCATCCCGGTGCACTCCGGCGACATCCGCGCCGACGTGCAGAGCGCCATCGCGCTCACCGCGCCGGCCTGGGGCCTGCGCCAGCTGTACGACATCCAGACCCCCGAGCAGGTCCGCGAGGACCTCTCCCGCACCGCCGTCATGATCCTGTCCTACGTCGCCCAGGCGGCGCGCGGCGTCGGCCTGCCGATGGTGCCCCAGGCGGTCATCGACGAGCAGGAGACGATCGTCGAGCGCATGCTGATGCGCTGGCGCGGCGAGGTCAACCCCGACCACGCCAAGGCCATCGACGCCTACCTCGTGTCCGCTGCCGAGCACGGCATGAACGCCTCCACCTTCACCGCACGCGTGATCGCCTCCACCGGCGCCGACGTCGCCGCCGCCCTCTCGGGCGCGGTGGGCGCCATGTCGGGACCGCTGCACGGTGGCGCGCCCTCGCGCGTGCTGCACATGATCGAGCAGGTCGAGAAGTCCGGCGACGCCGAGGGCTACGTCAAGCAGCTCCTCGACTCCGGCGAGCGCCTCATGGGCTTCGGGCACCGCGTGTACCGCGCCGAGGACCCCCGTGCCCGCACCCTGCGCCGCACGGCCAAGGAGCTGAACGCGCCGCGCGCCGAGGTCGCCGAGGCTCTCGAGCAGGCCGCCCTGGCCGAGCTGCGCGCCCGTCGCCCCGACCGCGTGCTCGAGACCAACGTCGAGTTCTGGGCGGCCATCGTCCTCGACTTCGCCGAGGTGCCCCCGAACATGTTCACCGCGATGTTCACGTCGGCCCGCACGGCCGGCTGGAGCGCGCACATCCTCGAGCAGTACAAGAAGGGCCGGCTCATCCGTCCCTCGTCGATCTACGTCGGTCCGGCGGAGCGCAAGGCCGACGAGGTCGACGGCTGGAACCCGGCCTGGGCCGACCGCTGACCCCACGCCCCGCGCGAGCACACGGCGCCCGTCCCGACCACGTCGGGGCGGGCGCCGTCGTCGTCGCGGCTCGGGCTGCGCATCACCAGCAGGCCCCTACGGTGGAAGACATGACCGTACGCGACATCGCACTCAACGACGGCACGACGATCCCGCAGGTCGGCTTCGGCGTGTTCCAGATCGACCCCGCCGACACCCAGGCGGCCGTCGAGCAGGCGCTCGAGGTCGGCTACCGCCACATCGACACCGCCCGGATCTACGGCAACGAGGAGGGTGTCGGCGCCGCCCTGAAGGCCACGGGCCTCGCCGACGAGGTCTACGTGACCACGAAGCTGTGGAACGAGGACCAGGGCCACGAGTCCACGCTGCGCGCCTTCGACGCCAGCATGGGCCGCCTCGGCATCGACACGCTCGACCTCTACCTGATCCACTGGCCGACGCCCGCGCACGACACCTCCGTCGACACGTGGAAGGCCTTCGAGCAGCTCAAGGCCGACGGCCGCGTGCACTCGATCGGCGTCTCGAACTTCCGCGTGCAGGACCTGCAGCGCCTCGCCGACGAGGGACTCACCACCCCGGTGGTCAACCAGATCGAGCTGCACCCGGCCCTCACCCAGGACGTGCTGCGCGCCTACCACGCCGAGCACGACATCGTGACCGAGGCGTGGAGCCCGCTGGCCCAGGGCGAGGTGCTCGACGAGTCCGCGGTCGTGGAGATCGCACAGGCGCACGACGCGACGCCTGGACAGGTCGTGCTGGCGTGGCACCTCGCCCTCGACAACGTGGTCTTCCCGAAGTCGGTGACGCCGTCGCGCATCGCCGAGAACTTCGCCGCCACCGAGCTCACGCTCTCCGACGAGGAGCTGCAGCGCATCAGCGCGATCAACCGCGACGAGCGCACCGGCCCGGACCCGGCCGAGTTCAACTGACCCGCACGCGACGAGACCCTGGCCATCCCCCCGAACGGCCAGGGTCTCGTCGTGTGTGATGGACCATCCCCCCGAGATGCTCCACCGCCGACCCGTCCCCCGACAGGTCGGACGTCGTGTCAGCCGGCGTCAGGCACCAGTCCCGCGACCAGCGGCTGGATGCCGGCGGTGTCGTCGAGCGGCTGGATGCCCTCGCCCAGGGGCTGGATGCCCTGGCCGAGCGGCTGGATTCCCTGGACGGTCGCGTCCGCGGCGGCCGGAGCCATCGCGAACAGGGCGGCGGCACCGGCTGAGGCGATCATGGAGCGCGTGCGGTTCGTCGACACCGTGGTTCCTTCCGTCGTCCTGGTAGCAGGAGACTACACCGAACTAGTCCTTTGGGACTAGACCCTCGTAGTCATCATTTTCTCGTGGCGCGGACGTCGCTCGCGCCTGGAACGCCGGGCGTCCGGTGCGCGGCCGGCTGCGGATGCCCCGACCGCGACGTCTCGTAGGGTGGGACGGTGACCACCGCAGACCTCGCCCGCGCCGCCGCGGATGCCCTGTCCGAACGCACCGGAGGGGCGGCCCACGACGTCGCCCTCGTCATGGGCTCGGGCTGGCTGCCCGCCGCCGACGCGCTCGGCACCCCCGACCACGAGATCGCGCTCGCGGACCTGCCCGGATTCAGCGCCCCCGCGGTCGCGGGCCATGGCGGCACCGTCCGCTCGGTGCAGGTGGGCGAGCGTCGCGCCCTGGTGTTCCTGGGCCGCACCCACTTCTACGAGGGCAAGGGCGTGGCCGCCGTCGTGCACGGCGTGCGCACCGCAGCGGCCGCGGGCGTGCGCACGGTCGTGCTCACCAACGGTTGCGGCGGGCTCGACCCGCGCTGGGCCCCGGGTACCCCCGTGCTGATCAGCGACCACATCAACCTGACGGCCACCTCCCCCATCGAGGGCGCGAACTTCGTCGACCTGACCGACCTGTACTCGAGCCGCCTGCGCGCCCTCTGCCGCGAGGTCGACCCGTCGCTCGACGAGGGGGTCTACGTGCAGTTCCCTGGACCGCACTACGAGACGCCGGCCGAGATCGGGATGGTCCGCGCGATCGGGGGAACCCTGGTGGGCATGTCGACCACGCTCGAGGCCATCGCGGCCCGTGAGGCCGGCCTCGAGGTGCTCGGCCTGTCGTTGGTGACCAACCTCGCCGCGGGCATCTCCGGCGAACCCCTGAACCACGAGGAGGTGCTCGAGGCCGGGAAGGCGGCCGCGAGCCGCATGGGCGCCCTGCTCGCCGACGTCATCCCCCGCATCTGAGCCTGACCGGCCACCCACGCCCCGAGGAGCACCCATGTCCGTCGTCGACCTCGCACTCGACTGGATCAGCCAGGACCCCGACCCGCAGACCCGAGCCGAGCTGCAGGCCCTCGTCGACGCCGACGACACCGCGGCGCTCGAGGACCGCTTCGGCAGCCGTCTGCAGTTCGGCACCGCCGGGCTGCGCGGCGCCCTCGGCGGCGGTCCGAACCGGATGAACCGCGTCATCGTCGCCAAGGCCGCCGCAGGTCTCGCCGCGTACCTGCGCCGTGAGGTCGACGGGGAGCCGTCGGTGGTCGTGGGGTACGACGCGCGGCACAACTCCGACGTGTTCGCCCGCGACACCGCCGAGATCATGCAGGCGGCGGGCGTGCGCGCCTACCTGCTGCCCGTGCACCTGCCGACGCCGGTGCTCGCCCACGCCATCCTGCACCTCGGCTGCTCGGCCGGCGTCATGGTGACGGCGTCGCACAACCCCCCGCAGGACAACGGCTACAAGGTCTACCTTGGCGACTCCAGCCAGATCGTGCCGCCGGCCGACACCGACATCTCCGCGCTCATCGACGAGGTCGGCCGGGTCGACGAGCTGCCCCGCAGCGACGACTACACCGTCTGCGGCCCCGACGTGGCCGAGGCCTACGTGCAGGCCGTCGTCGACCTCGCGCACGACGGCCCACGCGACGTCGTCGCCGTGTACACGCCGATGCACGGCGTCGGACGCGACACCCTCGTCGAGGTCGTGCGACGCACCGGGTTCCCCGCCTTGCACGTCGTGCCCGAGCAGGGCGACCCCGATCCCGACTTCCCCACCGTCGCGTTCCCGAACCCCGAGGAGCCGGGCGCGATGGACCTCGCGCTCAAGCTCGCGGCGGAGGTCGGGGCCGACGTCATCGTCGCCAACGACCCCGACGCCGACCGCTGCGCCGTGGGGGTCAGGGACGGTGAGGCGTTCCGGATGCTCACGGGCGACCAGACGGGAGTGCTCTTGGCCGAGCTGCTGCTGCGCCGCGGCGTGGACGGCACGTACGGCTCGTCGATCGTCTCCTCCGACATGCTCGGCCGCCAGGCCGAGGCGCACGACCGACGCTGGCAGCAGACCCTCACCGGCTTCAAGTGGCTCGGCAAGATCGGCGACCTCGCGTTCGGCTACGAGGAGGCGCTGGGCTACAGCGTGGCCCCGCACGTCGCGCGCGACAAGGACGGCGTGTCCGCGATCCTCGCGGTGCTCGAGCTGGCGGCGGAGCTGAAGGCCGAGGGGCGCACGCTCCTCGACCTGCTCGACGACCTCTACCGCGAGCACGGTCTGCACGCGACCGGCCAGCTGTCGGTGCGCGTCGACGACCTGTCGATCATCGCCGACGCCATGAGCACGCTGCGCACCACGCCGCCGCGACTGCTGGGCGGCCTGGAGGTGACGGCCGTCGACGACCTCGCCGACGGGTACGCGGGCCTCCCGCCCACCGACGGGATCCGCCTCGCCCTGGCTCTGCCGCCGGCGACGGAGGCCGCCCCGCACGGACCCGCGATCGACTCGGCGCGCATCATCTGCCGCCCGTCGGGCACTGAGCCCAAGCTCAAGTGCTACATCGAGGTCGTCGTGTCGGTGCAGGACTCCGTCGAGGTGTCGCGCGAGCAGGCCGACGCCACCCTGGAGGCGCTGCGCTCCGACCTCGCGACGGCCCTCGGCCTTGCCTGACCGAGCGGGCGGCGGCGCCTCTCGCTCGGGCGTCGCCGCGACCCGTCAGGCGGGTCTCAGTCGTCGTCCTTCTTCGGCTCCGGCTTCTTGCCGCAGATGATGCGGTCGGCCGCCTGGTAGACGGCGGTGTCGGTCTCGCGCTTCACGACGCGACCGTCCTTGCGCAGGGTGCGGTAGATGTCGATGTCGAAGCCGGGCAACGCACCCTGGGGTGCGCAGGAGGCCGAGTCGTCGTAGCGCGTCTGGCCGGTGCGGAAGTTGCGCCGCTCGGACTGGCCCGCCTCGACGTCGAACTCCTTCGTGCCCCAGATCTGCACCGTCGTGCGGCCGACGCCGCCGGGCGAGCTCGGCTGCACGAACGAGCGGATGAGCACGCCGCTCTTGAGGTTGTTGCGGAAACGCAGGTCGAGCGACCCGAAGTAGACGGTCGCCTCACGGCCCACCGGGTAGCGGTCGATGTAGAACGCGTGCGGGTGGTGCTCCACGTCGTCGAGCCCGGCGAAGAAGGCGGCGTTGTAGGTGGTGGTGACCACCTGCGACACACCACCGCCGAGCTCGTCGCGGAAGCGACCGCCGTTGATGACCGAGCCGCTGGTGAAGCCGTTCGCCGCCGTCCGCTCGCCCACGGTGTCGTTGAAGGAGAACGTCTCCCCCGGCTCGACGATGGTGCCGTCCAGCAGCTGCGCGGCTCGGCCCTGGTTGATGTTGCGGTACTCGGCGTGCGGGTACTCGGTGGTGAACTCGCTGACCTTCTCGGTGATGCGCAGGGCCTTGGCGTCCTCGGTCGTGAACTCCGGCTCGACGACCTTGGCCTCGACCGTGACGGCGCGCTCGGCTCCGCTGCGCGTGAGCACCGGCACGAGCTTCTCGGCCATCTCCTTCGGCTGCAGGCCGATGCCCTCCTTGCCCGGCACGACCACGGGGCGCTCGCCACGGATCTCCACCGTGGCGTCGACCGCCTTGCGCCCGATGCCGGTGGTGGCGTCGGTGAGGGGCTCGGCGAGCCGCTCCGGGTCGATGACCGGGGTCATCGCGCCGTCGACGGGCTCGACGCGCAGGGCCGGCGCGTAGGCGGTCACGGGCAGCTCGACCTTCTGCCGGCCGACCCGGATGGTCACCGGTGCCGCGACGGCCGGCCGGGCGATCGAGGAGACCGCCTCGCGCAGGCCTGCGACGTCGACGGCGGGCTCGACCGCGGCCGTCGGGACCTTGGCCGGCTCGTCCTGCACCAGGTACTCGTCCTGGATGAGCTGCGCCGTGTCGGCGGTGCGGATGGTGAGCCCGTCCTTGGGCTGGCGCGTCCGCGGCGTGGCGTTCGGGAAGGTGATGAGGGCCTCGGTGACGGGCACGTCGACGGCCTCGCCGATGCCCTGGACGGCCGACCGCAGCGCCTTCTCGTCGACGTCGAGCACGGGGGCGCGGTTGCGGCTGCCGACCACGAGCGCGACCATGTCGCGTGGGTCCCAGCTGCGCGCACCGCCTGCGGAGTCGACGGAGGCGTCGACGTCGAGCGCGAGACCGGCGTCGGACGGCGTGACCTCGAAGCGCTCGTCGCCGTGGACCAGGACGACCGGGTCGTCCTGCTTCGGGCCCAGCTCCTTCTCCAGCGTCGAGCGTGCGCCGGCGGGCGACATGCCGCCGACGTCGACGCCGCCGATGGTGGTGCCGGCGGCGAGCCGGCTGCCGGTGAGCAGGTAGCCACCGACGTAGAGACCGCCCAGCAGGACGACGACGGCGACGAGCGCCCAGCGTCCCCAGTGCCGCCCGGATCCCTCGTCGCCCGGGTAGCCGGCGTCGCCGTCGCCGGTCGGGGGCTCGTCGGACCAGCCGTCGGGGTCCACCGCGTGCGGCGGGGGTGCCGCCGCGAGCGATGCGTCGTCCTGCGTAGCGTCGTCGACGTCCTCGAAGGCCTCGGCCGGCGCTGACGACTCGGCGACCTCCGCCTCGTCCTCGGTCCACTCGCCCTCGGACCCCTCGTCCCCGGACCGCTCGCCCCCAGCCCGGGGGGCGTCGTGGTCGGCGAGCGACCAGCTCTGGGTCGGGGCGTCGTCGAGGTCGAGCTCGTCGGACTCGACCACCGGCTCGACATCGGCGTCGGAGACGGTCTCGTCGAGGTGTCCCTCGTCGGTACCCTCCACGTCGGGCGACTCCGGTCGCTCGTCGTTCATGCCTGGCTCCCTCGGGTGGTCGGCTCTGCGGCGACGATCGCGCGATCGTGCCCCGTGCGACCGGTAGTACAACAGAGGATCGACCCCTGCGTCACGCCCGTCGGCGCTGGTCGCATTCCTCCCATGATGACGGAGCGACCCCGGCGGCCCCGCACCGCGCTCACCTGGCGAGGCGAGGCGCGACCACGACCGCGGCTGCGCAGAGCCCCAGTCCGCCGATCGTGAAGGTCCACCCCAGGGTGTCCGAGGCCACCAGGTAGGAGCCCGTCGACTGCACCTGCTGGAGCAGCAGGACGAGGGTCCAGCCGAAGCCGAACCACGCCGCACCGACCCGCACCAGGCCGTCGCACGCGACGGCCGTGGCCAGCGTGGCCACGAGCGCGAGCACGAGCCCCCACGGGACGTCGAGGCCGCCCACGTCCACCGTCATGCGGTGCACGACGGCACCGAGCGCACCGACCCACGCGCCCAGCAGCAGCACGCCGGCGCGGGCGAGGACCGCCCGCACGCTCACACGCCCGTGCCGGCGAAGAGGTCGTCCTCGAACGACGTGCCGGGCACGGGTGCCGCGACACCCTTGACCAGGCGGTAGTGCTCGGTGCCCCACGCGCGGAACGCCACGTCGTTGGAGAGGGCGAAGAACGGCCCGTCGACCGAGATCTGCGTGGCGTGGGCACGCATGGCGTCGAGCTTCGCGTCGACCCACGGGCTGCCGTCGATCTCGGCGTCGAGGTCGTCGTCGTCGATGGCGAAGGGTGGCAGGTGGTCGGGGTCGAGCCCCTCCATGAACTGCAGGTCGCCGGCCTCGCGGATCTCCTTGATGCCCTCGCGCATCGCCCGGGCCGACATCGCCGTCCAGTAGACCTTGGCGACGTCCCACGCGTCGCCGAGGTCGTGGCGGTAGGAGCGGGCCGCGGCGAGCGCGACGGCGTAGTGCGCGACGCGGTGCGCCTGCACGTGGTCGGGGTGGCCGTAGTTGCCGAAGTCGTCGTAGGTCACCAGCACCTGGGGACGGACCTCGCGGATCACGGCGACCAGCTCGTTCGTCGCCTCGAGCAGGTCGGCGTGCCAGAAGGCGTTCTCGTGGATGTCGTCGGCGGCCGTGGCGTTGCCGTCGTCGCCCCACTTCATGCCGGAGTCGCGGAACCGGCCGTCGCCGCCGAGCCGCCGGAAGTCCGTGACGCCCAGCAGCCGCATCGCCTCGGTCAGCTCGGTGAGCCGGTGCTCGCCGAGCGCGTCGTCGCGGTCGGCGGCCAGGTGCTCGAGCTCGGGCACGAGGATCTCGCCCATCTCGCCCAGCGTGCAGGTGACCAGCGTGACGTGCGCGCCCTCGCTCACGTACTTCGCCATCGTGGCGCCGTTGTTGATGGTCTCGTCGTCGGGATGGGCGTGGACGAGCAGGAGACGACGGTCGGGCAGGGCCATGGGGCCAGCGTATCGGCGGGCCGGGCACCCGACGGTCGGGCGAGGCGAGCGGGTGATGCCGGCCCCCGACGGTCCGGATGATGGGATGGGCGCATGAGCGTCTCCTACCCTCGCCTCGCCGCCCGCACCGCCCGGTTCACCCTCGGCATCCCGCGCGACCTCACCGTCTCGCCGGACGGTTCGACCGTGTGGTTCGTGCGCACCGCCGACGGCGTCTCGCGCACCGGTGCGCTGTGGGCGCACGACGTCGCGACGGGCGAGGAGCGCGTGCTCGTCGACCCCGCGGCGCTGCTGGCCGACGGCGAGCAGCTGTCGGCGGCGGAGCGGGCCCGGCGGGAGCGCTCGCGCGAGCAGGGTGCGGGCGTCGTCGGGTACGCGACCGACACGGCGGGACGCTGGGCGTCGTTCGCGCTCTCGGGTCGCGCCTGGGCGGTCGAGCTGGCGTCCGGCGAGGTGCACGAGCTGCCGACTGTCGACGGCGTGATCGACCCGCGGGTCGACCCGACCGGTCGACGCGTGGCCTACGCGGCCGACGGAGCACTGCGCGTCGTCGACCTGCCGGGAGGCGCGTCGAGCACCGAGCCGGCCGACACGGCCCTGGCCACGCCGGACACCCCGACGCAGGTGTGGGGGCAGGCCGAGTTCATCGCCGCCGAGGAGATGGGCCGCTTCCGCGGGTTCTGGTGGGCGCCGGACGGCGAGTCGCTGCTCGTCGAGCGGTACGACGACGCCCCGGTCGCGACCTGGCACGTGGCCGACCCCGAGCACCCCGACCGCGCGCCGGTCGAGCAGCGCTACCCGGCCGCCGGCACCGCCAACAGCGACGTCACCCTCTGGCACGTCACGCTCGACGGTCAGCGCACGGAGGTCGGATGGGACCACGAGCGGTTCGAGTACCTGGCCTCGGTCACCTGGACCGAGCACGGCGCACCCGTGCTGCAGGTCCTCACCCGCGACCAGCGCACCGCGGGGGTGCTCGCGGTCGACATCGCCGACGGCTCGACGCGCACCCTCCGCACCCTCACCGACGAGGCGTGGGTCGAGGTGCTGAGCGCGCCGCGGTACGCGGCCGGTGGCCGGCTGGTCTCCGTCGAGGACGTGACAGGGGCGCCGGGGGAGGAGGCGCGCCAGGTCGTCGTCGACGGGACCCCGGTCGGCCCGCGGGGCTGGCAGGTGCGCGGCATCGTCAGCACCCACCCCGACGCCGTCGTCGTGACCGCGTCGCAGGAGCCCACCGAGGTGCAGGTCGTGCGCGTCGGCCTCGACGGCTCCGTCGAGCCGCTGACGTCGGGCCAGGCCGTGCACGGGGCCGCGGTCGGCGGTGGCACCACGGTGGTGAGCCGGTCGGCGCTCGACACGGTGGGCACGACGTTCACGGTGCACCGCGACGGCTCCGACGCCGTGTCGCAGCTGCGCGTCGTGGCCGAGCCCGCTCCCTTCGACCCCGCGGTGACGATGGTGTCGGTCGGCGCCCGGCAGCTGCGCGCCGCCGTCCTGTTCCCGCGCGACCACGTGCCGGGGTCGCGTCGCCTGCCCGTCCTCATGGACCCCTACGGCGGACCGCACGCCCAGCGCGTGCTCGCGTCGGCCCGTATGTTCCTCGAGGCCCAGTGGCTGGCCGACCAGGGCTTCTGCGTCGTCGTCGCCGACGGTCGCGGCACGCCCGGGCGCGGCAAGGCGTGGGAGCGCGAGGTGCTCGACTCCTTCGCCACGGTGACGCTCGACGACCAGGTCGACGCCCTCGCCGGCGTCGCCGAGCGCTGGCCCGACGACGTCGACACCTCGCGCGTGGGCATCACGGGCTGGTCGTACGGCGGCTACCTGTCGGCGCTCGCGGTGCTCGCCCGGCCCGACGTGTTCCACGCGGCCGTCGCCGGCGCGCCCGTGACCGAGTGGCGGCTCTACGACACCTGCTACACCGAGCGCTACCTGGGCCACCCCGACGAGCAGCCCGACGTCTACGACCGCAACTCGCTGATGCCCCTCGCCGAGCGGCTCGAGCGACCGCTCATGCTCATCCACGGGCTGGCCGACGACAACGTGGTCGCCGCGCACACCCTGCGGCTCTCCTCGGCGCTGCTCGCCGCAGGTCGGGCGCACACGGTGCTGCCGCTGTCGGGCGTCACCCACATGACCCCGCAGGAGGTCGTCGCGGAGAACCTCAAGCTGCTCCAGGTCGACTTCCTGCGCACCCACCTCGACGCCTGACGCGTCCTGCGGACCTGATGACGGTCCTCGCCGCGGTGATCGTCAGAAGGTCCACAGAACGCAAGGGCCGGTCCTACTGCTCGCGCTTGAGGCGCTTGGGAGCGGTGGGGAGGTCGGGGACCGCGGGCGGGGCGGTGTCGGCGCGACGCGGGTCGCCCGGGAGCCAGCCGCCGTACACGTCGACCATGTCGACCACGCGCTCGTCGAACGGCTCCACGACGACCGCCCAGGCGCGGTCCTCGGAGTCGTCCTCGCCCGCGAAGCCCTCGGCCCGGGCGGTCACCGTGTAGCCCTCGGCCTCGAGGGCCTTCACGAGCTCCGCGGCGTCGTCGCGCTCGTCGAACCAGATCTCGTCCATGGCCCCCGATCGTAGGACGTCGGGTCAGCCCTCGTGCAGGGCGAAGTCGTCGAAGTCGAAGCCGGGCGAGACCACGCAGCTCACCAGCGCCTCCTGCTCGCCCGGAAGCGTCCGCTGCCAGACGCCCGCCGGCACGAGCAGCTGCGACACCTGCGTGGCGCCGACCCCGACCACATGCCGCTCGACGGCCTCCGGCACGGCTCCGGAGCCGCCCAGCTCTAGGGCGACCTCGCCCGTGTGGGCCAGCCACAGCTCGTCCGACGCGACCCGGTGCCAGGCGGAGGAGTCGCCGGCCGGCAGGAGGAACCAGATCAGGGTCGCGGTGGGTCTCACGCGACCGTCGGGCAGCGTCACGTCGACCGGCGAGCGCCACGTCTGGCGGTACCACCCGCCCTCCGGGTGCGGCTCCAGCGCGAGGCGGGCGGCAGTGCTGGGGACGTCGGAGGCCTTGGCGGTCATGGCTGCACGGTAGTAGCCTGGAGGTCCCCTACCCGCGAGGTGATCCGCCACCGTGAAGCTCTGAGGTCCGAGCCCAGCGCACGTCCTTCGACGTCAGCGCGTCTCGTCGACCTCCTTCACGGCAGCACCCGGTCCCTGCGAGGACCTTCCGTCGTGACCTCCTGACGACGCGCGCCCGCGCGGCTCACGCAGCCCCGCCCGCCCGCGATCTCCCCGGAGGCCCCATGTCCGCGACCCTGTCCCTGCACCACCTCACCCACACCTGGCCCGACGGCACCACCGTGCTCGCCCACGTCGACCTCGACCTCGGACCCGGCGTCCACGGCCTCGTCGGCACGAACGGAAGCGGCAAGTCGACCCTGCTCCGGCTGTTCACCGGCGACCTGACGCCCACCGAGGGGGTCGTCGCGGTCGGCGGCACCGTCGAGCTGTTGCCGCAGGACCCCGTGCCCTCGGTACGCGGACTCAGCGTCGCGCACGTGCTCGACGTCGCCGACACCCTCACGGCCCTGCGAGCCGTCGAGGCCGGGAGCACCGACCCCCGCGACTTCGACGCCGTCGGCGACGACTGGGACGTCGAGGAGCGGGCGCGCGCCTGGCTCGACCGGCTCGGGCTCCCCCGGGTCGGGCTCGACCGCGACGCCGCGAGCCTCTCGGGCGGCGAGCTGGTGCTGCTGGCGCTGGCCGCTCGGCTCCTGCGCCGCCCGGACGTGCTCCTGCTCGACGAGCCGACGAACAATCTCGATCGTCGCGCCCGTGCACACCTGGCCGAGGCGCTGCACGGATTCGGTGGCGTGGCCCTCGTGGCGAGCCACGACCGCGAGCTCCTCGAGCACGTCGACAGCATCGTGGAGGTGCACGCCGGCACCGTCCGTACGGTCACCGGCGGGTTCTCCGTCTACGAGGAGGTGCTCGACGCCGAGCAGGACGCGGCCGGACGCGCCGTGCGCGATGCCCGCGCCGACGTCAGGCGTCAGCAGCGCGAGCTCGTGGAGGCTCGCACGAAGCTCGACCGCCGGTCCCGCACTGCCGCAAAGGCCGAGGCGGAGAAGCGGGTGCCGAAGATCGTCGCGCACGGTCGACGGATGCAGGCGCAGGTCTCGGCGGGACGCCTCCGCGGCGCGCACGAGGACCACGTCGAGCAGGCCAGGGCGCGACTCGACGCCGCCCAGGAGCGGGTCCGGGACGACCGCGAGGTGCGACTCGAGCTGCCCGCCACCGCGGTCCCCCGGAGTCGCGACGTGGTGGTCGCGGACGGCCTCGTGCTGCCGCGCGTCGGCACGGCGCTCGACCTGCATCTCCGAGGTCCGGAGCGGGTGGCCCTCGTGGGCCCGAACGGCAGCGGCAAGTCGACGCTGCTGCAGGTGCTGCTCGGCGAGCTCGCCCCGAAGGCCGGCAGCGTCCGCGTCGGCGTGCCCGTGGGGCACCTCGCGCAGCGCCCGGCGCTCCCCGACGAGCAGGCCAGCGTGGTCGACAACGTCCGCCGAGCAGCGCCCGACGTCCCGCCCCAGACGGCCCGCGCCCAACTCGCTCGGCTGCTGTTCCGTGGACGCGACGCCGACCGTGTCGTCGCCACGCTGTCCGGTGGCGAACGCCTGCGGGCCGCCCTGGCGTGCGTGCTGCTGGCGGAGCCCGCGCCGCAGCTCCTGCTGCTCGACGAGCCCACCAACGACCTCGACCTGGTCAGCGTCGGGCACCTGGTCGACGCGCTGCGCGGCTACGAGGGCGCCCTGCTGGTGGTGAGCCACGACGAGCGGTTCCTCGACGACCTCGGCCTCGACCGTCGCGTGGAGCTTCCCTCACCCGGCGAGGTGGTCCCGCTGGCCTGACACTGGACCCGTGGACCCCGACGGACCTGCCCTGCACGGACCCCGGCTCATGCGACAGACGTGGGCGGACATCGCCTTCGTCCACTGGGCCGTCGACCCCGACGTCGTCGCGCCGTTCATGCCGGCAGGGGTCCGGCCCGACGTGCTCGACGGTCGGTCGTACGTGGGCCTGATCCCGTTCCGGATGCAGCACGCGGGCTTCGGGCGCGGGCCGGCGGTCCCGTGGCTGGGCACGTTCCACGAGACGA
Source organism: Aeromicrobium erythreum (assembly GCF_001509405.1). Taxonomy (NCBI): domain Bacteria; kingdom Bacillati; phylum Actinomycetota; class Actinomycetes; order Propionibacteriales; family Nocardioidaceae; genus Aeromicrobium; species Aeromicrobium erythreum. Next base: position 2,673,340 of record NZ_CP011502.1, read on the forward strand.
ACGTGCGTCTGTACTCGGTGGACGACACCGGACGTCACGGCGTCGTGTTCCTGTCGCTGGAGTCGGCCCGGCTCGTCGTGTCGGCACTCGCCCGGCTCGTCTTCGGCACGCCGTACACCTGGGCGCGGATGCGGGTCGAGGAGCACGACGGTGTGCACCGCTACACGACGTCGCGACGCTGGCCCGGACCACGGGGCGCGGGCGGTCGGATCGAGGTGCGGCCCGGCGAACGCCTGGAGGAGCCGAGCGAGCTCGAGCACTTCGTCACGGCTCGCTTCGGGCTGCACACCCGGGTGCTCGGACGCACGTGGTGGGTGCCGAACACGCACACCGCCTGGCCGCTGCACCGCGCCGAGCTGACCTCGCTCGACGACACGCTGCTGGAGGCCGCCGGCTTCCCCGGCCTGGCAGGCACGGCGCCGGCGTCGGTGCTGTGGTCGCCCGGCACGTTCACGACGTTCGGGCTCCCGCGCCGTGGCGTGCCGGCGCGGGCAGCAGCCGCCGGGTGAGCAGCACGCCCCACAGCGCCGCGAGCGGGAACATCAGCACGCCGTAGACCGCGCCGGGCACCGAGATCGCCGTCTCGCCGAGCACCTCGACCGCGACGTAGATGGCCAGCGTCGCGTTGTGCACGCCGATCTCGAACGAGCTGGCCACCGCCTGCGCCGGGCCGAGCCCGACGAGGCGGGGCACCGCGAACCCGACCACGAGGCTCACCACGCAGAACAGCGCGGCGGGGAGCCCGACCTGGCGCAGGTAGTCGCCCGCGTCGGAGCCGGTGCTCGCGAGGATCCCGAGGACGAGCACGAGCAGGATGACGGCCGACGCGGTGCGCACCGGACGGTCGGCACGGGCCGCGAGCTCCGGCCGTCGGCGCCGCACCAGCATGCCGAGCAGCACGGGCGCCAGGACGACCACGAAGACCTCGAACACCTTCCGGAACTGCAGCGAGACCTCGTCGTCGAGACCGTAGTGCGCGATCGCGAGGTTGGTGATCAGCGGGAGCGTGCCGATCGCGACGACGGAGTTGATCGCCGTCAGCGACACGTTGAGCGCGACGTCGCCCCGGAAGAGGTGGCTGTAGAGGTTCGCCGACGTCCCGCCGGGCGACGCCGCCAGCAGCAGCATGCCCACGGCGAGCAGGGGGTCGAGGTCGAAGGCGGTGACGAGGCCGAAGCAGAGCAGCGGCAGGAGGAGCAGCTGGCACGCCAGCGCGACCACCACCGCCTTCGCGTGGCGCCCGACCCGACGGAAGTCCTCGGGCGTGAGCGAGAGGCCGAGCCCCAGCATGATGATGCCGAGGGCGACGGGTAGGCCGACCGTGGAGAGTGCGGAGTCCATGCCTCACCCTAGAGTGATGCACGTCACTCTCCCACCCTCCGCGTCGCGTGCCGGGCGGACGGCTACGGCAGGGCGTCGAGGATGGCCGGGACGCGCTCCCGGAAGGCGGCGACGCGGTCGCGGGTGCGCTGCGGCTCGCCCACCTTCTGCAGGTTCGCGATGCCCGCGTCGCCGCGGGCGATGCCGGCCGCGATCCGCTCGCTCGCCGTCGTCATGCGCTCGACGACCGCGTCCAGCAACGTCATCGGACCCCACTCGCCGTAGGCCTCCACGACGAGGTCGAGACGGCGGGCGGTCTCCTCCACGCCGATGTCGCGGTAGAGCGGGACGCCCGTCCAGGCGAGGAACGCGAGGTCGTCGATGGCCCGCCCTGGCCCGGCCATGTCCCAGTCGATCATCGCCACGAAGTGGCCGCTCTGGACGATCCAGTTGTAGGCGCCGGGGTCGTGGTGGCAGACGACCTGGTCGGGCGCGAGCGTCACCGGCTCCTCCCCCGTCCCCCGCCAGCGCAACGGCTCCTCGGGCCGGAAGCCCTCGACGACGTCGTGGTACCCGCGCAGCCAGGTGACCGCCTCGACGAGCACGGTGTCGAGCACGACCTCGTCGTCGACCGGCACGCCGCGACCCTCGACGTAGCTCAGGACCTCTCGGCCCTGGTCGTCGAGACCCTCGACCCTCGGCACGCCGCCGAGGCCCTCGTCGGCGAGGAAGGCGAGCAGGCGGTGCACGGCCGGCGTCCACGGACCCGTCGGCCTGCGGACCGTCCGGCCGATGCGCAGCGCGCCCCCGACCGCGCCCGGGAGGTGCTCGACGTCGGGGCCGTCGGCGTCTGGTGCGTCGTCCACGTGGGTCATCGTGGCACGCTATCCCCCGTGGCTCACGGACACGCACACTCCCACGACGACCTCGACGTCGGACCGCCCCGTCAGGGCCTCGCCGCGACGCTCGCCGTCGTGGTCGGCGCCATCTCGGTGGCCGCGATCGTCGCGATGGTCGTGCTCTGGCCGTCGTCGTCGCAGGTGCCCAAGGCACCCAACCCCCTCAGCGGCGAGGGCGTGACCCTGCTCGACGGCACCGTCACCGCGGTCAAGCCGTTCGACTGCGGGTCCGGCGGCGTGGGGCCGGACAACCAGCCCACCGTCGACGGCGACTGCGCCAAGGTGACCGCCGAGACCGACGACGGCGACGCCACGTTCACCCTCGACTCCGCGCGCTACCAGGCCGGGATCGACACGGGCGACGAGATCGAGGTGCTGCGCATCGCACCCCAGGGCCAGCCGGCGACGTTCGAGTTCTACGACTTCCAGCGCACCTTCCCGCTGCAGGCGCTGGCGATCGCGTTCGCGGTCCTCGTGGTGGCCGTCGCGCGGTGGCGCGGCCTCTTCGCGCTCGTCGGCATCGGCGTCACGCTGGTCGCGCTGATGCAGTTCATCCTGCCCGCCCTGCTCGCGGGGAAGTCGGCCCTCCCGGTGGCCATCGTCGGCTCGACGGTGATCATGACGGTCGTGCTCTACCTGGCCCATGGCGTGAGCATCCGCACGACCAGCGCGCTCTTCGGCACCTACTTCGGCATCATCGGCACCGCGCTGATGGGGGCGCTCGCGACCGACTGGGCCAGCCTCACGGGCATCGGCTCCGAGGACGACCGCACGCTCGTGGCCACCGTGCCGACCCTCTCCATGTCCGGCGTCGTGGCCGCGACCATGGTGATCGCCGGGCTCGGCGTCCTGAACGACGTGACCGTCACCCAGGCGAGCGCGGTGTGGGAGATGCGGGCCCTGCAGCCCACCGCCCGCGCCCGGGAGCTGTTCATGTCGGCCATGCGGATCGGCCGCGACCACATCGCCTCGAGCGTCTACACGCTCGTCTTCGCCTACGCCGGCTCGGCCATGACGGTGCTGCTGCTCATCTCCGCCTACTCGCGACCCCTCGGGGAGATGGCGACCACCGAGGAGCTCGGCCAGGAGATCGTCCGCACCCTCGTCGGCGCGATCGGGCTTGTCCTCGCCGTCCCGGTGACCACGGCCATCGCCGTCGCCCTGGCCCCGCCTGCGGAGGACGAGCCGCTGACCCCGGCCCGACCCGCCGGCCGACGTCGCGCGACGTCGTGACCGTCGGCACGCCTGCCGCGGTCGCCGGCCCCGCGTAGGCTCGCGCCATGGAGTGGGTCGGCGTCGTGCTGTTCGGGGTGGGCGTGCTGGTCGCGCTCGTCGTGGGGCTGTGGCTGTTCCAGCGCTCCCTCGACCAGCCCGGCGGTCGCGACGGTCTCGGCACCATGGGCAACGGCATGGGCGTCATGGACAACTTCTTCAGCCCGTCGCGCGCCGACGCCGCCGAGGAGCTCGAACGTCAGAAGCGTGCTGCCCACGTGATGCCCTCCCCCGACGAGGACGACGAGCTGCGGCACGGCCAGGTGCGGCGCAACCCCGACGGATCCCCTCGCTCGATCCGGCTCACCCGGCCGCCCGAGGACGACTGAGGCCCTCGACGCAGGGCTCGTCGCGTGGGGTGCTCCACCCGTCGCGAGGCGCTCGAGAGGCGCACGTCACGAAACCGGCCTACCGTCGAGTCATGACCACCGCCCGCACGATCGTCGCCAGCACGCTCGGTTTCTACGTGTTCGTCGGTGCGCAGGCGTTGGACGCGCTGCGCGCCAACGGCCGTCGTCGCTGACGCAGCCCCTCCTCAGACGCGCATGGCCTCGCGCAGGCCGCGCGTCGCGAGCTGGTCGGCCAGCTCGTTGTCGGGGACGCCCGAGTGCCCCTTGACCCAGAACCACTCCAGCTCGTGCCGCTCGCAGGCCTGCTTGAGCCGCTTCCAGAGGTCGACGTTCTTGACCGGCTGCTTCGTCGAGGTGCGCCACCCGTTGCGCTCCCAGCCCGTCATCCACGACGTGATGCCGCCGCGCACGTAGGCGCTGTCGGTGAACAGGTGCACCGTGGAGGGTCGGTTGAGCGTCTCCAGCGCCATGATCGGTGCCATCAGCTCCATGCGGTTGTTGGTCGTGCTCTCGCGCTCGCCACCGCACATCTCCCGGACGTGCGAGCCGTAGCGCAGCACGGCACCCCAGCCTCCCGGGCCCGGGTTCGGCTTGCAGCCGCCGTCGGTGTGGATGAGGACGGGGACGGTGGAGGGTGCGGTCGTCATGGCGTCGACCATCCTCGCACCTGGTCGTCGAGCCCTCGCCGGTCGTACCGTGACGCCATGAGCCTGCACACCGCCGACGAACGTTCCGTGCTCGAGGGGCTGCTCGACGTGCAGCGGGCGGAGATCGCGCTGCTGCTCGACGAGGTCGACGACACCGAGGCGCGCACCCGGCTGGTGCCGTCGGCGACCACGGTGCTCGGGCTCGTCAAGCACGCGGTGTTCGTCGAGCGCGTCTGGTTCCACTCCCGGGTGGCGGGCGTCCCGCGCGAGCGTCTCGGCCTCCCCGCCGCACCGGCCGACAGCTTCGTGCTCACCAACGACGACACCATCGCATCGGTCCGCGCCGACTTCGACGAGGCGTGCGACATCTCCCGCGCCGTCGCCGCCGCCCACGACCTCGACGAGACCTGGCCGTGGCACGACGGACCCGTCTCGCTGCGCTACGTCTACGCCCACATGATCGCCGAGCTCGCTCGCCACGCCGGGCACGGCGACATCCTCGTCGAGCAGCTGCTCGCGCGGCGGAGGCAGGGCGTCAAATGATGCCGGACCGATGTCGATTCGAGATGGCCTTCACTTGGGGAAATTCGAAAGCAGGCGCGGTGCAAACTACTCTGCGTAAGCTTGGTCGTCCTCTATGAGTGCCGGCGAGATGATCCGCTTGCCACCGCTCTGCTCATAGGCCGATCGCTGTTGGTAGTACTCAGGATCCTCTCGATGCAGCCAAGAGGCATAGTCGGACCGCTCGATGGCCACTATGCGCCGATGGGGAACGCACACCGCGAACCAGCGCTCATCTTTCTCCACACTGAAGGAGGCGCGCAACTGAAAATCGTCCTCTGGGCAAGGCGTCAGAGCATAGCTAGCCTCGCGACCAACCACTGCGCCTGCATGCAACGACACCTGCTGGGATCCAACTACGTCGAGTGTCGCAGCGTCCAACTCAATAAACTGGAAGCAACGAAGACAGGTACGCAGAAACTCTCTTCGTCCTGAAGCACGCTGGAAGGAGCCAGCAATGACGGTTCCGCAACTAGGGCACGTGAAAGATTGCTTCCGGGGCTCAGCGACCGTCTTCGAAGGATCGCCTTCGTGGACCTCTTTTCTGGCCGCAGGCATTTGACCCTCGACTGTCCCGTCGCAAGTCATGCCGGATTCGGCCTCAGAGACCGAGCGGGACGACGGCGCTTCGCCATGGACACGGCCGGCGTAAACACTCATGTCGCTACGTCGGTGGACATTGAAAGTGGCACGACAGTGACTGCAGGTTGTCTTGCTTGTCCAGCCCGCTCGGAGGGCAAGCAGCGATGCCACGCGGGTGGAGCACCGCGGGCAGCGGGTGTTGACGGGCTCGGGTGTTGGTGTGCGGCCGCGTAGGTCCAGTGAGACCATAGCTTCCACGGTTCCAGACGTGCGCTCGAAGAGGCCGGCTCTCATAGAGTCGAGCTCCTGCTTCTTCTCGACCAACCCGTCGCCGACCGAGCCACTGAGGCGGGTAACCGCGTCGAACTGGGTTAGCAGTGCTTCCGCGCTCATGATGATTGCTTCTTGGTAAGTCTCTTCGTGTACGTATGCCCCTGACCTTCTGGAGGCTGTGGCGTGCTGCAGGGTCGAGTACACATGCGCGATGCTGATAGCCGCACTCGTCAGGTAGCCGTTGTAGCTGGCCTCGATTTCGCGCGCCGTAGAGGATCTGGTCAACGCGTAGGACGCGTAGATGCCTCCAACCGCCGTCAGCAGCACGCCCAGCGTAGTCGTGACCGCACGAGCGATCACCTGTGCCTCCGGCAGAACAAGCGCTAGAAGCGTGCAAGTACCACCGGCAAGCACCAAGGCCGCGGTCACGAGCCAGAAGACGACCGAGTCAGATACGGATCGAGATGACTCACTCGCATCGGGCGAGTCCCTTTGCTTAACTGCTGGCATGACCGGTACAGTAGTCCGGTCGCCTCCAAGGCGGCTAGAAGCTTGCGTCCTACGGGCGTTGCTATTCTCAAACAACCGCCACAACTCGTTGTGGCGGTTGTTGTCGTCTCGACTGCCGCGCGTCGATAAGCAGCCCGGTCTACGCCTCCAACAGACAGAACGACTGCGTCGCTGCGGCTTTGGAGCAATGGCGCGAGGATAGAGTGATCAGTTGCCAACGTCAGCCAGGCCGGCGAAGCAGCGATCCATGGCTTCGCCAGCCCGGAACGGACACAAGACCTTCACGTGTGACGATCCGACCCTCCTCGCTGCCCTGCTGCGACGGCGTCCTCTCCCGAGGAGCTGATGCAGCGTTGAGTCAGAGGCCACGCTTGCTCGAGAGGGAAACAGCCGCGAACGCAGCATCGTTCGGACCGGCGCGCACAGGCGCAGAACCTTGCGTCCGTCACCGGGTTCAGGTCGCCGTCGCCACCCGGACCCGGTTGCCGTCGGGGTCGGTGACCTCGCACTCCCGCGCCCAGGGAACCTGCTCGACGTCGGCGCCCAGGTCGGCGGCGATCCGGTCGACGTCGGGCACCCACAGGTAGACCAGCGCCGGCCCGGGCGCGTCACCCGCGTGCTCGGACAGGTACACCCGGCACCCGTCGCGCGCGACGCCGACGAACCGCGGCAGGCCGGGCTCGAAGACGTGGCGGAACTCCTCGGCGAAACCGAGCCGCATCCACCAGGGCAGTGACGCGTCGACGTCGAGGACGCGCAGGATCGGGACGGCCTGGACCGGTGGGCGGCTCATGGGACGAGCGTCGCACCGCTGAGTCAGGCAGTCCAGGGGTCGAGGAGCCGGATTCCGGTGCCGTCGAAGTCGGCGACGTTCCGCGTCGCGCAGGTGGCGCTCGCGACGCGGCAGATCGCGGCGATCTGCGCATCCGCCGTGTGGATGGGGCGACCGTCGCGCTCGCGCGTCGCCAGCACCTCCGCGTACTCGCCGGCAGCGGCGTCGTCGAACGGCAGGATCGCCCGCGTCTCGCGGTACGGCTCGACCGCGGCGTCGATCGCGACCGAGAGGCTCGTGCGGCGCCGACCGGCCGGCAGCCTGCGCACGCCTGCCAGCAGCTCGGCGAGGGTGACCGCCGTGATGGCGACGTCGTCGGTCAGCGACTCCAGCCACGCGAGCACGCGCTCGTCGGGCTGACGCCGCAGGGCCTCGGAGACGACGTTGGTGTCGAGGACGATCACTCGAGGTCCGCCGCGCGGGCCTCGTCGGTGCGACCCGGCAGCTCGACGTCGTCGAACCCGCCCGCCTCCTGCCCCGCCCGCAGCAGGGCGAGCCCGATGTGGGGGCGACGTGTGCCTCGCGTGAGGATGTCGCGGGCCTCCGCCTCCATCGACCTGCCGTTCTCCCGCGCCTGCTCGGCGAGACGCTTCTTGACGGACTCCTCCAGCCCGCGGACCACGATCGAGGTCACCGCGACCACCTACCCTTCGCTGCTATCAACGATGATAGCAGCGAGACGCGACCTGCCATCCGTCGACGCGAGCCGGCCAGCCGTGCTCGACCTCGACCATCCGTGGCTCACACGTTGAAGCGGAACTCCACCACGTCGCCGTCGGCCATCACGTAGTCCTTGCCCTCCATCCGGACCTTGCCGGCTGCCTTGGCGTCGTTCATCGACCCGGCGGCGACGAGGTCGTCGAAGGAGACGATCTCGGCCTTGATGAAGCCCTTCTGGAAGTCGGTGTGGATGACGCCGGCGGCCTCGGGGGCGGTCGCGCCCTGCTTGATCGTCCAGGCGCGCGCCTCCTTCGGGCCCGCCGTCAGGTAGGTCTGCAGGCCGAGGGTCGCGAAGCCGACGCGGGCCAGCGCGTCGAGGCCCGGCTCCTCCACGCCCATCTCGGCGAGCATCTCCGCACGCATCGCCTCGGCCTCCTCGTCGTCGCCGAGCTCGACCAGCTCGGCCTCGCTCTTCGCGTCGAGGAACACGGCCTCGGCGGGGGCGACGAGGTCGCGCATCTTCTGCTTGAGGGCCTCGTCGGCCAGCTCGTCGGCGTCGCAGTTGAACACGAACAGGAACCGCTTCGCGGTCAGCAGGTGCAGGTCACGCAGCAGCGCGAGGTCGAGACCCGCGTTCAGCACGCCCGTGCCCGACTCCAGCGCGGTCTGGGCCTTGCGGGCCTCCTCCAGCTGCGCGACGAGCTCCTTGTCCTTGCGCGACTCCTTCTCCAGGCGCGGCACCGCCTTCTCGACGGTCTGCAGGTCGGCGAGGATCAGCTCGGTCGAGATGGTCTCGATGTCGCTGCCCGGGTCGACCTTGCCGTCGACGTGCGTGACGTCCTCGTCGCGGAACACGCGGGTGACCTGGCAGATCGCGTCGGACTCGCGGATGTGCGACAGGAACGCGTTGCCCATGCCCTCGCCCTCCGACGCACCGCGCACGATGCCGGCGATGTCGACGAACTGGACCGTCGCGGGCAGGATCTTGGCCGACCCGAAGATCTCCGCGAGCTTGTCGAGCCGGGAGTCGGGGACGCCGACCACGCCGACGTTCGGCTCGATCGTCGCGAACGGGTAGTTCGCCGCGAGGACGTCGTTCTTGGTCAGGGCGTTGAAGAGGGTCGACTTGCCCGCGTTGGGGAGTCCGACGATGCCGATGCTGAGTGCCACGAGGCACCAGCCTACTGGTGCGGGGCGGGGGTCCCGACCGCCGGGAGAGGCAGGGCGAAGGCACGCAGCGTGCGGTCGTACCAGTCGTCGCGCAGTCCGAGGTCGCTCATGCCGAGCCGGCGGCAGACCGCCTGCGAGGGTGCGTTGTCCGGATGCGTCACCGCGACCACGCGGGGCAGCCCGGCCGACGCGGCACGCTCCAGGAGCGCCGACGCCGCCTCGGTCGCGTAGCCCCTGCCCCAGGCGCGCGGGTGCAGGTGCCAGCCGACCTCCCAGTCGCCCGCACCGTGGCCGCGCTCCCGGCCTGCCGAGGCGGGGATCGGCACGAGCATCACCATGCCCACCGGGGGCAGCGCCTCGTCGGGACAGACCGCGAGGATCCCGGCCGCCGGGTGCGAGCCGGCTCGTTCCGGCATGCGCGCGATCCGCGCCTCTGCCTCCGCGACGTCGCGCATGGGCTCGCCGGTGCCGCTCCACCGAGCCACCTCCGGCAGCGAGAACCAGCCGAACAGCGCACCGGCGTCGTCCGGCTCGAACGGCCGCAGCAGCAACCGCTCCGTCTCGACGCGGTCGGGAAGCATGCGCCGAGCCTATCCGCGCCCTGCGGGCGTGGACGCCGGTGCGACGATGGGCCCATGACCGTCATCAAGATCAACGCGATCACCGTCCCCGCCGAGAACGGCGACGAGCTGGCGCACCGGTTCGCCGCCCGCGCCGGTGCCGTGGACGGGTCGGAGGGCTTCGAGGGCTTCGAGCTGCTGAAGCCGACCGACGACCGCGAGCAGTGGCTCGTCGTCACCCGCTGGCGCGACGAGGAGTCGTTCCAGGCCTGGCTGCAGTCCCCGGCGTTCGCGCACGGGCACCGGTCGGAGTCCGAGCGTGCCGGCGGCGAGGAGCCCCAGCCGGTCGCCTCGCACAGCGAGCTCTGGAGCTACACCGTCGCGGGCGGCTCGCCCGGACACGCCTGACGCCCGCCGTTCCAGCGCGTTGCCACGGTTCTGTCGGCGTCATGGCCTAGCGTCGGGTCCATGGCCGCCACCGTGGCAACCACACGCGTCGGGCTGGCCCCCAACGACGTCGGGGCCCGCCGGACGATCCTGCTCGCGTTCGTGGCGCTGCTGCTCGTCACGCTGCTCGACGTCAGCACCGACGGTCGGCTCGGTGCGGTGTTCTCGGTGGGCTTCGTGCTCACCGCGGTCACCGTGCCGCTCGCGATCGACGTCCGCTCGCTGCTGCCCGCAGGCGTGCTGCCACCGATCCTGCTGGTCGTGTGCGTGGGGCTCGCGGCCGCGCTGTCGCCCGACGCGGTCGAGGTCGCGGGGCTGCCGGAGGGCACCGGCTGGTTCGGTCGCACGCTCACCGGCACGATCGACCGGGGCGTCACGCTCCTCGTGGGCCACGGGCTCGCGCTGCTGACCATCGTCGCGCGCATCCTCCTCGACCCGCACCACCCCCGCCGCACCCGCCGGATGCGTTGACGTGGAGGAGTACCAGCGGCTCAACCGAGCCATGTGGGACAGCCGCGCCGCGCGACACGCCGCCTCGACGTCCTACGACCTCGACCGGTACCGCCGCGACCCGCACGCCATCAGCGACGTCGTCCGCTTCGACCAGCCGCGGCTCGGCGACATCACCGGGCTCGACGTCGTCCACCTGCAGTGCCACATCGGCACCGACACCCTCAGCCTGCACCGGCTCGGCGGACGCGTCACCGGCCTCGACCTCTCCCCCGCCTCCCTCGACGAGGCCCGACGCCTCGCGGCCGACGTCGGTGCCGAGATCACCTACGTCGAGTCCGACGTGCACGCCGCGCCCGACGTCCTGGGACGCGGCGCCTTCGACGTCGTCTACACCGGTATCGGCGCCGTGTGCTGGCTCCCGAGCATCGACCGCTGGGCGGCCACCGTCGCGGCGCTGCTGCGCCCGGGTGGACGCCTGGTCTTCCGCGACTGCCACCCGATGCTCGGCACGCTCGAGGTCGTCGACGGGCGGATCGAGATGGTCTACCCGTACGCCGAGCACGTGCGGCCGTTGGTCTTCACCGACACCGCGTCCTACGTCGACCCCGACGACCACTCGCTGCCGGGGCTGCCGTCGCACGAGTGGTCGCACGGCCTCGCCGAGATCCTCACCGCGCTGCTCGCCCACGGGATGACGCTGGAGACCGTCCTCGAGCACGACTCCGTGCCCTGGGTGCCGCTGCCCGGGTTCATGTCGCCGCACCCCGACCTCCCGGGCGAGCACCGGCTCACCGACCGACCGGAGCGGCTCGCGGCCAGCTTCACGATCGTCGCGATGCTCAGCCGCTGAGGGCGTCGAGCACCTTCTGCACGCGGCGCGCGCGGGTGTCGTCACCCTTCGCGTCGGCCACGCTGCGAGCGTGCTCCTTGCGTCGCGACGGGGCCAGGGCGTCGAAAGCGGCCCGCAGACCGGCAGCGTCGAGCGCCTCGGCCAGGGCCGCAGGCACCTCGACCTCGCGCGGCGCGTCGTCGGGGCGCAGCACGACGTCGACCTCCTGCCCCACCTCCACACCGAGCTCGGCGCGCGCCGCCTTGCTGAGGCCCACGAGGTTCTCGCCACCCATGCGGGCGAGCCGCAGGCGCGCGGTCGAGGCGCCGATCGTCACGACCACGGGGAAGGCCTTCGCGTCACCGAGCACGGCGACCTGCTCGTCGGACAGGACGATCGCGGCGGCGGGCCCACGCGGCTCCAGCGTGGTCGTCAGGTGCAGCTCGTTCATGATCTCCTCCTGGGGTCGGGCCCAGCGTAGGACCGATGCGGGACCGTGGGGACCAGTTGCCCGTGTCCGACCTACTGCCTACCGTGGGGCGGACCGGGCCCGCACCGGGCCGTCCTCGGGGGAAGAGGCCGCACCATGACCGCACGACTGACCGTCCGCGCCGTGACCGGGCTCGCCGCAGGAGCTCTCGCGGCCAGCGCGCTCGTCGCCACCACGACACCCGCCGACGCCGGGCCGCGGCCGTCGCGACCACCTGTGGCGTCGCCGACCGCCTACGGGTCCGGCGGTGCCGTGGCCTCCGTCGACGCGGAGGCCTCGAAGGTGGGTCTGGAGGTGCTGCGTCGCGGTGGCAACGCGGCCGACGCCGCGGTCGCCACCGCGTCCGCGCTCGGTGTGACGGAGCCGTACAGCGCGGGCATCGGGGGCGGCGGCTACTTCGTCTACTACGACGCCAAGCGCAAGAAGGTCAGCACCATCGACGGTCGCGAGACCGCGCCCGCCGGCATCACGCGCGACGCATTCATCGACCCCTCCACCGGCAAGCCGTACCGGTTCACGCCCGAGCTCGTCTCCTCCGGCGTAGCCGTCGGCGTGCCAGGCACCCCCGCCACCTGGGAGGCCGCCCTACGCGACCACGGTCGCTGGTCGTTGCGCCAGGCGCTCGCCCCGTCCATCAAGCTCGCCGAGCGGGGGTTCATGGTCGACCGGACGTTCCGCAGCCAGACGCTCGACAACAAGGACCGGTTCGCGGCCTTCCCCGACACCGCCCGGCTGTTCCTGCCCGGCGGCGACGCGCCCCAGGTCGGCAGCACCTTCCGCAACCCCGAGCTGGCCCGCACGCTGTCGCTGATCGCGGCGAAGGGGCCGCGCGCCTTCTACACCGGGTCCGTCGCCCGCGACGTCGCGCGCACGGTCCAGGCGCCGCCGAAGGACCCCGCGTCCGACCTGCCGGCACCTCCCGGCTCCCTGACCGAGCGTGACCTCGCGACGTACCGGGTCGACCGCCAGGCGCCGACCCACGCGCGGTACCGCGGTCTCGACGTGTACGGCATGGCCCCGTCGTCGTCGGGCGGCATCGCCGTCGGCGAGGCGCTGAACATCCTCGAGGGCTACCGCCTGGGCGGCGGCGCCCGCCTCGGCTCGTCGCTGCACCTGTTCCTCGAGGCGTCGGCGCGGGCGTTCGCCGACCGCGCGGCGTACGTGGGCGACGTCCCCGACGTCCCCGTCCGCACCCTGCTCAGCCAGCGCTTCGCCGACTCGCGGGCCTGCTCCATCGACCCCACGCAGGCGTCGCAGCGGCCGGTGGCGGCGGGAGCGCTCGACGGCGACCCCTGCACCACCCGGGCCGCCGAGGAGAAGCCGGACACCGAGAACATCTCCACCACCCACCTCTCGGTCGTCGACCGCTGGGGCAACGCCGCGTCCTACACGTTGACCATCGAGCAGACCGGCGGCTCGGCGATCACGGTGCCGGGGCGCGGGTTCCTGCTCAACAACGAGCTCACCGACTTCACGGCCGTGTACGACCCGAAGGACCCGAACCGGATCGAGCCCGGCAAGCGGCCGCGCTCGTCGATGTCGCCGACGATCGTGCTCGACCGCGGCCGGGTGAAGTACGTGGTCGGCTCACCGGGCGGTGCCACCATCATCACGACGGTGCTGCAGGTGCTGCTCAACCGCATCGACCTCGGCATGACGTTGCCGCAGGCGGTCGCCGCGCCACGCGCGTCGCAGCGCAACGCGGCCGTCACGCCCGCCGAGCCGGCCTTCATCGAGCAGTACGGCGGGCTGCTCGCCCCCTTCGGCCAGCAGCTGACGCCGTCGGGCGACGCGTTCACGTCGCAGGCGGAGATCGGCGCGGTGGCTGCGATCGAGCAGGACCGCCGCGGCCGCCTCACCGCCGTCGCCGAGCCGCAGCGTCGCGGTGGCGGCACCGCGCTGGTGGTGCGACCCGACCGCCGCTAGCCCCGTTTCGGAACCTCATCGCCCACCTCACGCGTCAGGCTGGGCGATGAGGTTCCGAATCTGCGGGAGAGTGCCGGGGTCCTCCAGCACGCGCCGCAACATGGCGTGCGCCTCCTCCTGGTCCTCGGCGGGGTACCCGCCCCCCGTGTGGCCGTCGAGGAGCAGCAGCGCGTCGGTGCCATCGGCATGAACGATGCGCACCGCCACCTCGACCGACGACAGGGTGCTGCCCCAACCTGTGGCCTCAGCTGCCGCAGCCCTGAGAAAGGCCCAGAGTCCGGGCTTCGACGTGCGACTCGTCGGCGCGGACACGAGCAGGTCGGTGACGTCGGCCCACGACCACGTCGCCTCGTCGACCATCGCCTCGGCATCGACGTCGAGCCGTCGGTGCACGAGCCCCTCGGTCGTGAGCAGCACGTGATCGCGCCACGGGTCGCCGACCGCCACCGCGTCGTCGGTGGTCACCAGCCAGGCCATGCGGTGCTCGCTCATGACATCTCCCCCTCCTCAGACGCCGCTGCGGACGCCAGCTGGTCCAGCACGTCCGCCGCCCTTCGGTCGGCGAAGGCCGCCCGTCCGCCGACGGCGCTGGCCACCCCCACGATCCCTGTGGCGGGACGCCACGCCACCACCGCACCGCAGCGCATGAGAGCGCCGTGGTGGACGGCCAGGCCGTCGTCCACCCGCCATGCGTGGGGCTGCCGAGAGGGATCGAGCAGGCCGCCGTCGGCCGAGGCCCGCACGAGCGCCGCCATGTCGTCGAGGGTGGCCACGAGACCCGCCGCCCCGACGAACGGGCCGTCGCCGATCACCCACTCGTCGAGGGGGCGGCCCCAGATGCTCAGCGCCTCGACGACGTCGTCACGCTCACCGGTCCTCCGGGCGACGTCGAACGCGGTCGGGTCGAGACCGGCCGGCTCGACGAGCGTGCTCCGCACCTGCTCCAGCCACGGTCCGCCGACCTCCTTCAGCATCCGCGTCAGCACCGCGTAGCCGAGGTTGGAGTACTCGCCCACCACCCGACGACGCTGGTCGACGAGCGCGTCGAGCTCGGGCAGCACGTCGTGATCGAACCGCTCTCGCGTCCACCGCCGGTAGGGATCGAGGAGCTCGCGGCGCTGACCTGGCGCAGTGCGCGGCAGCCCCGACCGATGCCGGACGAGCTCGGCCACGGTGATCGGCGACGTCGAGTCAAGCACCTCCTCGACCCTCGTGTCCCAGGCCCACGTGCCGCGCTCGACCATCGCGTGGGCCAGCCCGGCCGTCAGGACCTTCGACACCGAGCCCCACCGGACCGGCGCGTCGCCGCGGTGCCATCCGGACGCCCGCCAGTACTCCTCGTCGCCGGCGAGGAGCAGGGCGGCCGTGCTGGTCCGTCTGCTCATCCGCCCACCACGTCGGTCTCAGACCTTGCCGGCGGCCTTCATGTCGCGGCGCAGCTCGGGCGGGAGGGCGAAGGTGAGGGTCTCGTCGGCGGTGCGCACGGCGGCCGCGTCGGGGTGGCCGTGCTCGGCGAGGTAGGTGAGGACGTCCTGGACCAGGTCGTCGGGCACCGAGGCTCCCGACGTCACGCCGACGGTCTCGACACCGTCGAGCCACTCCTCCTGGAGCTCGCTGACGTCGTCGATGCGGTAGGACGCCGACGCGCCCGCCTCGAGCGCGACCTCGACCAGGCGCACCGAGTTCGAGGAGTTCGAGGACCCGACGACGATGACGAGGTCGGCGTCCTTCGCGATCTCCTTGACCGCGACCTGGCGGTTCTGGGTGGCGTAGCAGATGTCGTCGGACGGCGGGTCCTCCAGCTGCGGGAACTTCTCGCGCAGCCGGCGGACGGTCTCCATCGTCTCGTCGACGCTCAGGGTGGTCTGCGAGAGCCACGACAGCCGGGTGCCCTCGGGGAACTCGAGCGCGTCGACGTCGTCCGGGCTCTCGACGAGGGTGATGTGCTCGGGCGCCTCGCCCGCAGTGCCCTCGACCTCCTCGTGGCCCGCGTGTCCGATGAGCAGGATGCGGTAGTCCTCGGCGGCGAAACGGCGGGCCTCGTGGTGGACCTTGGTGACGAGTGGGCACGTGGCGTCGATCGTCTTGAGACCGCGCTCGGCGGCCTGCTCGTGCACCATCGGCGACACGCCGTGGGCGGAGAACACGACCGTGGCGCCCTCGGGCACCTCGTCGAGCTCCTCGACGAACACCGCTCCGCGCTCGGCCAGCGTGTTGACGACGTGCTTGTTGTGGACGATCTGCTTGCGGACGTACACCGGCGCCCCGTAGAGGTCGAGCGCCTTCTCGACGGTGATGACCGCGCGGTCCACGCCGGCGCAGTAGCCGCGCGGGTCGGCGAGGAGCACGCTCCCACCGACGGGGGGCATGCCGAGGTCCACGTGGGTCGTCATAGGTGCATCGTACCGACCGGCGACAGACCGCGAGCCCGTCGGCGCGACCCCGCCAGCCGCCGACCGCCTCGTCGAGGCACGGGAATCTCAGCGGAGCACGGAGAGCATTCCGTGCTCCGCTGAGGAAACCGTGCCCGGTGGAGATTCCCAGGGCGACCTGGGAATCTCCCACCTCCTAGGCTGAGGCGCATGGCGCTCGACACGACGGCGGACTCCCCCGCGCCCCTGCGGCAGGTGTCGACGCTGATCGGGCAATGGGTGGGGCGGCTGGGGGCGATCTGGGTCGAGGCCGAGGTGGCGCAGCTGACCCGACGGCCCGGCGTCTGCTTCCTCGTCCTCCGCGACCTGCGGGCCACCCTCTCGATCCGCGCCACCTGCCACGTGTCCGTCCTCGACGCGTCCGCCGCGCCCGTCACCGAGGGCGCGCGGGTGGTCGTGCACGCGCGGCCGGAGTTCTACGAGCCGAACGGCTCGCTCACCCTGCAGGTGCGCGAGATCCGACCCGCCGGCGAGGGCGAGCTGCTCGCCCAGCTCGAGCGACGCAAGCAGCTGCTCGCCGCCGAGGGGCTCTTCGACGTCCGGCTCAAGAAGCCGCTGCCGTTCCTGCCCGGCACCGTCGGGCTGGTCACCGGACGCGCCTCGGCCGCCGAGCGCGACGTGCTCGAGAACGCCCGCCTGCGGTGGCCGGGCGTCCGGTTCGTCGTCCGGCACGCCCTCATGCAGGGGGCCGGCTCGGCGCGCGACGTCGTGGCCGCCGTGCAGGAGCTCGCGCCCCAGGTCGACGTGCTCGTCGTGGCCCGCGGCGGAGGGTCGCTGGAGGACCTCCTGCCGTTCTCCGACGAGTCGCTCGTGCGCGCGGTGCACGCCTGCCGGGTGCCCGTGGTCAGCGCCATCGGCCACGAGCAGGACACGCCCTTGCTCGACCTCGTCGCCGACGTCCGCGCCTCCACGCCCACCGACGCCGCCAAGCGCGTGGTCCCCGACGCCGCCGAGGAGCAGGACCGGCTCGCCCACGCCCGCTCGCGGCTGCGTCGGGCGGTCACGACCCTCGTCGACCGCGAGGCGCACGGGCTGGCGCAGCTGCGCTCACGCCCCGTCCTCGCCGCGCCGCACGTGCTCGTGGACGCGCAGCACGACGCGCTCACCCACCTGCGCGAGCGCGCCGACCGCGCCCTGCGGCACCGGCTCGACCGTGAGCACGACACCGTCGGGCACCACCTCGCGCGCGTGCGGGCGCTGTCGCCGCTCGCCACCCTCGAGCGCGGCTACGCGGTCGCGCAGACCACCGACGGGCACGTGCTCACCTCCGTGGCCGACGTGCCCGCCGCCTTCGTGGTGCGCCTCGCCGACGGCAGCGCCCACGTCACGACCGACCGCACCGAGGAGACCCCGCATGCCGACTGAGCCCGAGCCCGACACCACCCTCGACCTCTCCTACGAGCAGGCTCGCGAGGAGCTGGTGTCCGTGGTGCAGCGCCTCGAGACCGGCGGCGTCGGCCTCGAGGAGTCGCTCGCGCTCTGGGAGCGCGGCGAGCAGCTCGCCACCGTGTGCCAGCGCTGGCTCGACGGCGCGCGCGAGCGCCTCGACCGCGCCGCCCGCGGTGACGACGAGGCTCAGGACAGCGACGCGACGTAGCGCTCGAGCGTCGTGCGGTCGACGTCGCTCGTCACGACGGCGGTCGTGTCCTCCCGCGGCCCCGGGACCACGCGCGAGTACGTGGTCTCGTCGTCGGGCGACGACCAGCGCGTCCAGGTCTGGTCGCCGATCTCGACCTCGTCGACGCGCTCGCTGCCCGGCACCAGCTCCTCGACCGTGGCCTCCTCGGCGCCCGGCGCCTGCTGGATGCCGATGAAGCGCTGGTCGTCGGTCAGCGTGCCGAGGCTCCACACCTCCTCACGCACCCGCGACGACGTCACCTTCCAGCCCTCGGGCAGCGACGTGGGCGCGAGCAGGTCGGCGCCCGTCTCGCGCTCGGCCCCGGGCAGCACCGCCGCGTAGTCGACCGCCGGCACCTGCGGCTCCTTCGGCGCGTTGCCGTAGAAGAGGTGCGCCACCCCCCAGACGACGAGCAGGCCGACACCGAGCACGCCGACCGACCGGATGATGTCGCCGAGCTTCGGGTTGCCGCGACTCGAGCCGGCCATGCGTCCTCCAGGAAGTGATCTCGCCGCAGACGCGGCCCGTTCATCGGCACACGGCCGCGAGTGCGGCTACGCTCCGCAGCATGGTCGTGCACAAGCTCTCCGACGCCGCAGCATTGATCGGCGTCAGCGATGACACCCTACGTCGCTGGCAGCAGCAGGGTCGGTTCAGCCCGGTCGACGTCGACGGCCGGGCGGGCATCGAGGGCACCGAGCTGGCGCGTCTCGCCGCCGAGCACGCGGCGACGCCCGACCACGGGCCCGAGCACACGAGCGCCCGGAACCATCTGCGCGGGATCGTCACCCGCATCACCACCGACACGGTGATGGCGCAGGTCGAGCTGGTCTGCGGCCCGTACCGCGTCGTCTCCCTCGTCAGCCGTGAGTCCGTCGAGGCGCTCGGGCTCGAGCCCGGCAGCGTCGCCTGGGCGACCGTCAAGTCCACCAACGTCTCCCTGGAGGTCTCGTCATGAAGAGGCTCGCGACCGCCGCAGCCGCCGCTGCCCTGCTGCTCCCCCTCGCCGCGTGCGGCAACGACGACGCCGTCGACCCGCGGGCCGACGTCGACAGCACGCTCGTCGTCTACGCCGCGGCGTCGCTCAAGGGCACCTTCACCGAGCTGGCGAAGGAGTTCGAGGCCGCGAACGAGGGCGTCACCGTGCAGCTGAGCTTCGGCGGCTCCTCCGACCTCGTCTCGCAGATCAGCGAGGGCGCGCCCGCGGACGTCTTCGCCTCCGCCGACGAGAAGAACATGGACACGCTCGTCGGCGACGACCTCGTGGCCGGCGACCCCCAGGACTTCGCGTCGAACACGCTCGTGATCGTCACGCCTCCGGACAACCCGGGCGACGTCACGTCGCTCGACGACCTCGCAGACCCCGACCTCGACGTCGTGGTCTGCGCGCCGCAGGTGCCCTGCGGCAGCGCCGCGCAGAAGCTCGCCACCGCCGCCGGCGTCACGCTGGCGCCCGACAGCGAGGAGCAGTCGGTCACCGACGTGCTCACGAAGGTGACGTCGGGCGAGGCCGACGCCGGGCTCGTCTACGTGACCGACGCGAAGGGCGCCGGCGACGACGTCCGCACCGTCGACGTGCCGCAGGCCTCACAGGTCGTCAACACCTACCCGATCGCGGTGCTCTCGGACGCCAAGCAGCCCAGCCTGGCCCGCGACTGGGTCGAGCTGGTGACCGGCTCGCAGGGCCAGAAGGTGCTGCGCGCGGCCGGCTTCGCCCGACCGTGAGCCCTGGGGGCGCGCCGCTCGCGCCCGACGTGCAGCGGGGCACGGGGGCCCGACGCACCCAGCGCACGGCCGGCGACCTCCCCCGGTGGGTCTGGCTGCCCGCGGCGCTCGGTGCCGCGCTCGTGGTCGTGCCCGTCGTCGCGCTGCTCACCCGCGTCGACTGGTCGGACCTCCCGGCGCTGCTGACGTCGGAGTCGTCGCGCGCGGCGCTGTGGCTCAGCCTGCGCACCGCCGCGGCCTCCACCGTGCTCTGCGTGCTGCTGGGCGTGCCGATGGCGTTCGTGCTCGCCCGCACCCGGTTCCCGGGGCAGGCCCTGCTGCGCGCGTTCGTCCTGCTGCCCCTCGTCCTGCCGCCCGTCGTCGGCGGCATCGCCCTGCTCGCGACCTTCGGGCGCCGCGGCCTGCTCGGGTCGAGCCTCGAGGTGCTCGGCGTGCAAGTCGCGTTCTCGACCACGGCCGTGGTCCTCGCCCAGACGTTCGTGGCGCTGCCCTTCCTGGTCATCAGCCTCGAGGGCAGCCTGCGCACCGCCGGGCACCGCTACGAGACCGTCGCGGCGACGCTCGGGGCCCGGCCCTCGACCGTGCTGCGCCGGGTCAGCCTGCCGCTCGTCCTGCCCGGACTTGTGTCGGGCGCGGTCCTCGCCTTCGCGCGGGCGCTCGGGGAGTTCGGTGCCACCATCACCTTCGCGGGCAGCCTGCAGGGGGTCACGCGGACGCTGCCGCTCGAGATCTACCTGCAGCGCGAGACCGACCCCGACGCCGCCGTCGCGCTCTCCCTGCTGCTCGTCGTGGTGGCCGTGCTCGTCATCGTGCTCGTGCGCGGCCGCGAGGGTCGCTCATGAGCATCGCGCTGCGCCTGCAGGTGCCCGAGCGCGACGTCGACCTCGCGCTCGACGTCGCCGCCGGCAGCACGCTGGGGCTGGTCGGACCCAACGGCGCAGGCAAGTCGACCGTGCTCGCGGCGCTCGCCGGCACGCTGCGACCCCCGCACGCCCGCCTCGAGGTCGACGGCCACGTGCTCGTCGACACCGCGACGGGTCGGTGGACGCCGCCGTACGCACGCGGGGTCGGGCTGCTCGCGCAGGAGCCGCTGCTGTTCCCCCACCTCGACGTCGTCGCGAACGTCGCCTTCGGGCCGCGCAGCCGTGGGGCCTCGCGCGCCGAGGCGGAGAGGATCGCCCACGACCGGCTGACCGAGCTCGGGTGCACCGACCTCGCCGACCGGCGGCCCGGCACGCTGTCGGGCGGGCAGGCAGCGCGGGTGGCCCTCGCGCGCGCTCTCGCCCCCGATCCTGGCGTGCTGCTGCTCGACGAGCCGATGGCCGCGCTCGACGCCGCCGTCGTCCCGCAGCTGCGCACGATCCTCGCGCAGGTGCTGCGTCGACGTCGCGACGCCGGCCGCACCGCCGTGCTCGTCACCCACGACGTGCTGGACGCCCTGCTGCTCACCGACACGCTGGCCGTCGTCGAGCACGGCCGCGTCGTCGACGTCGGCCCCACCCAGCGCGTGCTCGAGCAGCCGCGCAGCGTCTTCGCCGCCGAGCTCGCCGGGCTCAACCTGCTGCGCGGCACGGCGACGTCACCGGGCCTGCACACGCCCGAGGGACTCGTCGTCCACGCCTCCGGCTCCACGCCCCCGGCCGGGGCGCCCGCGGTGGCCGTGCTCGACCCGGCCGCCGTCGCCGTGCACCTGGAGGCGCCCGCCGGCAGCCCCCGCAACGTCTGGCCGGCCACGGTCACGGCCGTCGAGCCGCGTGGTCGGCGAGCACTCGTGCGCACCGACGTCGTCAGTGCCGACGTGACGGTCGACGCCGTCGCCGACCTGCTCCTGGAGCCCGGTCGACGCGTCCACCTGGTGGTCAAGGCGAGCGAAGTGCAGGTGCACGGCCTCTGACCGGCGCCGACGCCGGTAGGGTGCGGAGCGTGGAAAGCCTGCAGCCCGCCGCCCAAGCCCCGGACCGCAACCTCGCCCTGGACCTCGTCCGTGTCACGGAGGCCGGTGCCATGGCCGCCGGTCGCTGGGTCGGGCGCGGCGACAAGAACGGCGCCGACGGCGTCGCCGTCAACGCGATGCGGAGCCTCATCAACACCGTCACCATGGACGGCGTCGTCGTCATCGGCGAGGGCGAGAAGGACGAGGCGCCCATGCTGTTCAACGGCGAGCAGGTCGGCGACGGCTCCGGCGCCGAGTGCGACGTGGCGGTCGACCCGATCGACGGCACGACCCTGTGCGCGAAGGGCATGCCCAACGCGATCTCGGTCATGGCCGTCGCGCCCCGCGGGTCCATGTACGACCCGTCGGCCGTCTTCTACATGGAGAAGCTGGTGGCCGGCCCGGAGGCCGCCGACCAGGTCGACATCCGCCTCCCGGTGTCCAAGAACATTGCCCTCGTCGCCAAGGCCAAGGGCATCAGCAACAGCGACGTCACCGTCTGCGTGCTCGACCGGCCCCGCCACGCCGCCCTGGTGCAGGAGATCCGCGACGCGGGTGCGCGCATCAAGTTCATCAGCGACGGCGACGTGGCCGGTGCCATCGTCGCGGCGCGCCCCGACACCGGCGTCGACCTGCTCGTCGGCACGGGCGGCACGCCCGAGGGGATCATCACGGCCTGCGCCATCAAGGCGATCGGCGGTGTCATCCAGGGTCGGCTCGCGCCCACCGACGACGACGAGCGCCAGCGCGCGATCGACGCCGGGCACGACCTCGACCGGGTGCTGCTCACCGACGACCTCGTCGTCGCCGACGACTGCTTCTTCGTCGCCACCGGCATCACCGACGGCGAGCTGCTCGACGGCGTCCGTTACGCCAAGGGCAAGGCGTTCACCGAGTCGCTCGTGATGCGCTCGCGCAGCGGCACGATCCGCAAGATCACCAGCGAGCACCAGCTGACGAAGCTCAAGGCCTACTCGGCCATCGACTACGAGCGCTGAGCCGACGTCGGGCGTCGAGGTGCAGGAGCGACCACGGGCGCGGCACGTGCGCAGTGTCGACGACGTGCTCGCGCTCATGGACGACCTGTTCACGTCGACCGCCGACCGCTGGACCGACGGCGCCGGCGCGGCCTGGTGGGACGACTTCTACACCGACCGGTCCCGGCCCGTGCCGTTCTTCGTCGACGCCCCTGACGAGAACCTGGCCGCCTGGGTCGAGGCGGGCGAGGTGCGGCCCCGACGCGCCCTCGACCTCGGCTGCGGGACGGGCCGCAACAGCCGCTACCTGACGTCCGTCGGCGCCGCCGTCGATGCCGTCGACCTCTCGGCGACCGCGGTCGCGTGGGCGCGGGAGCAGGAGGACCACGCCAACGCGTCGCCGCGGTACCACGTGGGCGACGCGTTCGGCGGCGTCGGCGACGTGCTCGCCGGGCCCTACGAGCTCGTGTACGACTCCGGCTGCCTGCACCACCTGCCGCCCCACCGTCGCGTCGCCTACCGGCGCCTCCTCGACCGCGTGCTCGCTCCCGGCGGCTGGTTCGGCGTCGTGTGCTTCCACGACGGCTTCATGGGCACGGGGGCGCCCGACGAACAGCTCTACCTGCGCGGCGGGCTCGAGGGCGGGATCGCGTTCACCGCCGACGACCTGCGGTGGATCTTCGACGACCTCGAGCCCGTCGAGGTCCGCCCCATGCGCGAGCAGCGGGGCACGGGTCGCTTCGGCGAGGCGTTCCTGCTCACCGCGCTGTTCCGCAGACCTTCCTGAGCACCGGCGTCAGACGGGGTACCCGTGCGCCGCGAACATGCGGGCGTGGATCGCGCGCACCACGTCCTGCTTGCGGGCGTTGTACTGCATGACGTGCTCGCCGGCGTCGCGCGCCGCCGCCGACGCGGCGCGCTTGGCGTCGGCGTAGAGGTCGCGGTCG
Source organism: Aeromicrobium erythreum (assembly GCF_001509405.1). NCBI lineage: Bacteria > Bacillati > Actinomycetota > Actinomycetes > Propionibacteriales > Nocardioidaceae > Aeromicrobium > Aeromicrobium erythreum. The sequence goes on from NZ_CP011502.1 coordinate 2,696,753, forward strand.
TCGGGGTGGGTGCGCAGCCAGTCGCGGAACATCCGCATGCGCGCGACCTCCGCGCCGTCCGCGTGGAAGACGTGCAGGTTGGTGCGCGTGTCGTGGTGGCGCAGCAGACGGTGGCCCTGCCACCACGGCTCACGGACCACGAGCCGGAAGCCCTGCGACTCCAGCGCCGGCACGTAGGCGTCCTCGTCGTCGGGGTCGGGCACCACGAGGAGGAGGTCGAGCAGCGGCTTGGCCGCGAGGCCCGGCACCGACGTCGACCCGACGTGCTCGACGCTCACGGCGGTCCTGCCGAGCGCAGCCTCCACGGTGTCGACGAGCCGGGCAGCCTGCTCGGTCCAGGCAGGGTCGGGCTCGACCACGACGACGTCGCGTCCGGGCCCGGCCCCTTCGACCCACGGTGACGCCCCGGGCGGGGGCTCGACCTCGTCGAAGCGGACGATCTCCTCGGGCGTGGCCACGTCGACGACCGTATCCGGTCTCGTCCGGCCTGCCCCAGCCCCCGACTCCTCGTACCATCACCTGCATGGCCGGCTCCGGAGAACAGTTCGCGCACCTGCCGTCGGGCATCGACCTCTGCTACGAGACGTTCGGCGACCCCGCCGACCCTCCCGTGCTGCTGGTCATGGGCCTCGGCGGCCCGATGGGGTGGTGGGACGTCGCGTTCTGCGAGCAGCTCGTCGCGCACGGGCTGTTCGTCGTGCGCTACGACAACCGCGACACCGGCCGCTCCACCAAGCTGCGCCAGCACCGCGTGAGCCGGATCGACCTCGCGAAGGCGCTGGTCGGCCTCACCACGCCGCCGTACACGATCGGCGACCTCGCCGACGACGCCTTCGGGCTGCTCGACCACCTCGACGTCGAGGCCGCGCACGTCGTGGGCGTCTCGATGGGCGGCATGATCGCCCAGACGATGGCGGTGGCGCACCCCGAGCGGGTGCGCTCGCTCGTGTCGATCATGTCGACCACGGGCCGGCGCACCGTCGGCTACCAGAACCCCAAGCTGCTGCCCGCCCTGCTCAGCAAGGCCGGCCACACGCGCGACGAGTACGTGGAGCGCTCGCTGCGAGGCACCCAGATGATCGCGTCGCCGGACTACCCGACCGACCCCGAGTTCGCGCGCGACCGCGCCTACGAGACCTACGACCGCGGCTGGTCGGCGAGCGGGGTGACGCGCCAGGTGATGGCGATCCTGACCCAGCCCGACCGCACGGCCGACCTCGCCAGGCTCGACGTCCCCGCCACCGTCATCCACGGCACGCGCGACCCGCTGGTCCACCGGTCCGGCGGGAAGGCGACGGCCGCGGCGCTGCGGGGCTCCGAGCACGTCGAGATCGAGGGCATGGCCCACGACCTCCCGAGCCAGCTCTACGACCAGATCGTCGAGGCGATCGTCCGCACCGTCGAGCGCGCCCAGCACGCCTGACCACGCTCCCCGACGCGGGACACCCAGCGGACTAGACGTCGCTCCAGACACCGAGCCGGTTGCCGGCGGGATCGGTGAAGTGGAAGCGGCGGCCGCCGGGGAACGCGAACACGTCGTCGACGACCGTGCCGCCGGCCTCGACGACTGCGTCGCGGGTCGCCTCGAGGTCGGCCGACCAGAGCTGGACGAGAGGACCGGTGGTCGACGGCGTGCCGGTGGGGTCGAACCCGCCCGCCTCGCCCTCCCCCTCGACGCGCTGGATGCCGACGTAGTCGGGTCCGTAGTCGGTGAAGCGCCAGCCGAACGCGTCGCCGTAGAACTGCTGCGCGGCGGCGAGGTCGGGCGCCGGGATCTCGATGTAGTCGATGCCGTGGTGGGTGTGTGCCATGACCCGACGCTAGGCCCCTCCCCCGACGTTTCGGCACGCCATCGCCGTCATCTGCACCCGGACCGGGCGATGGTGCTCCGCATCGTGGGTCTGGCCTAGGGTCCCTGACGTGGACGAAGCAGCCGAGGTCGTGGTGCGGGTCCGGGCCGACGGTGCCACGGAGCTGCGGGTCAACGGCGTGTTCGTCATGGACGACGTCGAGACGTCCAGCGAACGGCTGCTCGCCGAGCTCGTGCTCGACCTCGGCGCCCGCGAGGTGCTCGTCGGCGGGCTCGGCCTCGGCTACACGGCCCAGGCGCTCCTGGCCGGCGATGTCGAGCGTCTGGTGGTCGCCGAGCTGCACGCCGACGTCGTGGCGGCCGTGCGCGCAGGCGCCGGGGCCGGCCCGGCCGTCCTCGACGACCCGCGCTGCACCGTCGCGGTCGGTGACGTGCGCGACGTCGTCGCCGCGCAGCCCGACGCGTCCCTCGACGCCGTCCTGCTCGACGTCGACAACGGTCCCGACTTCCTCGTGCACGAGACGAACGCCGCCGTGTACGCGGCCGACGGTCTCGCCGACGCCGCCCGCGTGCTGCGGCCCGGCGGGACCCTGGCCGTCTGGTCGATGGCCGACTCTGCCCCCCTGCGCGCACGGCTCGCGGCCCTGCTCGACGACGTCGGGGCGGTCGCCGTCCCCGTCGACCTCCAGGGACGCTCCGAGCACTACTGGGTGCTGACCGGCCGCGCGCGCTGAGCGCGGACGCTATCGTCTGCCCGTGGCCGACGCAGACTTCCTGTACTCCGACCTGCTCCCGACGGGTCCTGACGAGACCCCGTACCGCCTCGTCACGACCGAGGGCGTCTCGACCTCCGAGGTCGTGCTCCCCGACGGCAGCACCCGCACGTTCCTGCACGTGGAGCCCGAGGCGCTGCGCCGGCTCACGGCCGAGGCGATGCACGACATCAGCCACTACCTGCGGCCCGCGCACCTCGCGCAGCTGCGGAAGATCATCGACGATCCCGAGGCGTCGGGCAACGATCGCTTCGTGGCGCTCGACCTGCTGAAGAACGTCAACATCTCCGCCGGCGGCGTGCTGCCGATGTGCCAGGACACCGGCACCGCGATCGTCATGGGCAAGAAGTCCGAGGGCGTGCTCACCGGCGCCGACGACGCCGAGGCGATCAGCCGCGGCGTGCACGACGCGTACACGCAGCTCAACCTGCGCTACAGCCAGCTCGCACCGCTCACCACCTACGAGGAGAAGAACACCGGCACCAACCTGCCGGCCCAGATCGAGCTCTACTCCTCCCCCGGCACGAAGCCGACGCCGGAGTACTCGTTCCTGTTCATGGCCAAGGGCGGCGGCTCGGCCAACAAGTCCTTCCTCTACCAGGAGACGAAGGCGATCCTGAACCCCACACGGCTCCTGGAGTTCCTCGACGAGAAGATCAAGAGCCTCGGCACCGCGGCCTGCCCGCCCTACCACCTGGCCGTCGTCATCGGCGGGACGTCGGCGGAGTTCGCCCTCAAGACGGCCAAGTACGCCTCCGCGCACTACCTCGACGAGCTGCCCACGGAAGGCTCGATGAGCGCGCACGGGTTCCGCGACGTCGAGCTCGAGCAGCAGGTCTTCGAGCTCACCCAGTCCTTCGGCATCGGGGCCCAGTTCGGCGGCAAGTACTTCTGCCACGACGTCCGCGTCGTGCGCCTGCCGCGCCACGGCGCGTCGTGCCCGGTCGCCATCGCCGTCTCGTGCTCGGCCGACCGTCAGGCCCGCGCCAAGATCACCCCCGAGGGCGTCTTCCTCGAGCAGCTCGAGACCGACCCCGCGCAGTACATGCCCGACGCCGGCGTGGCCGAGGACATCAGCGGCGGTGAGGTCGTGCAGGTCGACCTGACCCGGCCGATGGACGAGATCCGGGCGCAGCTGTCGCAGTACCCGGTGAAGACGCGCCTGTCGCTCACCGGCCCGCTCGTCGTCGCCCGCGACATCGCCCACGCGAAGATCGCCGAGCGGCTCGACGCGGGCGAGCCGATGCCGCAGTACCTCAAGGACCACCCCGTCTACTACGCCGGACCGGCCAAGACGCCCGAGGGCATGGCGTCGGGCTCGTTCGGCCCCACCACCGCAGGCCGCATGGACTCCTACGTGCGACGCTTCCAGGAGGCAGGCGGGTCGCTGGTCATGCTCGCCAAGGGCAACCGCAGCAAGCAGGTGACCGAGGCCTGCGACGCCTACGGCGGCTTCTACCTGGGTTCCATCGGCGGACCCGCCGCCCGGCTCGCGCAGGACTGCATCCGCAGCCAGGAGGTCATCGAGTACCCCGAGCTCGGCATGGAGGCGGTCTGGAAGATCGAGGTCGAGGACTTCCCGGCCTTCATCGTCGTCGACGACAAGGGCAACGACTTCTTCACCGACCCGTCGGGGACGGTGACCGTGCCCGTCACGGGCCTGCGGGTGCGCTCGGCCCAGTAACCCGCCTCCCCCGCGCCCTCCCACCCCTTCGCGACGTCCGCCACCCCGCTGAGCGTGACGTTCGCGGGGCGGATGGGGCGGATGCAGCCCGCGAACGTCACGCTCAGCGGGTGGGCGGCCGGGTCGCCGTCCGGACGGCTCGCGCTAGCGTGGGGGCATGAGCGAGAACGACACGGCCTGGCGCATCGAGCACGACACCATGGGTGAGGTGAGGGTCCCCGCCGACGCTCTCTGGCGGGCCCAGACGCAGCGCGCGGTCGAGAACTTCCCGATCTCCGGCACCCCGATCGAGCCGGCCCAGATCAAGGCGCTCGCGCAGATCAAGGCCGCGTGCGCCCGGGCGAACGCCGAGCTCGGCATCCTCGACGGCGACCTCGCGGACGCGATCGTCGCGGCCGCGCAGGAGGTGGCCAGCGGCGCCCACGACGCGCACTTCCCCATCGACGTCTTCCAGACCGGCTCCGGCACGTCGAGCAACATGAACACCAACGAGGTCATCGCCACGCTCGCGACCCGCTCGCTCGGTCGCGACGTGCACCCGAACGACCACGTCAACGCGTCGCAGTCGAGCAACGACGTCTTCCCGACGTCGATCCACGTGGCCGCGACGGCGTCGACCGTCAACCAGCTGCTGCCCGACCTCGACCACCTCGCGCAGTCGCTCGAGCGCAAGGCCGAGGAGCTCGCCGAGGTCGTCAAGTCGGGTCGCACGCACCTGATGGACGCCACGCCCGTGACGCTCGGCCAGGAGTTCGCCGGCTACGCCGCGCAGGTGCGCAAGGGCATCGCCCGCGTCGAGCGTGCGCTGCCGTCGGCCGCCGAGGTCCCGCTGGGCGGCACCGCCGTCGGCACCGGCATCAACACCCCCGCCGGCTTCCCGCAGCGCGTCATCGAGATCCTCGCCGCCGACACCGGCCTGCCGATCACCGAGGCCACCGACCACTTCGAGGCGCAGGGCGCGCGCGACGGGATCGTCGAGCTGTCCGGCGCGCTGCGCACGGTCGCGGTCAGCCTCACGAAGATCTGCAACGACCTGCGCTGGATGGGCTCGGGCCCGCGCACCGGCCTGGGCGAGATCAACCTGCCCGACCTGCAGCCCGGGTCGAGCATCATGCCCGGCAAGGTGAACCCCGTCCTGCCGGAGGCGACGCTCATGGTCTGCGCGCAGGTCATCGGCAACGACGCGACCATCACCTACGCCGGCGCGTCGGGGTCGTTCGAGCTGAACGTGCAGCTGCCCGTCATCGGACGCAACGTCCTGGAGTCGATCCGGCTGCTCGGCAACACCTCGCGCGTGCTCGCCGACCGGTGCGTCGACGGCATCACCGCCAACGTCGAGCGCTGCCTCGAGCTGGCGGAGTCGAGCCCCTCGGTCGTGACGCCCCTCAACCGCCACATCGGCTACGAGAACGCCGCGAAGGTCGCGAAGAAGGCCGTCAAGGAGCGCAAGACGATCCGCGAGGTCGTGGTCGAGGACGGCTACGTCGAGCGCGGCGACCTGACCGAGGCCGAGCTCGACGCCGCCCTCGACGTCATGAGCATGACCCACCCCTGACCAGCGTCCAGCTCCGCTGGTCGAGCAGGCGCCGCGCGTGAGGAACGAACGCCGCGTCGCCGTATCGAGACCACCCGCGAACGGCTCAGCGCGGGCCAACCCCCAGCGACAGCCCAGAGTGGTCTCGATACGCACGGAGCACGCTCGTCCCTCGCGGCTCCGCGCTACTCGACCAGCGGAACCCGCCGCTGGTCGAGTAGTCAGGACGAGCTTGCGAAGTCCTGACGTATCGAGACCACCCGACAACGGCTCAGCGTGACCCAACCACCAGCGTCTGCTTGGAATGGTCTCGATACGCCCGGAGCACGCTCGTACCTCGCGGCTCCGCGCTACTCGACCAGCGGCAGGATCCGCCGGTCGAGTAGTCAGGACGAGCTTGCGAAGTCCTGACGTATCGAGACCACCCGGCAACGGCTCAGCGCGACCCAACCCCCAGCGACAGCCCAGAGTGGTCTCGATACACCTCCCCTCGCTGGCGCTCGTGGAGGCACTCGACCAGCGGCAGGATCCACTGGTCGAGTAGCAGGGACGAGCTTGCGAAGTCCTGCGTATCGAGACCACCCGACAACGGATCAGCGCGGGCCAACCCCCAGCGACAGCCCAGAGTGGTCTCGATACGCCCGGAGCACGCTCGTCCCTCGCGGCTCCGCGCTACTCGACCAGCGGCAGGATCCGCTGGTCGAGTAGCAGGGACGAGCTTGCGAAGTCCTGACGTATCGAGACCACCCGACAACGGCTCAGCGCGACCCAACCACCAGCGTCTGCTTGGAATGGTCTCGATACGCCCGGAGCACGCTCGTCCCTCGCGGCTCCGCGCTACTCGACCAGCGGCAGGATCCGCTGGTCGAGTAGTCAGGACGAGCTTGCGAAGTCCTGCGTATCGAGACCACCCGGCAACGGCCCAGCGCGACCCAACCCCCAGCGACAGCCCAGAGTGGTCTCGATACGCCCGGAGCACGCTCGTCCCTCGCGGCTCCGCGCTACTCGACCAGCGGAACCCGCCGCTGGTCGAGTAGTCAGGACGAGCTTGCGAAGTCCTGACGTATCGAGACCACCCGACAACGGCCCAGCGCGACCCAACCCCCAGCGACAGCCCAGAGTGGTCTCGATACACCTCCCCTCGCTAGCGCTCGTGGAGGCACTCGACCAGCGCAACCCGCCGCCGGTCGAGCAGTCAGGACGAACGTGCGAAGTCCTGACGTATCGAGACCACCCGGCAACGGCCCAGCGCAGGCCAATCCCAGCGGCACCGCGTTCAGGCGCGGCGGGCGAGCTGGTAGCCGTCGGCGTCCCAGACGGTCACCCAGGTGCCGCCGAAGGTCTGCTCGGCCCAGGTGCGGGCGTCCGGGGGCGAGCCGACGCCGGCCCACTGGTCGAGCAGGACGTACTCCGGCTCGCCGTCGGGGAGCGGGGCGGTGCCGACCGTGCCGAGCCAGTAGACGTCGTGGTCCGTGGCGAGGTGCGTGATGACGCCGATGTCGGTCACGACCGACGCGCCGTCGGGCACCATGTCGACCACGCGCTGGGCGACCGCCGCGCGGTCGGGCACCTCGTACGTCTCCCCCCGGGTCAGCGCCCACAGCGGCGTCGACGGCAGCAGCGCGAGCGACACGACGAGCGCGGGCACCGCCGTCCACCGCACGGGCGGGTAGCGCCGCATGGTGTCGACGGCCGCGACGAACACGATCGGCATGAGGAGCAGCGAGTAGTGCCAGTCGGTGCCCCAGTAGTACGGGTTGTCGCCGACGAAGCGCCACGCGAACGTCGGCAGCACGAGCAGCACCCAGGGCGACCCGAGCGCCGCCAGACCGGTCACCGCGAGCGTCACCAGCACCGTGAGGGCCTTGCGACCCGGCTCGTCGAGCAGGGTCGCGACCACGCCGCGGTCGCCCCCGACGCTGGACGCGTAGTCGTAGACGCCGCCGGGGTTCACCGACGGCAGCACGACGAGCACGACGAGCGCCGCGCTCACCACGCCGGCCGCCGCGAGCAGCGTGCCACGACGACGCTCGCCGGCGAGCATGAGCACGAGCCCGATGACGAGCACCGTCGCGCCCATGTCCTCCTTGACGAGCAGGAGCGGCAGCGACCAGCCCACGACGGCGTTCCAGCGGCGGTCGAGGTACGCCGAGCCTGCCAGCGCGAGCAGCGGGGCGCCGAACGCGACCTCGTGGAAGTCCGACTGCACGGCCGCGGAGATGCCGAAGGAGATGCCGTAGGCGACGGCGAGCATCGCGCCCGCCCACGGACCGGCGTGCCGCACCGCCAGCCGGCTGACGACCAGCACCGACACCCCGATCAGCACGGCCTGCGCGACGAGCAGGGTCTGGGCCGACGGCCACAGCCGGTAGAACGGCGCCACGAGCGCCGTGATCGGCGAGAAGTGGTCGCCGAGGATGTTGAAGCCCGGGCCCTTGATGTCGACGATCGGCAGTCCGAGGTGCGCGTAGCCGCGGATCGCCTGCTCGAAGATCGCGTTGTCCCAGGAGGTGGGGTCGAAGCGGCGGAACCGCAGCAGCGACAGCGTCGTGTAGGCGGCCGTGCACAGCAGGGCCCAGAGGGACGGCAGGGACCGTGCGACGGTCCCGAGGCGCGCGCTCACGACCCGCGCAGGCGCGCGCCGGTCGCGACGTCGAACACCAGCACCTGCGAGCGCGGCACGGCCAGCCGGACCGTGTCGCCCGCCCGGCGGCGGTCGGCGGCCGGCAACTCGGCGACGAAGAAGTTCTGGAAGAGGTCGAAGTCGAGCTCGTCCTCGACGTCCTCGAGCATGGCCTGGACGTCGTCGTCGAGGTCGTACCCGACGTAGACGAGCTGCGTGCCGCCGCGCCACTCGACGTCGTCGACCTCGCCGACGACCTCGACCTTGGTCTCGGCCTCGGCCTGGGCCGCGATCGCGCCGGCGGTCAGGGGGGCGTCGGTCGGGGCCGGGTCGGCAGCGGGTGCCGCCTCCTCGCAGTGCTCGGGGCGCACCCCCACGACGACGTGGCTGCGATCGCCGAGGGCGTCCCGCGCCGCGGCGTCGAGCGGGATGGTCAGGACCGGCGTCACGAGACGGCCGTCCTCGACCGTGGCCGGCAGCAGGTTCATCGCGGGCTGCCCGAGGAAGGCGGCGACGAAGAGGTCGGCGGGGTCGGCGTAGACCTCGTCGGGCGTCCCCGTCTGGTGCACGACGCCGCGGTGCATGACGGCCACGCGGTCGGCGAGGGTGAGCGCCTCGTCGGGGCGCGACGTGGTGAACAGCGACGTCCGACCCTCGTCGCGCTGCCACTGCAGGGTGACCGACCGGACGTGCGTGCGGACCCGGTCGGCCTGCGCGCTGAACGGGTCGTCGAACAGGTAGCCCAGGGCGTCGCGCACGAGCCCACGGCCGATGGCGACGCGCTGACGCTGGGCCGGCTCGAGCTCGGCGGGCTTGGCGTCGAGGAGCGAGTCGAGGGCGAGGAAGGCGGCGACCTCGTCGATCCGTTCCGCGAGCGCCACCTTGTCGTACCCGCGGCGCAGCCGGGTCGCGAAGGCCAGGTTGTCGTGGACGTCGAGATGGGGGTGGAGCACGTAGTCCTGGAGCACGAGCGCGAGGTCACGGTCGCGGGGGCCTACCGCGTTCACGACGATGTCGTCGAGCAGCACGTCGCCCTCGGTCTGCTCCTCCAGGCCCACGAGCACGCGAAGCACGGCCGACTTGCCGGCGCCGGCCGGGCCGCAGAGCGCCGTCGTGCTGCCGTCGGGCACCACGAGGTCGAGCCCGTCGAGCAGCGGCGTGCCGTCGAGGGCGTCCAGGCGCACGCCCCTCAGCTCCATCGAGGTCATGGGTGGTCCCTTCCGATCAGGCGGCGGACGCGGCGGGGCGCGACCGCGAGGAGGACGATGACGGGCAGCAGCCACAGCAGCCCGACCGCCGCGGCCTGCGCGGGCGGCACCTGCCCGAGGAGCAGGGTGGCGGGCAGCGTGCGGGCGTCTGGCGTGGGTCCCAGGGCGGCGCCGAGCACCACGTCCTGGGCCGACAGCACCCACACGAGGGCGGCGACGACGAGCAGGTCGGGCAGCAGCACCGGCACGGCGAACGCGCGCAGCTCCTGCCGGCGGTCGGCGCCGTCGCTGCGGATCGAGTCGCGCAGCGACCACGGGGCGTCGCGCAGGACGGGGATGCTGAGGAAGACGGCCAGCGGGACGGCGACGAGCAGCAGGACCGGCGCGACCGCCCAGCGGGAGCCGAGCAGGCCGAGGGCGTCGGCCGTGTCCGACCACGGTCCGGCGAAGGCGACGAGCGGCAGCAGCAGGACCCCCACCACGACGACGGGGACGGCCCGACCCCCGCGCACCCGACGACGCGCCAGCGCGTAGGCCGCCGGGACGGCGACGAGCATCGCGACGACGGTGGCCGCGGTGGCGACGACGACGCTGGTGAGCGCGGCCTCGCGCACGTCGTCGCGCCGCAGCGCGTCGCCGAGGACGGACCAGCGCGGGCTCGACGGGAGCATCGACGTCGCCGCCGTGCCCGACGGGGTGAGGGCGACGGCTGCGGTCCACCACAAGGGCGCGACGGTGCCCACCACGGCCAGCTCGAGACCGAGCACCGCCCACAGCGACAGCCGACGGCGGGTGTCGGCGACGAGCACGCCGACGGCGCCCGTGCCCATGAGGACGGCCGCGACGGCGACCCAGAGCCAGCGGTCGGCGCCCGTGACGACGAGGACGCCGACGTTGGCGAGCACGAAGCCGACGACGAACGCGG